>JBKPRI010000210.1:0-7806 GCA_046734515.1 Candidatus Methylomirabilota bacterium | reverse complement strand
ACCCCTCAACCTTCACTACGCGATCTCGGTGCTACACCCCCGCGCGGCCGGCCACTAGGCCAGGTGCGGGAGCACCGTGGAGGCGAAGAGCCACGTGCCCTCCGGATGCGGGACGTCGGCGAAGTTCACGGTGAGGCGGCGGGCGCCCTGCTTGATGACGGCCAGCACGGTGTCGGTCACCTGGGCGGGTGTGCCGATCAGATGGATGTCGTTCAGCGCGCGCGTGCCGGGGCGGGCCTTCACGCGCTCGACCTCGCGCTCGTTCTCGGCGATGAGGATGCCGAGGCGGACGACCTGCTCGATCGAGTCGTAGTCGCGCTTGACCGCACGGCAGTGCGCCTTGAGGGCCTCCTGCTTCTGCACGTACGTCGGCATGTCGCGGAACGAGTAGTTCCACCAGTCGGCGTGCTCGGCCACGCAGCGCAGCAGGTACTTCTCGCCGTGGCCGCCGATCATCACGGGCGGCGCCGGCTGCGGTCGCGGCTCGCAGACGGCGCCGGCGATCTCGTAGAACTCACCCTTGAAGCTCGCGGGCGAGTCCTTCCACATGAGGCGGATGAGCTGGATGGCCTCGGCGAGCTGCGTGATGCGCACGCGCGTGGGCGGATAGGGCCAGCCGTACGCGCGGTACTCTTCCTCGTTCCAGCCGGCGCCGATGCCGAGGATGGCGCGTCCGCCCGACAGGGCCTGCGCGGTGGCCAGCATCTTGGCGGTGTGGGCGGGGTTGCGGAAGCTGTTGCAGAGCACCTCGTGACCCACGCGCTTGTCGGGATAGCGCGCCAGCGCCCACGTCATGAGGGTCCAGCCCTCGGCGACGGGATGACCGTTGTACTGCACATGGTCGGGCATCCACAGCGAGTCGAAGGGCGCCACGGTCTTGTCCAGGTACGGGAACGTGCGCTCGACCAGCCGCGACCACACGTTGAGGCCGACGGGAACGGGCATGCGCTCAGTCGTACTTTTCGCGGTGGCGCAGCTCCACGAACAGGCCGTTGGTCTCGCGCGGGTGCACCCAGGCCAGGTCCTCGCGGGGGCTGTCCACGTTCACGCCGTCGCCGCGCAGCTTCTTCACCGCGCCGGGGACGTCCTGGCACTCGAAGCCCACCAGGTAGACCCCCTCGCCGTGCTTGGCCAGGAAGCGGCCGACGGCCTTGTCGGGGTCGGTCGGCTGCATCAGCTCGATGTGGCCGATGCCGGTCGGCAGGATGGCGTTCTTGAAGCCGAACTGCTTGGACTCGCTCCGCTTGTGGACCTTGAGGCCGAACAGCTTCGTGTACCGCTCCACCGCGGCGTCCAGGTCGCGCACCACCACCGACAGTTCGACGACGTCACCCAGCATGGCGGGCCTCCTTTGGCGCGCCCTAGGGTACATCGGGTACTATCTCGACACACGAGAGGAGCCCCTCCATGAAGGAACGGCTGATCTCCGGCGACAACCACATCGACCTGACCTACTGCCCGCCCGACCTCTGGTCCTCCCAGGCCCCCGCCAAGTGGAAGCTGCTGGTGCCGCGCGTGGAGGAGCTCGAGGACGGCTGTCACTGGTTCGTGGACGCGCAGGACAGGGGCATGTGGAACGGGGTCGGCCCCGGCTTCCTCAAGTACACGCCCGGCCAGTTCGGCCACATCGACGAGATGAAGCAGTCCGGCTTCGAGTGGGACTACCGGCCGGGCGCCAAGCCCCGGCCCACCACGCCGGAGCTCCGGCTGGCCGACCTGGACCGCGACGGCCTGGACGCCGAGGTCGTGTACGGCTGCCTGATGATCAACGACCTCATCGACAAGCCCGAGGCACGGGTGTGGGCGAACGCGGTCTACAACGACTGGGCGGCCGACTTCGCGCGCCGCTCCGATCCCAACCGCATCTTCCCGCTCGCGATCATCCCCAACACCGATCCCGAGGCGGCGGCCGCCGAGGTGCGCCGCTGCGCCAAGCTGGGCCTCAAGGGCGGCGACCTCGCGTTCAAGCGCATGTCGATCCCGCTCTACCAGCCCGAGTGGCACGTGATGTGGGAGGCCGCGGCCGAGTGCAACTTCCCCATCTCCTTCCACTCGACCGGCTTCAAGAACGTCCGCCAGCCCAACACGCCGGCCGACGAGGCCAAGTACATGGTCCAGTGGCGGCTGGTGCGCTCGTCGCTCTTCCAGCTCGACACCATGGAAGTGCTGGTCTCGGTCATCGCCTCCGGCGCGCCCGAGAAGTATCCGAACATGAAGTTCGTGCTCGGCGAGTCCGGCGTGACGTGGCTGCCCTACGTGTTCGACCGGCTCGACACCGAGTACGAGGACCGCGCGCGGCAGCTCGGGTTCAAGCTGAAGCCGAGCGACTACTTCCGCCGTCAGGGTTACGTGACGTACCAGCAGGACCAGTACCTCGAGCCGATCATTCCGCTGATCGGCGAGGACAACATCATCTGGGGCGCGGACTACCCGCACCCGGACTGCGTGTGGCCGGACTCGCGGGGCCACCTCAACAAGAACCTGGCCCAGCTCTCCGACCGCGTCCGCCGCAAGATCACGTGCGATAACGTCGCTGCGCTTTACGGCATCTAAGCCCCGGAGGGGAAGGGGGAACCCTGCTAGGGTTCCCCTCCCAACAAGAGGAGATATCATCGTGAGCACGCTCGAGATTCCGTCGCTCGATGGCAAGGTCTCGCCCGAAGAGTGGGCCGTCCGTGTCGACCTCGCCGCGGCCTATCGCCTCGTGTCGCTGTACGGGTGGGAAGATCTCGTCTTCACCCACATCTCGGCGCGCGTGCCGGGCACCGAGGACCAGTTCCTCATCAACCCCTACGGCGTGTTCTTCGACGAGATCACGGCCTCCAGCCTGGTGAAGATCGACCTCAACGGCGACAAGGTCGAGGACTCGCCGTTCCCGGTCAACGCGGCCGGCTTCATCATCCACAGCGCGGTGCATGGCGCCCGCCACGACGCCAAGTGCGTGCTCCACACGCACACGGTCAACGGCGTGGCGGTGGCGGCGCAGCGCGAGGGGCTGCTGCCGCTCTCGCAGCACTCGCTGTTCGTGATCACCAGCGTCGGCTACCACGACTTCGAGGGCCCCGCCCTCGACGCCGACGAGAAGCCGCGGCTGGTGGCCGACCTCGGCTCCAATAACTCGCTGATCCTCCGCAACCACGGGCTGCTGACCGTCGGCGAGAGCGTGGCCGAGGCGTTCGTACGGATGTACTACCTGGAATTCTCGTGCGCGATCCAGGTGCGCGCCCAGGCGGGCGGCGGCGAGCTGATCCACATCGACAAGGCCGTCATCGACAAGGGCTACTCGGCCGCGATGCAGGAGCAGCGGAAGCGCAACGGCGGCCAGCATCGCCTGGCGTGGCCGGGCCTGCTGCGCCGGCTGGACCGTCACGACACATCGTACCGGCACTAAACCCATGCGGTTCACGGGACGGATCGCGCTCATCAGCGCTGCGGGGCGCGGCATCGGGCGGGAGTCGGCGGAGATCATCGGCCGCGAGGGCGGCACGGTGATCGCCGTCGACAACGACAAGGACGCGCTGGAGTCGGTGGTCGGCGCGATCCGCGCCGGCGGCGGCACGGCCCACGGCATGCCGGCCGATGGGCTCGAGGCCGCCCAGGTGGAAGACGTGGTGCGCCGGGTCACCGACGCGCACGGCCGCATCGACATCCTCGTCAACGCGGTGGGCGGCTCGACCATCATCGGCAAACCCGCCGCCAACGTGGAAGACCTCACGCTGGCCGAGTGGCAGCAGCTCCTGCACTTCAATCTGACCGGCACCTTCCTGTTCACACACGCCGTGGTGCCGGTGATGAAGCGCCAGCGGGCCGGCAAGATCGTCAACATCTCGTCCATCGCCGGCCGCGGCAAGAGCCCGACGTCCAGCAGCGCCTACGCCACCGCCAAGGGCGGCATCATCGCGCTGACGAAGAAGCTCTCGCTGGAGCTCGGGCCCTACGGCATCAACGTCAACGCCATCGCGCCGAGCCTCACGCTGAGCCCGCGCCTCAAGCCGCGCTGGGAGAAGATGACCGCCGAGGAAAAGCAGAAGGAGATCGAGCGCGTGCCGCTGCGCCGAGTGGCCGAGCCGGTCGACCAGGCGCGCGTCATCTGCTTCCTGGCCTCGAGCGACGCGGACTTCGTCACCGGCGTCACCATCGACGTCACCGGAGGAGCCTGAGAGTCCATGACCACGTACAACCGCATCTCCGCCGACTGCCACATCGACATGCCGTGGATCCCCGACGACCTGTTCACGAAGAACGCCTCGGCGGCGATGAAGGACCGGATGCCCTACGTCGTGGACGGTCCCGACGGCCCGCAGTGGACGTGCAAGAACGGGGCGTCGTTCGGCCTGATCGGCGGCGTCGGCCCGTCGGGACAGAAGCTGGTCCCGGGCCAGAACTACCGTGTCGACAAGATGGCGGCGGTGGGCCTCTACGAGGACGGCAAGAAGGGCCTGCGCCGACCGACCGATCCCCATCTGCGCCTCAAGGACATGGAGCTCGACGGCGTGGACGCCGAGGTCATCTTCGGCATCCTGGGCGCCGCCACGCGGCTGAACGATCACGAGGCGGCCAAGGAGATGTTCCGCATCTACAACGACTGGCTGAAGGACTTCTGCCGCCACTATCCCGACCGGCAGATCGGCCTGGCCTGCCTGCCCTACGGTGACATCGACGCCGCCGTGAAGGAGATCCACCGCGTGGCCAAGCTGGGCCTGCGCGGGCTGGAGCTCTCGTGCTCGTGGGACATGGAGCCGATGTGGCATCCCATGTGGGAGCCGCTGTGGCAGGCGGTGAACGAGGTCAACCTGCCGCTGCACTTCCACACGTTCCCGAGCGTGCCGGCCAGCGTCCGCGAGAAGGCGCCGACGCCGCTCGCCAAGCGGGCCGCGCTCTTCACCGGCGTGTCGGCCTTCCAGATGAACCTCGTCAACATCCTGGCCGCGATCATCGGCGCCGCCGTCCTCGAGCGCTACCCGAATCTGAAGATCTCGTTCGGCGAATCGGGCATCGGCTGGATCCCCTACGCGCTCGACCGCATGGACTTCGAGTGGGAGGACCGGTTCCGCGACCTCGGCCTCACCATGAAGCCGAGCGACTACTGGCGCCGGCAGTGCAAGGCCACCTTCCAGTTCGACCGTATCGGCACGAAGATGATCGACGAGATGGGCGCCGAGACGCTCATGTGGGCCAGCGACTACCCGCACACCGACGGCGTGTGGCCGGAGTCGTCGAAGTACATCGAGGAGCAGTTCGGCCACCTGCCGGCCGACGTGGTGCGCAAGATCACCTGCGAGAACGCCGGCAAGTTCTACGGGTTGATGAAGTGACCACGATCAACACCACCGAGGCGCTGCGCGCCCTCTACGGGACTCCCGGCGAGCGCGCGGTGGCCAAGGAGCAGGCCAAGCTCGACGAGCACACGCGGGCGTTCATCGCCCACTCGCCGTTCCTCGTCCTCGGCACCGCCGGCGCCGACGGCCGCTGCGACGTCTCGCCCAAGGGCGACGCGCCCGGCTTCGTGCACGTGCTCGACGACCACCACCTGGCCATCCCCGACCGGCTCGGCAACAACCGGCTCGACGGTCTGCGCAACGTGGTGGAGAACCCGCACGTCGGCCTCATCTTCTTCATTCCGGGACGCGAGGACACGCTCCGCGTCAACGGCCGGGCCACCATCTCGCGCGACGAGACGCTGCTGGAGCGGCTGGCCGTGAACGGCAAGCGTCCGCAGACCGCGCTGGTCGTGGAGGTCGAGCAGACCTTCATGCACTGCGCGCGGGCCTTCAAGCGCGCCGGGCTCTGGCAGCCCGAGCGCTGGCCCGACACCTCGGCCGTGCCCTCCATGCAGCGGATGATCTGGGATCTCCTGCCGACGAAGCCCGCGGGCCAGACGGTCGAGCAGTACGAGCGCGACTCGCAGGAACGGCTGAAGACGCTCTACTGAGCGGCCGTGCCGAAGCTCAACGAGGCCTTCCGTAACCTCAACGCGAACTATCTCTTCGCGGAGATCCGCAAGCGCACCAAGGCGTTCACCGACGCCAACCCGGCCGCCAAGCTGATTAACCTCGGCATCGGCGACGTCACCCGGCCCCTGCCGCCGGCGGTGGTGCAGGCGCTCCACGACGCGGTGGACGAGCTGGCGCGCGCCGAGACGTTCAAGGGCTACGGGCCGTACACGGGCTACGAGTGGCTGGCCGCCGAGATCGCGCGCCACGACTTCGCCCCTCGCGGCATCACGCTGGCCACCGACGAGATCTTCATCAGCGACGGCGGCAAGAGCGACAGCGCCAACCTGCAGGAGCTCTTTGCCCGCGACTCCAAAGTTGCCCTGCTGGATCCCGTGTACCCGGTGTACGCGGACACCAACGTGCTGGCCGGGCGGACGGGCAAGGCGGACGCGCGCGGGCACTACGAGGGCATCGTCTATTTGCCCTGCACCGCCGCCAACGACTTCCAGCCGGCGCTGCCCGAGCGCCCGGTGGACGTCATCTATCTCTGCTATCCCAACAACCCCACCGGCGCGGTGGCCACGCGCGCCGCGCTCACCCGCTGGGTGGAGTACGCGCGCGCGCACGACGCGGTCATCATCTTCGACGCGGCCTACGAGGCCTACATCGTGGACGCCGACGTGCCGCACTCGATCTACGAGATCGACGGTGCGCGCGAGTGCGCGATCGAGTGCCGCAGCTTCTCGAAGAACGCCGGCTTCACCGGCCTGCGCCTGGCGTACACGGTGGTGCCGAAGGAGACGCGCGGCAAGTTCGCCGATGGCACCGCGGGCAGCCTCAACGCGCTCTGGCACCGCCGCACGGCGAGCAAGTTTCAGGGCCCGCCCTATCTCATCCAGAAGGCCGGCGCCGCCGTGTTCTCCCCCGAGGGGCAAAAGCAGGTGCGCGCGCTGATCGACTACTACATGGAGAACGCCCGCACGATCGCCGAGGGCCTGCGCGCGGCCGGCTACGCCGTGTACGGCGGGCGCAACGCGCCCTACATCTGGCTCGGCGCACCGGCGGGCCAGACGTCGTGGGACTTCTTCGACGCGCTGCTGACGAAAGCCCACGTGGTGGGCGTGCCGGGCTCCGGCTTCGGGCCGAGCGGCGAGGGCTACTTCCGGTTGACGGCGTTCGGCTCCCGCGAGCAGACCGCGGAAGCGGTCGAGCGCATCCGCACGCGGCTATGACGACCGCCATCCCCGTCGCGTCCGCCCGGATGTACTCGTGGGCCCCCACGCTCACCGCGGCGTGGAAGCGGCTGCTCGAGTGGGTCTCGGCCCGCGCCGGCAACGCCACGCAGGTCCTCGAGATCGCCGACCCCTATCCACTGGAAGAGCTGTGGGCGCGCGAGGACCTCGGCTGCGTGTTCATGTGCGGCTATCCGTGGGCGCTGCGCGACGAGCGCCCGCATCTGCTGGCAGCGCCCGTGCCGTCGCCGCCGCGCTACCGTGGCCAGCCGATCTACTTCACCGACTTCATCGTGCGCGCCGACAGCCCGTACAAGACGCTCGAGGACACGTTCGGCGGCACCATGGCGTACTCGATCGAGCACTCGCACTCCGGCTACAACGCCGCGCGCTTCCACCTGCTCGAGTACCGGCGCCCCGATCGGCCGTCGCTCTACGGCACGGTGCTGGGGCCGCTGCACCGCCAGCTGCCGGTCATCGACGCGGTGCTGGACGGGCGCGCCGACGTCGGTCCCGTGGACGCCTATGGGCTGGACCTGCTGCGGCGCCACGGCACCGAGCGCGCCGCCCGCGTGCGCGTGGTGGCGACCACGCTGCCGGCGCCGAGCGCGCCGCTGGTCGCCTCCCCCGGCGTGGAC
>JBKPRI010000209.1:0-6360 GCA_046734515.1 Candidatus Methylomirabilota bacterium | reverse complement strand
GATCCACCCACAGCGCGCCGATGACGGCGGCCGCCGCCAGCACCTGGATCGGCGACACGCGCCACACCGCGAACACGACGACGGAGCCGACGAAGATCAGCAGCGGCTTCAGCCACGCGCCGCGCCGGAGCTGCGGCTGCAGCAGCAGCCAGCCCGCCGCCCACATGAGGCCGACGGCGCTGGCCAGCACCGCGGCCAGCGTGAGGACCGCCGCCCGGCTCCCGCGCAGCGAGTCGAAGCCGGCGGTCAGCAGCACGGTGACGGCCGCCGAGGGCACCGAGATCGCGAGCACGGCGGTGAGCGCGCCGGCCCAGCGGCGGACGATCCAGGCGACGGCCGCCGCGAACGCCAGGATGCGCGGGCCCGGCGTGACGCCGCCCAGGCTCTGCGCCAGCGCGAACTCGTCGAGGGTGACCCACGCGCGGCGGTTCACCAGCTCGCGCTGCAGCACGGCGGTGATGGCGTCACCGCCGCCGAACGTGAGGTTGCCGGCGCGCAGGAAGAGCCCGCCCAGCGCGCGCAGCGAGACGCCGGTCACTCGCGCGCTCCCAGCACGTCGCGGCCGAGCAGGCCCTGCATGAGCGCCACCGTCGCGAACGTGAGCGCCAGCATGACCAGGCCGAGGACGGCGATGGCGCCGAACTGGCCCTCCTCCTTGAGGTCGAAGATGACGACCGACATCACCTGGGTGTTGGGCGTGAACAGGATGATGGAGGCCGACAGCTCGCGGATGACGCCGATGAAGATGAAGCACCACGCCGCGATGATGCCGCTGCGGGCCAGCGGCGCGGTCACGTCGCGCAGGATGCGCAGCCGGCCCGCGCCGAGGATGCGCCCGGCGTCCTCGAGGTCGGCCGGGATCCCGCGGAAGGTCGCGTCCGACTGCGCGTAGCCCGTCGGCATCTCCTTGGTGAGGTAGGCCACGAACAGGATGGCCAGCGTGCCGTAGAGCACCAGCGGCGGCCGGGTGTAGGCGATGAAGAGGGCCACGGCGAGCACCACGCCGGGGATCACGATCGGCGCCAGGGCCAGGAAGGTCACCACCTGGTGGCCGATGATGAGCCGGCGGTTGGAGACGTATGCGAGCAGCGCGACCAGCACGGCGCCGACGGAGGCCGTCAGCAGGCCCAGCTCCAGCGTGTTCACGATGGCCGCGCGCGTGGCGCCGTACTCGAAGAACGTGAACGTGAAGTTCCCCAGCGTGGTGTTGCTCCACGTGAGCGGCTGCGCCCACGCGCGCGAGAAGGCGGCCTTGGCCAGCACGCCGTAGGGCAGGAAGATCGCGCACGCCATCACCGCCAGGCAGGCGGCCAGCGCCGGCCAGCGCCAGGCGCCCAGCGGGATCAACCGTCGCTGGCCGCCCTTGCCGCCGACGGCGGCGTAGCCGCGGCGGCCGAGCAGCCGCTTCTGCACCAGCAGCAGCAGCGCGGTGGCCAGCAGCAGCGGCAGCGAGAAGGCCGCGGCCTGCTCGATCTTGGGCGGGTAATGGAAGAACGACCAGATCTGCGTGGTGATCGTGTGAAAGCCGGCCGGCAACGCCAGGATCGCCGGCGAGCCGAAGAGCGCCAGCGCCTGCAGCACGGACAGGATGAAGCCGCTCACCAGCGCGGGCAGCACCATCGGCAGCGTGACCGTGAAGGCCACCGTGAGGCGGCCGGCGCCGTGGATCGCCGCGGCTTCCTCGAGGTCGGAGGCGATCAGCGCCAGCGTGTTGGCGATCATGATGTAGACGTACGGGAAGGTGTAGATCGTGACGACGAACACGAGCCCGGGCATCGTGAAGATGTTGACCAGCGGCCCGGCAGCGCCCGTCGCCGAGCGCCACAGCGTGTTGAGCAGGCCCGCATTGGGGCCGGCCAGCATCACCCAGGCGAAGGCGCCGAGGAACGGCGGCGTCACGAACGAGGCCATCACCAGCGCGCGCACCATGCCCTTGCCCGGCAGGTCGGTGCGCGCGGTCAGCCACGCCAGCGGCGCCCCGATCGCCACCGACGTCAGCCCGACCCAGAACGCCAGCACGAGGGTGTTCCACAGCGCCTTGCTCAGGGCGGGATCGCGGAAGACGTCGTGATAGTGGATGAGCGTCGCGCCGGTCTCGCTGCTCACGCTCACCCACGCCAGCCAGCCGAGCGGCAGCACCATGAGGAACGCCAGCGCCAGCGCGGCGCCGAGCCACACCGGCAGCGAGCGCTCGAGGATCATTGGGGCACCACGCCGTCGGCGACGATGCGCCGCAGCGTCTCGACGAGGAACGCGTGCTCGCGCGCCACCACCCGCTCGGCCAGCGTGGCCACGGTATCGCCCGGCTGCACCGCCACCGTGCACTGGGCCACGATCGGTCCGGTATCGTACTCGCCGTCCACGACGTGGATCGTGACGCCGGTCTCCTTCTCGCCGGCTTCCAACACGGCGGCGTGGACGCGGTCGCCGTACATGCCCGCCCCGCCGAAGCGCGGCAGCAGCGCGGGGTGCACGTTGAGGACGCGCCCGGCGTAGTGCGCGAGCGTGCGGGGTCCGAGCTTGCGCAGGTAGCCGAGCAGCAGCACCAGCTCGGCCTGGTGACGGCGGAGCGCATCGAGGATCGCCGCGTCCAGCGCATCCGGCTCGGGATGCGTGGCGCGGCTGAGATGGTAGCGCGGCAGCCCCGCGCGCTCGGCGCGACCCAGTACCTCCGCGTCGGCATTGTTGCTGATGACCACCGCCGGCGTCGCGGCGAGCCGGCCGCCCGCGCACGCGTCCACGACCGCCTGCACGCCGCTGCCGCGGTGCGAGGCCAGGAACCCGAGCCTCACGCGCCGAAGAACTCCACGAAGCGCTTCTTGAGCTCCTCGTTGCGCTTGAGCAGCTCGGCGGGATCCACCGCGAGCAGCTTCAGCTCGGAGAGCTTCGGCTTGTCGGCCGGGTACTTCACCTCGGCGTGGCCGGTGTAGAGGCCCTCGCTGTCGGCCAGGAACTGCTGCAGCTCGCGGCCGAACGTGAAGTCGGTGAACAGGCGCGCCGCGTTCGGATGCGGCGCGAACGAGGCGATAGCCGTCGGCGAGACGACCAGCGGCACGCCTTCCTTGGGATAGACCATCTCGACCGGGTTGCCCTTCTTCTTCTGCTGGTAGAAGGAGTACTCGCCGCCGTCGACCGCCACCGCCCGCTCGCCGGAGGCGACCACGGTGGAGGGATCGTTGGCCGACTGCACGATCATGAGCTGGTTCTGGGCGAGCTGCTTGAAGTAATCCCAGCCGAGCAGGTTCACCAGCGCCAGCACGTGGGTGGCGATGACGCCGCTGTAGCCCGGGTGGGCCGTCACCATCTTGCCCTTCCAGCGCGGGTCGAGGAGATCCTTCCACGTCTTCGGCGCCTCGGCCGCCGGCACCGCCTTGGTGTTGAACGCAATGCAATTCACGGTGGCGCGCAGGCCGTAGTAGAACCCGTCCTTGTCCTTGAAGCCCGCCGGGAAGCCCTCCACGCCGGCCGGCGTGTACTTCGCCAGGAGCTTCTTCTCCTTGAAGAGCACGAAGTGGCCGGCATCCGAGGTGTGGATCACGTCCGCGTTCTTGATGTTGGCCTGAAGCTCCTGCATCACGCGCTGCAGGATCCGCTCGGAGCCGGTGCGATGGACCTCGCACTTGATGCCGGGGTAGGCCGCCTCGAACTGCTTGGCGACCTTCTCGGCGCTGGTCAGCACCAGCGAGGTGTACCAGACGACCTTGCCTTCCTTCTTGGCGGCCTCCACGACCTTGGCGTCGGCCTGCGCGTGCGCGCGTGGGCCGCGCGTGACCACCGGGAGCGCGGCGGCGCCGGCCACGAATGCGCGACGGGTGATGCCGCTCGGATGTCTCATGGTTCCCCCTTTGAGGTCAGCGGACGGCCAGGGTGTCCAGCACGTCGGTGAGCGAGGTCGCCTCGGCCAGCCCGTTGACCGCCGCGAGTGCGCCGTCCACCTGCACCGCCGGCAGCACGAGCCCGGCATTGCCGCGGAACTTCGCCTCGATCTCCTCGCGCGAGAGCGGCGCGTCGGGCCCGCCGCGGGGGCGGTCCTGGCGCTCGCGCAGCGTGCGGCCGCCGGTGAGCGTGACCTCCACGTCGCCGATGAACTGGCGGGGATAGTCGATGGTAGCGTCCAGCTCGTAGGTGACGCGGCCGGCCACCCGCAGCACGTCGGCCTCGCGCACGGCGGCGTCGGTGAACTCGGCCAGGCCGGCGCGCCCGCGCACGAAGATCGAGGCCAGCAGGTACGGCAGGCTGAACTTCGCCGCGTAGCCGTTGGGCGGCGCGTGCTTGGCCGCCAGCGGCTCCCACAGCCGCGGCACCGGACCCGCCGCGGTGCGGCAGCGCACGGCCGTGATGTCCTCGGCCTTCACGCCGTGCGCGGCGCGCAGCCGGGCGGCGCAGTCCATGTAGGGCTGGGCGATCGAGCCGCACGGGTACGGCTTGAGCGTCAGCTCGCCGAGCTCCCACGTCCGGCCGAGCGTATCGAGAGTGGCGGTCAGCCGCTCGGGGTCGTGGCCGCCGGCGAAGGCGGCGTAGAGACCGTGGCCGCCCTCGAGCACGGTCTCGGGCCCGGTGAAGCCGGCGCGCGCCAGCAGCGTCGCGGTCACGCCGGCGTGGGCATTCCAGCCGGGATGCAAGCGCTTCGTCCACGAGCCGTCGGCGAGGTACTCGATGATGCCGGAGGCCTGACTGCCACAGAGCCCGAAGGCGCGCACCAGCTCGTCCTCGGACAGCGCGAACAGCTTGCCGGCGGCGGCCGCCGCCGCGAAGCTCGCGGTGATGGCGGTGGGGTGGAAGTGGCGCGCGTGCAGGGCGCCCGGCACCACCAGCCCCACGCGACACATCACCTCCACCGAGGCGATCAGCGCTTCGAGCACCGCGCGCCCGCTGGCGCCGGCCGCCTCCCCCGCCGCCAGCGCGGTGGTCACGGCCACGCAGCCGGTGTGGACGATGGCGTCCTCGCGCGTGTCGTCGAAATCGAGCCCGTGGGCCAGCGTGGCGTTGGCCAGCACGGCGTTGGCCGCGGCGACGCGGCCGGCGCGGCCGAGGAGCGTACTTTCGGGCGGGCCGCCGAGCCGCTCGGCCACGCCGAGCACGGCGCGTCCGAAGTCCTCCGGCGCCGCGGCCAGCGCGTTGCCGATCGTGTCGAGTGCCAGCAGCGCGGCCTGCGTCTGGACCGGCGCCGGCACCGCGTCGATGGACAGCCCCGTCACGAAGCGAGCGAGCCGCCGGGCGGCGGCCTCACTTGCCATCCTTGTCGAGCACCTCCTTGAGCTTGGCCGGATCCACCTTGATCTCCACGCCGGCGCGCTCTTCCTGCAGGAGCATCGCCACGCGCGAGTCGCGATCGCCCCACCCGCGGTTGAGCGCTTCGGTCATCTCGTCCAGCGTGAGCTGCGCCAGCCGCATCGGCACCTTGTTCTCGCGGCCGAGCGCACACGCCAGCGTGACGTCCTTGTGGGCCAGGCGCAGCGCGAACGACGGCGGGTCGAACTTGGCGGGCAGGAAGTTGTCGGCCAGGCTGTCGAACGTGCGCACGCGCCCGCGCGCCCCCTGGCGGACGGCCTTGAAGATCGCCAGTGGATCGACGCCCGCCTTGACGCCCATCGTGAAGACCTCGGCCATCGCCGTCTGGATCATGTAGCCGGCGCAGTTGTGGACGAGCTTGGCCACCGTGCCCGCGCCGATGGGGCCGACGTAGTACGGCTGATCGCCGATGGCGTCGAGCACCGGTTTGAGCTTCTTGAAGACGGCCTCGTCGCCGCCGACCCACAGCGCCAGCCGCCCGCTCTCGGCGCCCTTGGGGCCGCCGCTGACCGGCGCGTCCAGCATGTCCACGCCGCGCGCCTTGAAGATCGCGTGGATCTTGCGCACGACGGTGGGCGAGTTGGTCGAGAGATCGAAGAACGCCTTGCCGGCGGTGAGGCCGGCCAGGAGCCCCTGCTTCTCGTCGAGCGCGACCTGCTCGACCTCGGCCGGACCCGGCAGCGAGGTGAACACGACGTCGGCGGCCTCGGCCACCGCGCGCGGGGAATCGACCAGGCGCGCGCCGTTCTTCACGTGCGACTCGGCCGCCTCCTTGCGCACGTCGTACACCACCAGCTCGTGGCCGCCCTTCTGGAGATTCGCCGCCATGTGGCGGCCCATGGTGCCGAGGCCGATGAATCCGACTTTCATCGAGGGGCGCTCCTTTCGGCCCCGGGAGGCGGGGCACAGGGCGCACTGTACCGCGTTTGCCAAGCATCACGGCGGCGTGTAGCATGCCCGCGCCCCCCCGCGGGGCCAGGAGGCCCGACATGCGTTCATTGCTCGCGATGCTGGCCGCGCTCGCGCTCCTCGTGCCGTGCACCGCACTCGCTCAGGACGGCAAGGCCG
>JBKPRI010000208.1:0-19532 GCA_046734515.1 Candidatus Methylomirabilota bacterium | reverse complement strand
GCCCGGTGGCGGCTGGCTCGCGACCACGAGCGGCGGCGACGAGGCCGGCGGCAGCCTCGTGCTGGCCGCCGGCGCCTGGTGCGGGGCGCTCGGCGCGCTGCTGGGGCTCGACATCCCGATCGTGCCGGTGCGCGGTCAGATGTGGGCGACGCCGCCGGTGGCGCCGAGCGTGTTCCAGACGATGTCCTCGGCGGAGTCGGCGCTGGCCTGGCATCGCGATCCCGGCAGCGCGCCGCCCTTTCTCACCTCGCGCAAGGGCGCGCGGCTGACGCGCCATCTCTACGGGCGCCAGCGGCGCGACGGCGAGATCATCTTCGGCGGCGATCGCGACCTCGCCGGCTGGAGCGTGACGCCCGATCCGGCCGGCATCGAGGTCAACCGCGGCCACGCGCTCGAGGTGCTGCCGTTCCTCGCCGGCCTGCCGATCGCGAAGACGTGGGCGGGGCTCATGCCGTTCCCGCTCGACGGCAAGCCGTTGATCGGTCGCATTCCGCTGCGCCCCGATCTCTGGATCGTCGGCGGCCTCGCCTCGTCAGGGTTCGGCCGCGGGCCCATGGCCGGCAAGCTCCTCGCGGAGTTCCTTCACTCGGGACGCCCGGCCGCCGTGCTGGCCGAGGCCGATCCCGCACGCTGTGTCGTCGAGCGTCACTAACCCCGGAGGACCCATGAAGCGTCTCGCTCTCGCCGCCCTGCTCACGCTGCTGGCCGCCGTTCCCGTGTGCGCGCAGCAGGACACGCCGCGCATGGGCGGTGTCCTCAAGGTCGCCGCCATCGGCGAGCCGCCCACGCTGGACATCGCCATGTCCACCGCCACGCAGGTCTACGAGATCATGTGGCACGCGAGCGAGTCGCTCTTCACCTACGACAAGAGCTTCACTCCCATCCCGATGCTGGCCGAGGGTTACACCCTCGACAACAAGGGGCTGCGCTACACGATCACGCTCCGGCGCGGGGTGAAGTTCCACAACGGCAAGGAGATGACCTCGGCCGACGTGGTGCCCTCGCTCAAGCGGTGGGGCCAGCTCGCCTCCGTCGGGAAGATCCTGGCCAAGTCGATCGAGGCGATCGAGGCCAAGGACGCCTACACCGTCGTCATCCACCTGAAGCAGCCCTCGGGCTCGCTCATCTACGGTCTCTCGGAGCCGCACGCCTCCGTCTATCCCAAGGAGACGCTGGAGGCAGCCGGCGAGGGCACGCTGAAGGACTTCATCGGCACCGGGCCCTACCGGTTCGTCGAGCACAAGGCCGATCGCCACATCAAGTTCGTGCGCTTCAACGACTACAGCGCGCGCACC
Source organism: Candidatus Methylomirabilota bacterium (assembly GCA_046734515.1). GTDB lineage: Bacteria > Methylomirabilota > Methylomirabilia > Rokubacteriales > CSP1-6 > AR5. The sequence continues at coordinate 18,237 of JBKPRI010000208.1, read as the reverse complement.
GATCCGCCCAACGGCTTCGGCGGCAAGAAGACGGCGTACTTCGACGAGATTCTCTTCCTGCCGGTGTCGGACACCGCCGTGCGGCTGGCCGGCGTGGAGACGGGCGAGTACCACCACGCGATGTTCGTGAAGCAGGACGCCTACGAGCGGATCAAGTCGCTGCCCCAGATCGACTCCCGCATCGTGAAGCCGCGCGGGTGGGCGGTGGCCGTGCTGAACCACAAGGCCGGGGTGATGACCAACAAGAAGGTCCGCCAGGCCCTGCAGGCGGCGCTCGACATGGAGCCCATCGCCGTCGCCGGGTTCGGCTTCAAGGAGTTCTACCGCCTGGACCCCGGCCTCTTCTTCCCCGAACAGCCGTGGCACTCGACGGTGAGCGCCGCGCTCTACAACCAGAAGGACAAGGCCAAGGCGCAGCGGCTGCTGCAGGAGGCCGGGTACGCGAAGCAGCCGGTGCGGTGGATGGCGACGAAGGAATACGAGTTCATGTACAAGAACGCGCTCGTCGCCAAGCAGCAGATGGAGCAGGCGGGCTTCGTCGTCGACCTCCAGGTGGTGGACTGGGCGACGCAGAACCAGCGGCAGGACAAGGCCGAGCTGTGGGACGTGTTCTCCACCGGCTTCGTGTTCTCGGCCGATCCGGCCTTGCACGTGGCACTGCGCTGCACGTTCGCCGGGTGGTGGTGCAACGAGGAGAAGGAGCGCTTGATGACCGAGCTGCGGGGCGAGAGCGATCCGAAGAAGCGCAAGGCGATCCTCGAGCGCGTGCAGGCGATCTACTACGAGGACGTCGGCACGGTGAAGATCGCCGACTACTTCACGCTGGACGCCGCGCGCCGCGAGGTGCGCGGGCCCTTCCGCACGGCGCCGCGCATGTACTTCTGGAACTCGTGGCTGGCCAAGTGATGCGGACCGAGAAGCGTCCGGTGCACGCCGCCCGCGGGATGGTCGTCACCAATCATCCCCTCGCCTCCGCCGCCGGCGCCGAGATGCTGGCCGGCGGCGGCAACGCCGTGGACGCCGCGGTGGCCGCGCTGTTCGCGCTCAGCGTCGTCGAGCCCATGATGGTCGGCATCTTCGGCGCCGGCCACGCCCAGATCTTCACGGCGGGCGGCCTGCACACGGTGATCGACGGCTACACCACGGCACCGGCGGCGGCGCGGCCCGACATGTACCGGCCGCTGTCCGACACGTGGCCCGACTACATGGAGGCGCGCGATCGGGAGAACAGCGTGGGCCTCCGCTCGGTCGGTGTGCCGGGCACGCTGGCCGGCTGGTGCGAGATGCTGCAGCGTTTCGGCAGCGTCGATCTCGCCACCGCGATGCAGCCCGCCATCCGTCACGCCGAGCGCGGCTTCCGCGTGACGGGGTACCTGGCCGAGTGCCTCGCCGAAGCCGCGCCCGACCTGGCGCGCTTCGAGGCGAGCGCCCGCGTCTTCCTGCCCGGCGGATCGCCCCTGCGTGCCGGCGATTGCCTCATGCAGGCGGAGTACGCCGAGACGCTGCGGACGATCGCGGCCGACGGTCCGGCCGCCCTCTACGGCGGCGCCATCGGCCGCCGCGTCGCCGAGCACATGGCGCAGGCCGGCGGTCTCATCACGCTGGACGATCTCACGCGCTATCGCACCGTCGAGCGCGCGCCGGTGCGCGGCACCTATCGCGGCTTCACGATCTGCGGCTGCCCGCCGCCGACCGGCGGCGGCATTCACCTGATCCAGATGCTCAACATCCTCGAGGGTGTGGACGTGAAGGGCGCGGGCTTCGGCACCGTGGACGGCATCCACCTGCTGGCCGAAGCGCTCAAGATCGCCTTCACCGACCGCAACGCCGCCACCGGCGACCCCGCGTTCGTGGACGTGCCGGTGGCGCGGCTGATCGACAAGGGCTACGCGCAGGCGCGGCGCGCGGAGATCGACATGGGCAAGACCCGGACGTATGCCGCCGGCGTCCCGGCCGGCTCGGGCCATACCACGCACCTCACCGTCGCCGACGCGGACGGCACCGTCGTGGCCGCAACGCAGACGATCAACAGCCTCTTCGGGTCGCGCGCGATGGCGCCGGGCACCGGCATGCTGCTGAACAACACGATGTGGCTCTTCGACCCGCACCCCGGCCACGCGCTGTCCGTGGCGCCGGGCAAGCGCATGACCAGCTCCATGGCGCCCACGCTCGTGCTCCGTGACGGACGGCCCTGGATGGCGCTCGGCCTCCCGGGCGGCGCCCGCATCTTCCCGTCCGTGCTGCAGGCCCTCGTGAACGTGATCGACCACGGCATGACGCTGCAGGAAGCCGTGGAGGCCCCGCGCGTGTGGACGCAGGGCCAGGAGCTGGAGGTCGAGGAGGCGATTCCCGACGTCGTGCGCGACGGCCTTCGCGCGCGCGGCCACCAGGTGACGCCGGTCGCGCACGTCGCGGGCGGCATGGGGGCCATCGCCTTCGCCGGCGAGGGCGGCCTCACCGGCGCCTCGTGCTGGCGCGCCGACGGCACGCCGATCGGCATCGGCGGCGGCTACGCGCGCCCGGGCATCCGCTTCTGGCCCGGGAGGAGACAGTAGTGTCGAAGTACTTCTGTCACGATCATCCTGAGACCTTGACGCTCGAGACGCGCGTGATCGACGCGCGTCCGGGCGCGGTCGTGCTCGAGCAGTCGCCGTTTCACCCGGGCGGCGGCGGCCAGCTCACCGATCGCGGCGTGCTGCGCTGGGGCGGCGGCGAAGTGCAGGTGACGGCGATCGAGGCTGACGGCGGGCGCCTCTGGCACGTGCTGGCCGAGCCCGTGGAGATCGCCGGCGCCGTCGAGGCCGTGGTCGATGCCGACTTCCGCGCGATGATGATGCAGCTCCATACCGACACGCACATCCTCAACGCGCTCGTGTTCCAGAAGTTTGCCGGCGCGCTCGTCACCGGCGCCCAGCTCAACGCGGATGCGACCGCGCGGATGGACTTCGACCTGCCCGATGCCGACAACGATCGCCTGCGTGCGCTGGAGCCGGAGATCAACGACGTGATCCATCAGGATCTGGCGCTGCGTTACGACTGGGTGGCCGCCGGCGCGCTCACCGCCGAGGCGGGGCTCGTGCGGTGCCGCTCGGTGGCGCCGCCGCCGGCGGCCGACGGCACCGTGCGCATCGTGGAGATCGTGGGCCTCGACCGCCAGGCCTGCGGCGGCACCCACCTGCCGTCGACGGGGCAATCGCGCTCGGTGCGCATCTTGAAGATCGACAACAAGGGGCGCCACAACCGCCGGGTGAAGATCGGCCTCGGCTAATCCCGCTCCAGCGCGGTGAGCGCGTCGGCGACGAAGTGGTCGAAGTGCGGCGCCTGCCCGATCCGGTGCTCGGCGATCTCCAGGAGCACGACATCGGTCGCCGCGAGCTTGGCGCGCCAGCGCATGGCCGCGCGGTCCGGCTTCTCGCTGTGCCGGTCCGGCCAGCGCTGATACAGCGTCTCGTAATAGAAGTAGTTCTCGACCTGGCGGAACAGCCGACACTCGTTGATCGGGTCGAGCACCTGGAACACGAAGCTGCCGCCGACGCTGACCAGGCTTCGTGCGCGGCCCGGCGCCGTCGTCCGGCAGACGCGCTCCCAGGCCGCCACCTGGTAGTCGTCCGGCGTGACGAACAGCTTCAGCAGGTCGGCGAGATCGCGGTCCGTGCGCTCGGGCCGCGCATCCCAGCGCACGTCGCGCACCTCCACGCCACCCACGTCCACGCCGCCGAGCCGCTCGACCTCGCGCAGGACATGGCCGGCCACCCGCACGCCGACCAGCCGGCTCCAGTGCGTGCCCCCACGCGGAAACGGCGGGCGCGGATCCTCGGCCTTCATCGCCGCCACCAGCGCATGCCCGTCGATGACCGGGACACCGCGCTCCCGTAGCAGCGCGACGAACCGGCGCCGGCGCCCGCCGGAATCCCGCGGCGGCGGGCAGACGCCGGCGGGCAGATACTCCGCCATCACCGAGGCCTTGCTGGGCGTGACGAGGACCAGCAGGACCTTGCCCTCCCCGGCGAGGTGGTGGTGGAGCGCGCCGGCGCGTGCCGCGATCTCGGCGAGGGCCGCCGCCGGCGCCGGCTCGTCGGCGCCGCACCAGGCCGCGACGTACTCGCGCTCGTACAGCGCGCCGGCCCGGCCGATGACGATCGTCCGGTCGTACATGTGCGACTTCGCGAACACGTCGTAGTAGACCTGGTTCGTCAGCGGGATCACCCAGCCGCGCGGCTCCACGACCGCCGCGAACCAGCGATCGAAGCGACGCTGGAAATCGCCGCTCGCCCAGCCCGAGAGCGTCCACGACGGCTGCAGGGGGTAGACGACGTTGCCGAGCTTCGGCGACGCGAGCCAGGCGCGCCCGAACGGATCGTCCTGCACGAGCAGCGTCAGCACCAGCGGCCCGCCGATCACCAGCAGCATCAGCGCGAGGACGACGGCCCGGGCGGCGCGCACCACCATCAGAACCGGAAGTAGAGGAAGGGGTTATACGTCACGGTCATCGCCTTGCCGGCGGCCAGCAGGAGCAAGGGCAGCGCCGCGGCCATGCGGGCGAGCGGCCGCGGGCGCACGGGCGCGGCGAGCGGGGACAGCACCGGCAGCGCGCAGATCAGCAGTCCGGCGGCCAGCGTCCACCACTGGTCGAGCGTAATGATGGCGAAGCGCTCGGGCACACCGGGCTGCACCATGGCCGCCAGGTAGCGCGCGGCCGCGGCGAGGTCCGGCGCGCGGAAGAGCACCCAGCCGACGGTGACGGCCGTGAACGTGAGCAGCGCCCCGAGGGCGCGCGGCAGCCGCGCCAGCGCGCGGCCGAGGAAGAGCCGCTCGAGCGTGAGGAAGAATCCCTGGTAGGCGCCCCACACGACGAACGTCCACGCCGCCCCGTGCCACAGTCCCGAGGCGAGGAAGCAGATCCAGAGATTGACGTAGAGGCGCATCGGGCGAACGCGGTTGCCGCCGAGCGGCACGTACAGATACTCGCGGATCCACGTCGAGAGCGAGATGTGCCACCGTCGCCAGAACTCACCGAAGCCGACCGCCAGGTAGGGCCGGTCGAAGTTCTCCATCAGGCGGAAGCCCATGACACGCGCCAGGCCGATCGCCATGTCGGAGTACCCGGAGAAGTCGAAGTAGATCTGCAGGCTGAACGCCACGGCTCCGAGCCAGGCGAGCCGGAAGCCGGGCGGGCCGGCCTCGGGGGCGAAGGCGAGGTCGGCGACTTCGGCCATCGTGTCGGCGATCAGCACCTTCTTGGCGAGGCCGAACACGAAGCGCGTGAAGCCCTCGGTCCAGTCCTCGAAGCGGCGCGCCCGAGCGCCCAGCTGTCCGGCAATGTCGTGATACTTCACGATCGGCCCGGCCAGCAGCTTCGGAAACAGGAAGACGTAGAGCAGGTAATCGCGCACGCGCCGCGCCGGCGACCCCACGCCGCGATAGACGTCGACGATGTAGGTGATCTTCTCGAACACGATGAACGACACGCCGATCGGCAGCGCGATGGCGAACATCGGCGGCAGCGTGACGCCGAACATTGCCGCCGCCAGCGACCGGCCGACACCGGCCGCGAAGGTCGCGTACTTGAAGTACGCGAGCAGGCCGAGGTTGAGGGCGACGCCGGCCGCGACGAGGCGCCGCCGGCGCCGCGCGTCCGCCGTGGCCGCCATGAGCCGGACGACGCCGAGGTCGAGCAGCGCGGAGCCGAGCGCGAACAGCACGAAGATCGGCTCGCCCCACGCGTAGAACAGGACGCTGGCGGCGAGGAGCGCGCCGTTGGTGAGGCGCGCGGGAAGGAGCGCGTACAGCGCGAGCACGGCGGGCAGGAAGCCGAAGAGGAACAGCGGTGAGGTGAAGACCACCTCTTACTTGCGCTGGGTGCCCGCGAAGGCGGCGGCGACGCCGAGGCCGATGTACATCCCGCCCGAGACCCAGCGCTCGCTCGCCAGGAAGCGCGGGCTGGCACGCAGCCACCGGGCCGCGGTTCCGGCGCCGAGCGCGTACAGCCCGTCCGTCACCAGCCCCAGCCCCACGAAGATCAGCCCGAGCACGAGGACCTGCACACCCACGCGGCCGCGGCCGACGTCGGCGAACTGGGGCAGGAACGCCAGGAAGAAGAGCCCGGTCTTGGGGTTCAGGAGGTTGACGACGAAGCCGTCCACGAAGGCCCGCCGCAGCCGCACCGCGGGCGGCCGCTCGGTCGCCAGCGTCGAGCGATCGCGCAGGCGGCGCACGCCGAGGTAGACCAGGTAGCCGGCGCCGAGGTACTTCACCACGCTGAACGCGGTGGCCGAGGCCATGAGCAGCGCGGAGAGGCCCGCCGCTGCGGCGGCGATGTGCACGAGCGTGCCGGCGTGCACGCCCAGCATCGACACGAGCCCGGCGCGCCGTCCCTGATCCATGCTGCGCGTGACGATGTACAGGACGGCGGGACCCGGCGTGATCAGGAGCAGCAGTGCCGCGGCGACGAAGAGCCCGAGGCCGGCCAGCGGTGGCACCCGGCGAGGATAGCACCCGCTCGGGCCGGTTCGGAAGTTTGCTAAGATGCGTGAGCTTCGAAGGGGTGACGTCATGAGTGAGCCGCCGATCGTGAAAAAGTCCTACGAGCCCGAGGGCGCCGCGAACCCGACGAGCCAGCCGTGCGTGATGCTGATCTTCGGAGCGTCCGGCGACCTCACCAAGCGCCTGCTCGTGCCCGCGCTCTACAACCTGGCCTGCGACGGCCTGCTGTCCGATAAGTTCGCGGTCCTCGGCGCCGCCATGGACGATCTCACCACCGAGTCGTTCCGCGCGCGCATGAACGACGACATCAAGAAGTTCCACACCCGCCACACGTTCGACCCGAAAGCGTGGGCGGACCTCGTGAGCCGCTTCAACTACTTCCCGGCCGGCTTCGCCGACGACAACGCGTTCGCCAAGCTGAAGACCGAGGTGGCGCGGCTGGACAAGCAGTATCAGTGCGGGGGCAACGTCCTCTTCTATTTCGCGACGGCCCCGCGGTTCTTCGGCCTGCTCTGCGAGAAGCTGCACAAGCACGGCTTCAAGGACGGCCCCGGCTGGAAGCGCATCATCGTCGAGAAGCCGTTCGGCACCGACCTGGCCTCCGCCCTCAAGCTGAACGAGGACGTGCTGGCCCACTGGCACGAGGACCAGATCTACCGGGTCGATCACTACCTGGGCAAGGAGACGGTCCAGAACCTCCTGGCCTTCCGCTTCAGCAACGGGATGTTCGAGCCGCTGTGGAACAAGCACTTCATCGACAACATCCAGTTCAATGTCTCGGAAGCCGTCGACGTCGAGGGCCGCGGCGGCTACTACGACACCTCCGGCGTGCTGCGCGACATGATGCAGAACCACATGTTCCAGATGCTCGCCTACCTCTGCATGGAGGTCCCGGGCTCCTTCGAGTCCAACGCCATCCGCAACGAGAAGGCCAAGCTGCTGGAAGCGGTGCGCGTCTACACCCCGGACGAGGTCGCGCGCTACGTGGTCCGCGGCCAGTACGGGCCCGAGCTGGACGACAAGGGCGCCGTGGTGAAGCCCGGCTATCGGCAGGAGAAGGACGTCGATCCGAAGTCCAAGACGGAGACCTTCGCCGCCGCGCGCTTCCACATCGACAACTGGCGCTGGGAAGGCGTGCCGATCTACCTGCGCTCCGGCAAGGCGCTCTGGAAGCGGGGCACCGAGATCATCGTGGAGTTCAAGAAGGCCCCACAAGTGTTGTTCCGCAACACGGCGGTGAAGGAGATCGGGGCCAACCGCCTCATCTTCCACATCCAGCCGTACCAGGGCATCGAGGTGCAGTTCCACGCCAAGATCCCCGGCCCGACGCTGCAGCTGCAGCCGGTCAACATGCGCTTCGGCTATGGCGACGCGTTCAAGGCCTCGCGGTACACCGGCTACGAGGTGATGATCTACTCCTGCTCGCACGGCGATGCCACGCTGTTCTCGCGCGGCGACCTCGTGGAGGCCGCCTGGCGGGTCGCGCAGCCGATCATGGATTACTGGAAATCGGCGCCGGCCGACTTCCCGAACTACGCGCGCGGCTCGTGGGGTCCGACCTCGGCGGAGGACCTCATCGGCAAGGACGGGCGCCGCTGGTTCGAGCTGCTCACCGACGACGTGCTGAACAAGATCGAGATCTTCAAGGACGGCGAGCCGCTCTTCCTCTCGCAGGTGATCCTCGCCCTGCGGCCGGAGGTCCTGGCGCCCGGCGAAGTGATCATGCGCAAGGGTGACATCGGGCAGGACGCCTATGTGGTGGTCCGCGGCCAGGTGGAGATCGTCGACGACCACGGCGTCGTCGTGAAGACGCTGAAGGACGGCGACGTGTTCGGCGAGCTCGCCCTGCTGACCCACACCCCGCGCACCGCCTCCGTCCGCGCCAAGACCAGCTGCGATCTGATGGCGCTGGACAAGGCGAGCTTCGCGCGTATCCTGCGGGACCATCCGCAGTTCGCCGCCCGGGTGGCCAAGATCGCCAAGGAGCGCTACGACCTCGACATCGCCACCGACGTCCTCATGGGGGTCGCCGCCCGCGCCTGACGCGTAGCGCGCGACGTTCGGACCGATCCGACGCATCACGAGGTGACACATGAGCCATCGCGCTCTCCGGCCGCTCGCCGCCTCTCTCCTCCTGCTGGTCGCCGCCGCGCTCGCGCCCTCGCCGGCCGCCGCCGCCGACGGCCAGCTCACCTGGGCCGTGCACATCACGCTGGCCCCGACCTGGTTCGATCCGGCCGAGACGCCGGGTCTGATCACGCCGTACATGCTCATGTACGCGCTGCACGACGCGCTGCTGAAGCCGATGCCGGGCCAGGCCACGGCCGCCGGCCTGGCCGAGTCGTGGAGCGCATCGCCCGACGGTCTCGCCTACGACTTCACGCTGCGCAAGGGCGCGCGCTTCCACAACGGCGAGCCGGTGACCGCGGAGGACGTGAAGTTCTCGCTGGAGCGCTATCGCGGCGCCGCCCACAAGACGCTCAAGGCCAACGTGGCCGCGGTGGAGACGCCGGATGCCCGGCACGTGCGCGTGCGGCTCAAGAAGCCGTGGCCGGACTTCATGACGTTCTACACGAGCGCGACGGGTGCCGCCTGGATCGTGCCCAAGAAGTACGTCGAGCAGGTCGGCGACGAAGGGTTCAAGAAGGCGCCGATCGGCGCCGGGCCCTACAAGTTCGTGTCGTTCACGCCGGGTGTCGAGCTGGTGCTGGAGTCGTTCGACCAGTACTGGCGCAAGGCGCCCAGCGTGAAGCGCCTCGTGTTCCGCGTGATTCCCGACGAGGCCACCCGGCTGGCCGCGCTCAAGCGCGGTGAGGTGGACATCGCCTACTCCATCCGCGGCGAGCTGGCCGAGGAGGTGCAGCGCACGGCCGGGCTGGCGCTGAAGCCCACCGTGATCCAGTCGCCCTTCTGGCTCTACTTCGCCGACCAGTGGGACCCGAAGTCGCCCTGGCACGACAAGCGAGTGCGGCAGGCCACCAGCCTGGCCATCGATCGCAAGGGCGCGAATCAGGCGCTGACGCTCGGCCACTCGCCGATCACCGGCAGCGTGATTCCGGTGGGCTTCGAGTTCTTCTGGCAGCCACCGGCGCCGGTGCACGATCCGGCGCGCGCCAAGAAGCTCCTGGCGGAGGCCGGCTATCCCAATGGCTTCGACGCCGGCCAGTACTTCTGCGACGTGGCCTACGCCAACCTCGGCGAGTCGGTGGTGAACGATCTGCGCGCCGTGGGTATTCGCCTCCAGATGCGTCCCCTGGAGCGCGCCGCCTTCTGGCAGGGCTACGCCGACAAGAAGTACAAGAACGTCATCCAGACGGCCAGCGGCGCCTTCGGCAACGCGGCCACCCGGCTCGAGAACTTCGTGGTCACCGGCGGTACCTACGTCTACGGCACGTATCCCGACCTCGACGGGCTCTTCCAGGAGCAGGCCGGCGAGCTGGACCGCAAGAAGCGCGAGGCGATCCTGGTGAAGATGCAGCAGCTCGTGCACGACAAGGCCATGTTCACGCCGATCTGGCAGCTCGCGTTCCTGAACGCCGTCGGTCCCCGCGTGGACGAATCCGGGCTCGGCCTCATCGCCGGCCATGCCTACTCGGCGCCCTACGAGGACCTGAAGCTCAAGGGCCGGTGAGGCTCGCGCGGCGTGAGCTCCTCCGACTGATGGCCGCGGCAGCCGCGGGCGCCGGGCCGGACCGCGCGGGCGCGGCGTCCGCGCTGCTCCAGCGCCCGATCCCGTCCACCGGCGAGACGATCCCCGCGATCGGTCTCGGCACCTGGCGCACCTTCGACGTGGGCGGCGGCAAGGACGAGCGCGCGCCGCTCGCGGAGGTGCTCGGCAAGTTCGTCGAGCTCGGCGGCAAGGTCCTCGACTCCTCGCCGATGTACGGCGCCGCCGAGTCGGTGGCCGGCGCTCTCGCCGCCGAGGCGACGCTGACCGATCGGCTCTTCTGGGCCACCAAGGTGTGGACGAGCGGGCAGGCGGCGGGCGTCAAGCAGATGGACGCCTCGCTGGCGCGGCTGCGGGTCAAGCGCCTCGACCTGATGCAGATCCACAACCTGCTCGACTGGCGCACGCACCTGAAGACGCTGCGGGAGTGGAAGACGGCGGGCCGCGTGCGCTACATCGGGGTCACGCACTACACCGCCGGCGCCTACGACGAGCTCGAGCGCGTGCTGCGCGCCGAGCCGCTCGACTTCGTGCAGGTGAACTACTCGATCGGCGAGCGCGACGCCGAGCGTCGGATCCTGCCGCTGGCGCGCGAGCGCGGCGTGGCGGTGCTGGTGAACCGTCCGTTCACGGAGGGCGGGCTCTTCCAGCGCGTGCGCAGCACGCCGCTGCCCGCCTGGGCCGCCGAGCTGGGCTGCGAGAGCTGGGCGCAGCTCTTCCTCAAGTGGATCCTGGCGCACCCGGCCGTCACCTGCGTCATCCCGGCCACGAGCCGCGTCGCGCACCTCGTGGACAACATGAAGGCGGGGGTCGGCCCGCTGCCCGACGCCGCCGCGCGCGACCGGATGGCGGCGGCGGTGCGCTGAGCCGCCGCTAGGCGACCGCCGCCAGGTTGTCGATGATGGCCAGGCAGGCGTGGGCGAGCTCCTGCCCCTTCGTCACCATGTGCGCGCGGAAGAAATCCGCGTGGGCGGCGTGCTCGTGGAAGTGGTGCGGCGTCAGCACCGCCGACAGCACGGGTACCTCCGTCTCCAGCGAGGTCTGCACGATCCCCTGCAGGACGGCCTGCGCCACGAACTCGTGGCGGTAGATGCCGCCGTCCACCACGAGGCCGCTCGCGCACACCGCCGCGTAGCGGCCGGTCTTGGCGAGCTTCTTGGCCATGAGCGGGATCTCCAGGCTGCCCGGCGCCGAGAAGAACTCGACGTCCCCCGCGCCGTGGCCCCGCTTGCCCAGCTCGGCGAGGAACGCCTCCTTGCACCGGTCGGTGATGTCCGTGTGCCAGGCGGCCTGGACGTAGGCGATCTTCTTCATCTCCTGCCTCCTCAGCTCGGAATGCACGCGGTGACGGTGATCTCGATCACCAGCTCCGGCGCGTTGAGCGAGGCCACGGTGACCGTCGTGCGCGCCGGCTTGTTGGTCGGGAAATACTTCGCGTACTCCTCGTTGTAGGCGGCCAGGTCCTGCACGCGGGTCAGGTACGTGGTGGCGGTCAGCACGTGGTCGAGCGAGGTGCCGGCCGCTTCCAGGATGACCTTGATGCGCTCGAGGATGTTGCGCGTCTGCTCGCGCACGTCCTTGCCCACCTCACCGGTCTTCGGATTCCGGCCCGTCTGGCCTGCGACGAACACGAGCTGGCCGAACTTGGTGGCGGCGGAGAGATTCGGGTTGGGAGCGGCGGATCCGACGGTGACGATCTCTTTCTTCGGCATGGGCGTCTCCTCGCGCCGCCGGGGGCAGCGCGGGGCGATTCTAACGCAGCCCATCATCGCGTGCGATACTCCGCCCATGAGCACCCGGACCCTGCACGCCGCGACGACCGCCGAAGCGTATCTCGAGCTGCTCGCAGACCGCGGCATCGACGTCTTCCTCGGCAATGCGGGCACCGATTTCGCCTCGCTCGTCGAAGCGTTCGCGCGCTTCGAAGCCGAGGGCGGACGCGGACCGCGCCCGCTGCTGGTGCCGCACGAGTTCGTCGCGGTGTCGATGGCGCACGGCTATTACGTGGGCGGCGGCCGCCCGGCCGCCGTGATGGTCCACGTCAACGTCGGCACCGGCAATGCCGCGACGGCGATCATCACCGCCGCCCGCGCCGGCGTCCCGATCTTGATGTCGGCCGGACGCACGCCCGTCACCGAGGAGGGGCTGCCGGGTTCGCGCGATCTGCACATCCACTGGGCGCAGGAGAGCTTCGATCAGGCCGCCATGCTCCGCGAGTACGTCAAGTGGGACTACGAGCTGCGCACGCCCGTGCAGGTGGAAGCCGTCGTCGATCGCGCCGTCGAGCTGATGCACGCCGAGCCGCGCGGGCCCGTCTACCTGACGCTGCCCCGCGAAGTCCTCGCCGCCAGCCCCGGACCGCTGACCATCACGTCACCCGCGCGGCGTCAGTCGCGGGTGGAGCGCTTTCCCGACCCGGGACGGATCGACGAGGCCGCGCGCATCCTGGCCGGCGCCGAGCATCCGCTCGTCCTGGTGTCCGCCGCCGGCCTCGACGCGCGCGCCGTCGCCGGCCTCGTGGAGCTGGCCGAGGCGGGCGGGATCGGTGTGGTCGAGGCGGATCCCATCTATCTCAACTTCCCGCACCGCCACGATCTGCATCTCGGCTACAACGCCTCCGGCACCACCAATCCGTCGCTGGCGGGCGCCGACGCGATCCTGGTCGTCGAGGCCGACGTGCCGTGGTATCCGGCGCTGCAGAAGCCCGCCGCGGGCGCGCCGATCATTCACCTCGGCGTCGATCCGTTCTTCTCGCGCTATCCCATGCGCAGCTACCCGTGCGACGTGCCGATCGCCGCCACGCCGGCGGTGGCCCTGCCGCGGCTGGCCGAGGCCGTGCGCCGCCATGCCGACGCGAAGGCCGTGGCGCGACGGCGCGAGCGGGTCGTCGCCGAGCACCGGGCGCGGCACGCCGCGTGGGAGGAGACGGCGGTGAAGCAGGCGAGCGCCTCGACGATCGGTTTCGCGTGGGCCTCGCGCTGCATCGGCGAGCTGATCGACGAGACCACGACCGTCGTCAACGAGTATCCGCTCGACCGCCGCTTCGCGCCCTTCACGCGCCCGGGCAGCTACGTCGGCTCCCCGCACTCGAGCGGCCTCGGCTTCGGCCTCGGCGCCGCGCTCGGCGTGAAGCTCGCGCAGCCGCAGTCCACCGTCATCGCCACCGTCGGCGACGGCGCCTACTTCTTCGGCGAGCCGCTGTCGTGCCTCTTCGTGCAGCGCGCACACGCGCTGCCGATTCTCACCGTCGTGTTCAACAACCAGCAGTGGGAGGCCGTGAAGTCCGGCGCGCTCGCCGTGCATCCCGCCGGCGTCGCGAAGACGCGCGGCCGCTTTCCGCTCAGCGAGCTGAAGCCGTCCCCGCGCTTCGAGGAGATGGCCAGGACCGTCGACGGCTACGGCGAGCGTGTCGAGAGCCCCGGCGAGCTGCCGGCCGCGCTCAAGCGCGGGCTGGCCGCCGTGCGCGAAGGGCGCCCCGCCATCCTGAACGTCCTCTGCCAGCGAGCCGTCTAGCGAGCACGCCTCGCGTCAGAGCATGAAGCGAATGTCCGACCCGCTCGTCGGATAGGCGTAGAGCACGTCCTTCAGCTCGCCCGCCGGGATCCGGAGACGGATCGCGACCGCGAAGAGGTTGATGACCTCCTCGGCGTGCGGTCCCAGCACATGCGCGCCCACGATGCGATCGGTGCCTTCCTCGATGAGCACCTTGCAGCCGGAGACGGTCTCGCCCAGGCGGCGCGTGTGGAACCAGCCGGAGGTGTCCTGGTGGTTGACGCGGACCTTCAGCCCGGCGGCCCGGGCTGCCTCCTCGCCCAGGCCGGCCGAGGCGAGCGGCGGAAGGGTAAAGACGGCGGAGGCGAAGCCCTCGTAGTTCACGCGCCGCGTGTTGCCGTGCAGGAGGTTGGCCGTCAGCACCACCGCGTCGTGGTCGGCCTTCGGCGTCAGCTGCGGCCCATTCGCCGCGGCATCCCCGCCGGCGTAGACGGCGGGATTGGAGACCGACTGCAAGAACTCGTTCACGACGACGCCGCGCGTCTCCCGCTTGACGCCGGCCGCGTCGAGATCGAGGGCGTCCAGCTCGGGCACGCGCCCGGCCCCGTGGACGACCAGATCGGTCTCGAACGTGACCTCGCTGCCGTGCCGCGCGCCGCGCACCACGAGGCCTCCGCCGGCCGCGTCGACCCCGCGGACCTCGGTCTCGAGCTCCAGGCGGATGCCCAGCTCCCGGCTGCGCCGCACGAGCTGCGCCACCAGATCGGGGTCGAACGCCTCGAGCGGCCGCCGGCCGCGATGCAGCACGGTCACCTGGGCGCCGGCACGCGCGGCGACGTGGGCGAACTCGAACGAGATGTAGCCGCCGCCGATGAACACCACGCGCGCGGGCATACGCGGCAGGTCGAGGAACTGATCGCTGGTGCTCACGCGCTCCGCGCCGGGAAACCGCAGCGGAGCAGGTATCGAGCCGGCGGCGATGAGCACGCGCTTGCCGGTCAGCCGGTCATCGCCGACGGCCAGCGTCGTCGGCCCCACGAAGCGGGCGACGCCGTGGAACAGCGCGATGCCCATTCCGGTCCACGTCCGCTCGGTGCGGGCGGTCGTCTCGCCGATCAGCGAGCGCTTGAAGGCGACGAGCTCGGGCCAGTCGAGCGTCAACGCGCGCGCCGGCACCCCGTGGCCGTCGAAGTCACGGGCGGCGTGGACCGCCTCGGCGGCGCCCACGAGAATTTTCTTGGGCACGCAGCCGCGCAGGGCGCAGGTCCCTCCGAACGGCTGCCGGTCCACGACGGCCACGCTCCAGCCGGCCTCGCGGCAGCGGGAGGCGACGGCCGAGGTGACTCCGCTGCCGACGACGACGAGATCGTACTGTCTGTCCATGGCGCTCCCCTCCCGCGAGCGCCGAGGTCGCGCTAACGCCCCAGCGCTTTCAACACGTAACGGTTGTCGTAGATGCTCTCGGGCTCGAGCTTCAGCTCGGCCGGCACCGCGCCGAAGACCCGCATGGTCTCGATCACGCGCGCGACGCCGTCCTTGCTCACCAGCGAATCCGCCGGGAACCCTTCCTTCGCGTGCTCGAACGACTCCGCGTAGAGCTTGGGGTCGCCGGCCAGCTCCTTCGGCAGCAGCGCGGCCATCGCCTCGCCCGAGGAGGCGGCGATGAGCTTGTTGGCCTTCACCAGCGCGTTCACCATCTTCTGGACGGTGGCGGGACGCTTGGCGATCACGTCGGGCCGGGTCAGCAGCGTGGTGCCCTGCACCTCGCCGCCCATCGCCGTCTGCGTGCCCTTGATGGTGAACATGTCCACGAGCGGGTAGCCCTTGCCCTGCTTGAGGAACGCCGTGAAGAACGGATCGAGCATCATGCCGGCGTGCACGGAGTCCTTCTCGATGGCCAGCGGCATCGTGTTGCCCCCGGCGCCGATGATCTTCACGTCCTCGGGCTTCACGCCGTTCTTGGCCAGCAGGTAGCCCAGGATCATGTGGGTCTGCGAGCCCGGCGAGGTGACGCCGACCGGCCGGCCCTTCAGATCGGCGATGGACTTGATCTCGCCCTTGTACTTGTTGGCCACCACCAGCGCCATCATGGCCAGCCGCACGTGGGAGTGGACGGCCACCAGGTCCTTCTTCTGCACCTTGGCCTTGATGGCGTGGTCGATGGCGTTGGCGCTGAAGTCCACCGAGCCGCCGATGAGCGCGGAGGCCGCCTGGGCGCCGCCGCCCTTGATGTCGAGGATCTCGACGTCGAGGCCTTCCTCCTCGAAGAAGCCCTTGGCCTTGGCGAGCGCGGTCGGGAGATAGACCATGAGGCCGACGCCGCCGATGCCGACCGTGACTTTCTCCGCAGCGCGGGCGGCCGGCGGGGCGGCGGCGGCGAGCATCGACAGCAGGGCGACCACGGCAACGGTGCGGCGAGTTCGCATGAGTGACATCTCCCCTTCGGCTGACTATTTCGCGGCGGGCTTCCAGTAGGAGAAGCGCGCGTCCAGGCGGGTGAGGGCGACGTCGATGACGATGACGGCGGCCATCAGCACGATCAGCCCGGCCAGCACGCCGGTGGCGTTGAACATCGACTCGGCATAGGAGATCACGTAGCCCATCCCCTCGTGCGAGCCGAGATACTCGCCGACCACCGCGCCGATCAGCGCGAAGCCGACGCTCGTGCGCAGGCTCGCGAAGATCCACGTGAGTGCCGAGGGCAACAGCACGTGGCGGATGAGGTGGCGCGGCGTGGCGCCGAGGATGCGGGCGTTGTGAACGAGATCGCGGTCGACCTCGCGGATCCCGGTGTAGGTGCTGAAGAAGACCACGAAGAACACCAGCGAGATGACCATGACCACCTTGGACAGCAGGCCGAGGCCGAACCACAGGATGAACAGCGGCGCCAGCACCACCCGCGGCATCGCGTTGAGCGCCACCATCAGTGGATCGAAGATGCGCGCGAGCGTGTCCCATTGCGCGAAGGCGAAGCCGACGGCCACCCCGAGGAGCGTCCCCAGCGCGAAGCCGATGAGCGTCTCCTGCAGCGTCACCACGAGGTGGCGGAGGATGAAGCCGCTGCGCACCCAGTCGTAGAGCTGCGCGGCCAGCACCGTCGGCTGGCTCACGAAGAACGGATCCACCCACGCGCGGCGCGTGGCCACCTCCCACAGGAGCAGGAAGGCTCCCAGGAGGCCCGCGCGCCAGGCGTGGATCTCAGCCCGCGAGACCCTGCCGGCTCCGCTCGTAGCCAACGCGCACCTCGTCCTTGAGGTCTTTCCAGATCGTCTCGTACAGGCGGCCGAAGTCGGGATGGAAGCGAATCTCGGTGACGGAGCGCGGCCGCGGCAGCCCCGTGGTGTACACGCTCTTCACCCGCCCGGGCGAGGCCGTCATCACCACGATGCGGTCGGACAGCGCGATGGCTTCCTCGAGATCGTGGGTGACGAAAACCACGGTGCGCCGCCGCTGGGCCCAGATCTCCAGCAGGTCGTTCTCCATCAGGTTGCGGGTCTGCACGTCGAGCGCGCCGAAGGGCTCGTCCATCAGCACGATCTCCGGCTCGTAGACCATCGTCATGGCCAGGGCCACGCGCTTGCGCATGCCGCCCGAGAGCTGGTGCGGATGGTAGCGCTCGAAGCCGGTGAGCCCGATCCGCGCGATCCACTCGGCCACCCGCGGCCGCGCCGTCGCGGGGTCCACGCCGCGGAAGAGCAGCGGCAGCCCGACGTTGTCGGTCACGGTCTTCCAGGGAAACAGCGCGTCACGCTGGAAGACGAAGCCCAGCCGCGGATTGACGCCGCTCACGGGCGTCCCGTCGATCGTGATGCGGCCAGCGGAGAGCGGCGCCAGCCCGGCGATCAGGCTCAGCAGCGTCGACTTGCCGCAGCCCGACGGCCCCACGACCGAGATGAACTCGCCGGCGCCCACGTCGAACGTCACGTCCTGCACGGCCGTGAACTCGCGGTGCTCGCGCGGCAGCGCGAAACGCTGGGTCACCTGCTCGAGGGCGATCGCGCCGCCGTGGCCGGCCGACGTCATGGCCGGTATCATGCCACGGCATGGAGGCTGCGCGGCCGGCCGAGGATCTCCACGCGAAGATCGCCGCGATCGCCGACGCGCTGGAGGCCGAGCTTCGCCGCCTGGGGCGCTGGTCCGCGCAGCAGCCGCCGCCCGAGGCATTCGAGAACATGGGCGCCTTCGGGGGCCGAACGCTGGCCTTCGAGCAGTGGATCCAGTTCGTGCTGCTGGAGCGCATCCGCGAGATCGTGAGCACGCGCGGGGTCTTTCCCTCGGGCTCCCAGGTGGGCGTCTACGCCGTGCGCGAGCTCGACGGCGATCCGGACGCCGGCGAGCTTTGCTCGCTTCTCTCCACGCTCGACTGGGTCATCGAGCACCGCGGCGCCTCGCCGCCCGAGCGCGCGCCGGCGCCGGAGCCCGAACCCGCCGCCGGCCCCGGCGATCCCAACCGGCAGACCATCACGCTCGGCGACACGACACTGCCCGCGGTCATCCACACGCTCATCGGTGTGCTGCCGCAGTTCGAGGGCGAAGACCTGGAGGACCAGCTCCGGACCTACGACACGTTCCTGCACGTCCTGTCGCCGGTGGTG
>JBKPRI010000207.1:0-7016 GCA_046734515.1 Candidatus Methylomirabilota bacterium | reverse complement strand
GAGTAGCGGCGCAGCGTGAGGGCGCCCTTGACGACCGGCGGCTTCACCACGCCGGGGCGCGCGGCCGGCCGGTCCAGCGCGCGGCTCATCACCGCGGTCAGCGACTTCGGCTTGTAGCCGAACTTGTGATAGAGCCCGAGGTGCTTCGAGCTGGTCGGATAGGTGACAGCGCCGTGCAGCGTCGCCTTGTTCTCGTCGAAGAACTCCTGGACGGCGCGCATGAGCTGCTGGGCGATGGACTGGTTGTGATAGTGCGTGAGGACCGCCACCGGGCCCAGCAGACCCACCGTGCCCCAGGTCACCGCCAGGGCAGCGCCGACGATCTTGGCGTTGTCCTCCTCAGCCACGAAGCAGCCCCACGGCTCCATCAGCCAGCGGTGGTGCACGTACTGGGCGCCGTTGAATGCCTGCCGAGGGCGCGTCCCGAGCTGCCGCTCGAGGAAATCGCCGAAGCTCTGCTCGAACACGTCCTTGACCTTGGAGAGGTCGCCCTTGCGCACGCGCCGGATCTGGACCTTCGGCAAGCGCCCTTGCGGGTCGAGACCGGCGCGATCGACCGTGGCCCTCACGAGGCGCCCGCGAGGTCTTCGAGGAGGGTGATGACCCCCGAGTGGTCGAGGCCGCCGCGGCCCTTCACGCGGAGCGCGTTGAAGAGCTGCTGGACGACGGCCGTGGTCGGCACCGGAACGCCGAGCGCCGAGGCCGACTCCATGATCAAGCCGAGATCCTTGTAGTGCAGGTCGATCTTGAAGCCCGGGTTGTAGGTGCCGGCCACGTAGTTCGCCTTCTTCTGCTCGAGGCACTTGGAACCGGCCAGCCCGCCGGCCAGCGCGGTCAGCAGGAGCTCGCGATCGAGCCCGGCCTTCTTGCCCAGCGTGAGCGCCTCGGCGAGCGCGGTGAGGTTCACCGCCACGATGATCTGGTTGGCGAGCTTGGTGAAACCGCCGAAGCCGAGCGGCCCGAGCAGCGTGATCGTCTTGCCCATCGCCTGGAAGATCGGCAGCACCTTCTCGAACACGGCCTTGTCGCCGCCGACCATGATTGACAGCGCGCCGTCGATGGCGCCCTTCTCGCCGCCGGAGACCGGGGCGTCCAGCATGGCCACGCCCTTGGCGGCCAGCGCCTCGCCGACTTTCTTGGACACGATCGGCGAGATCGTCGACATGTCGGCGAAGATCAGCCCGCGGCGCGCGCCCTCGATGATGCCGTTGGCACCGAGCGCCACCTGCTCGACGTCCGGCGAGTTGGGCAGCATCGTGATGAGCACGTCGGATTGCGCGGCGACGTCCTTGGGTGAGCTCGCGGCCTTGGCGCCGGCCTTGACGATTTCGTCGACGGGACCCTGGCTGCGGCTGTGGACGACCAGGGTGTGACCGGCCTTGAGGAGATTGCGAGCCATGGGACGGCCCATGATGCCGAGACCAATGAAACCGATCACTTGAGCCATCTGTCCCCCCGCCCGGCGTGCCAGCGCACGGACTGCCCGGGGCGCTGAGAAGTACCACGACACCCGAGGGGGGGTCAAGGTCGAACCAGCCGGCGCACCCCCTGGGACCACGTCTCCACGGTGCGATCACCGCTCACGACGTGGAAATTCGCTGGCTTACCCGCGGCGAGCATCCCGCCGGCCGGTACCACGGTCTGACCCTCGAGGTCGATCAGCTCGTAGTCGTCCTCGCGGAGCCAGAGGATCTCGTCGGAGCCACCCACCTCGACGATCCGGCCGTCCTTGACCGCCAGTGCCTGCGCGACGGGTAGCGACTCGTCGTGCGTCTCGACGACGGCGTTGATCAGCAGGAAGATCATCGCGCGGCGGCGAGGCGGGCGAGCGCGCGGCCGGTCAGCAGCGCGGCGCCGATCCCCCTGCCGAGCCGCGCGCCGAGCCCTCGATAGAAGCGCCGGGCCCGCGCGTTATCGGCGCGGACGCCCCATTGCAGTGAGCCGAGACGGCGGCGGACCGTCTCGCGCGCGACCGCGGCCACCAGCGCGCGGCCGATGCCGCGGCTGCGCCAGCGGGCCGCCACGAAGAGATCGAGCATGAAGAGCTCGGGGGCGGCGAGGTCGGTGTTGTAGCCATCGATGGTCGCCGCGTACCCGACGAGCCGGCGCTCGAGCTCGGCCACCACGACGCGAATGCGGCGCGGCCGGCCGAACGCGTCGCGCCGGATGATGGCCGGCGTGAAGCGCTGCGGCAGGCCCTCGTAGCGGTTGAGCGCGTTGGCCATCCGCGCGATCGCCGCCGCGTCACGAGGACGCGCGCGGCGAACGCGCGCGGCGATCAGCCCTTGCTGCCCCAGAGCTCTTTGCTGAGCGCGTCGAGGCCGAGCGCCTTGAGCGTCTTGGGCAGCGGCTTGCCGGTCTTGCGGTCGTAGCCGACCTCGTCGTACCAGGTCTGCACCATCTTGTCCCACTGCGCGCCGACGGCCTGGCCCTTGGCGGGGCCGTCGTGCGGCGTCGAGCCGTAGCGCTTGGAGGGAACCTCGAGATCGGGCGTGAGGCCGCAGCGCAGGGCGACGGCGCGGTTGATCGCCGCGGTCCGCCGGCCCATCCTCATCGCTTCCTCCACGGTGAAACGCCAGCCTGTGGCCGCCGAGAGCGCGCGGCAGACGTTCTCCAGCCGCGTGCGCGTGGTGAAGATGCAGATGCCGAGCGAGTCCTCGAAGTTGCGCCGGCCGCGACAGCCGGCCACCAGCTTGGCCACTTCCACGCCGTCGAACGGATTGATGCGCGCCGGCAGCCCGATCTCCGTCTGGTGCACCGGGTTGCCGGTCTCCATGGTCGCGGTCGAGGAGGTCGTGGTGTCGAGCATCTCCTCCCAGCGCGCGCGGTGGTCGTGGCCACGCGGCGCGGCGCCCTTGCCCGTGTAGACGGCGGCGTCCTTGGCCGCGCCGCCGAGCTTCTCCGCCGCGCGCTTGACGCCCTCGGCGAGCAGGTCGCCGAAGCCCTCGCGCTTGCTGATCATCTGGATCAGCCGGTTGGCGCCCTTGATGTCGCCCCACTTCAGCTCGAAGCCGACCTGGGCCGGCGTGAGCCAGCCCTTCTCGAGGCCCTCCATCACCCAGCCGCACACCCAGCCGAACTCGTTGACGTCGAGGCAGGCGCGATCGAGCTGCGTGTTGAGCCACGCCACGCCGTCGATGTCGGCGGTGACGCCGATCGTCCAGCCGGCGCCGGACCAGCCCTCGTACTCCGGCTCGTCGACGATCTTGCCCTTGTTGACGCCCTGGCGGATCACCGACATGTGGCAGTGGTGCATGCCGCACGAGTTGCACTGGTGCCCGCGATGATCGAACCCCTCGCGCAGCTTCGGCGCCTCCCACTTCGACATGTCGGCGGTGGTCGTGTTGGTCGTGTAGTTCTTGATCGGCAGCGCGCCGAGCTTGTTGAGGTTCACCACGCCGGGCAGCGTGCCGTACTCGTAGAGCGAGCGCGCCGAGGGATCCGTCCGGAGGTCGTGGGCGATCTCGTCGGCGGCCTGCACCACGCCGCGCGGATCGTTCACGGTGAGCGCCTTGGTGCCCTTCACGATGGCCACGCACTTCAGCTTCTTCTTGCCCATGACCGCGCCCACGCCGTTCTTGGACGCGACGTGGCCGTAGTCGCCCTGGATCGCCGCGAAGCGCGCCAGGTTCTCGCCGGCCGGGCCGATCGAGTACACGGACAGCTGGTGCCCGCGCATGCCGAGGTCGGCGCTGAGCGAGTCCTGCGTGTCCCACGTGTCCTTGCCGACGTAGGGCTTGGCGTCGCGGATCTCGACGCGATCGTCATCGATGTAGAGGTAGACCCAGTCGCGAGACTGTCCCTGGATGACGATGGCGTCGTAGCCGCAGTACTTGAGATTCGTGCCGAAGAAGCCGTTGGCCTGCGTGGACGTCGGGCCGTTGGTGCCGGCGCCGATCGTCACGACGGTGAGGCCGCCGGTGCCCCACACGGGCAGACCGGCCAGCGGGCCGGTGGCGAGGATCAGGCGGTTGTCGGGGTGATCCCACGACACGTTGCCCTTCCCCTTGCGCGTCTCCTTGTAGAGGATCCGCGAGCCGAGGCCGATGCCGCCGAGCTGATCGCGCATCTCGGCGGGGCTGCCCCAGGGCTCGCCCCAGCATTTGCGCTTGGAGAGATCGACGCGAAGGATCTGGCCCGCGAACCCGCCGGGGAGCGCGGGTGCGGATTGTGCGGTCTTCTTCGGAGCGTCCTTGATCGCTGGAGTCATACGGCCACCGGGCTGTCTCCGGGCGCCATCGACGGGCGCCCCAGGACGGTTACGGGAAGCAGCGTGCGCGTGGTCTTGGCGGCGATGAACGCGGTCTTGATGTCGAACGGGTTCTTCCGCAGATGCTCCTTGAAGCGACCGAGCGGCGTGCCGGTCTGCACGAGCCCCTTCAGCATGCCGACGTCGTTGGTCGTCCAGATGTCGTTCGAGCGGCCGATGATGATGGCGCCGGTCAGGCGATCGCCCGTGAACAGCAGCTTGCGATACGCGTTGCGATCCTTCTTGAGCCCGCTGATCGGCTCGGCCTTGCCGTCCTCCCAGGCGCCGAACGAGGCGACGTCGAGGTGGCAGACCTCCACGATGTTGATGATGAGCGAGCCGCGATAGGCGACGGACTTGCCGGCCATGTTGGCGCCGACGATCCGCCCGTGCTCCTGCGCCGTGGGCTCGATGGCGTGGATGGCGCCCTGGCCGGTGATGAGGTCCTTGCCCTGCGCCGAGTCGCCCGCCGCGTAGACGTTGGGGACGTTGGAGCGCAGGTGGTCGTCGACGACGACGCCGCGGTCGATCACCACGCCCGAGCCCTTCAGCCACTCGAGGTTGTTGCGGATGCCGGTCGCCATGATGACGACGTCGGCCATCAGGTCGCCGCCGGAGGCGAACTTCAGGCGCTTGCGGTCCTTGGCGTCCTCGATCTTCGTCAGCTTGGCGCCGGTGCGGATGGCCACCCCGTGGGCCTTGAGCCAGCCCTCCACCAGCTCGCCGCCGGTGGCGTCCACCATGCGGGGCAGGATGCGCGGCGCCACCTCGACGATGGTCAGCTTGGCGCCCAGCGAGAGGATCGAGTTCAGGATCGTGAAGGAGATGAAGCCGGCGCCGACCATCACCACCTGGCTGCCGGGCTTGATCTCGTCGATCACCGCGCGCGCGTCGTCGAGGGTCCAGAAGGAGTGAACGGCGCGACCGTCGGCGCCGGGCACCGGCGCGCGCACCGCCGTGGAGCCGGTGGCGATGACGCAGTCGTCGTACTCGACCTTGCTGCCGTCGTCGAGCGTGCACACGTTGGCCTTCGTGTCGAGGGCGGCGGCGCGGCGGCCCACCAGCGCCTTCACCTTCCACTGCGTGAGCTGGATGCCGGTGGCCGTGAACACGTGCGACTCGGCGACCGAGCGATCGAGGTAGTACGGCAGCACCATGCGGGAGTACGGACGCTCGGCGCTCACCAGCGTGATCTCCGAGGGCTCGCGCTCCTCCTCGCGGATGGTCCGCATCGCGTTCATGCCGGCGGTGCCGCCGCCGATGATGAGATGGCGCGCCGGCATCAGCGCCCTCCGTTCATGGCGAGCACGTGGCTCACCCGCTCGGCCGCGAAATCGCCGAGCCAGTCCTGGGTGGCGACCTCCTCGTACTCGATGGCCGCCGTCGGGCAGGCATGCGCGCAGGCGGGATCGCCACCGCACAGGTTGCACTTGAACGCCTTGCGGGTCGACGTGTCGTAGAACATCGTCCCGTACGGGCAGGCGATCGTGCACAGCTTGCAGCCGACGCAGCGGTCGTCGACCACGTCCTTGGCCCCGACCACGTTGATGGTGATGGCGCCCACCGGGCAGGCCGTCATGCACCAGCCCTCCGCGCACTGCGTGCACGTGTAGGGCGCGTAGGAGGTGTGACCCTCGAAGGGCGACACGCGGATGACGGACTTGGCCGGCTGGTACGTCGCCGTCTGCATGTACGAACAGGCGATCTCGCAGCGCAGACAGCCGGTACAACGCTCGGGTGTCAGCTTCAGGACTTTCATGCGCGCTTTTTCTTCCCCTGGCGGCCACTGCCGCCTTCCAGTCGCTCGATGAACTCATCGAGCGGGATCGCAGCCATCGTCATGCCCTGCACACCGCCCCGCGCGCCCAGCTCCACCGAGACGCGCGAGATGGTCGCGTTGTCGGGCGCCTCGATGATGGTGACGAAGTCGTACGGCCCGAGGACGGCGTACTGCGCGACGACCCGCGCGCCCATGCGCTGCACGTCACCGTTCACCTTGCGGATCCATCCCGGGCGTCCGCGCAGGACCTTGCGGCCGGACTCCGACAGCGTGCTGAGCATCACGTAGAGACTCACGGCGGGGACCTCCTCCGAGTTCGCCGTCCGCGCGACAACGCCGCGTAGTATAACACCGGCGTTTCGGCCGCCGCCGCGCGCGCGGGGCGGGCGCCTGCAACCCGGGACAGGCGCGCTGCACCCGTTTGCGGGAAAGCGGGAATCGACCCGTCACCTGGGGCCCGTAGACGGGCCAAACGGTCTGGCACGGGCGTTGCCCTGCACATGGGCATGGCTCGTCTGCTGCCGGCTCTCCTCGTCGGACTGGGAGTGCTACTCGCGGGTTGCGCGACCCCGACCAAGATCATGCAGATGGGCCCACTCGGCAACGGCGACCGGCTGGTGACGGTCGTCGTGTCCGAGGATCGCGCGGTGGTGCGCGAGGAGTGCGTGAACATTCCCTCGGTGGGCCCCGTCCTCGGCTGCCACCTCTGGCGCAAGATCGCCGGGCCGGGCGGCACGATCGTGCAGCTCGTGAAGATCGTGCGCTACACCGACGCCATCCCGTCGGCGCTCACGCTCGAGATCGACGTTCACGAGCTCTGCCACGCCATCGCCGCGCTGCAGCCGATCGACGATCCCTGCCACGCCGACAACCACGGCATCATCGAGTCCGCCGCCGCCAGCGCGGCCGTGCGCTGGCGGTAGCGTAACGCCCGAACAGAGCGAATGGTCATGCGACGCCCTCTGCCTGTTTACGTAGGAGGGGGCC
>JBKPRI010000206.1:0-12366 GCA_046734515.1 Candidatus Methylomirabilota bacterium | reverse complement strand
GCTCACGCCCGCCGGCGCGGCCCCGCGCTCCAGCACGGCGAGGCCGGCGGCCGAGCGCCCGAGGCTGCCGGTGACCGCCACCACGTCGCCGGGCCGGGCGGTGGAGCGCAGCCGGAGCGCGGTGGCCTCGCCGAGCATCATGACGTTGACGAACCAGCCGGCCGGGGACGAGGAGGTGTCGCCGCCCACGACGGTGACGTCGTGGCGGCGCGCCAGCGCCAGCGCGCCCTCGTAGAACGCCAGGATCTCGTCCCCCGGGGCGTCCTCGGGACAGGCGAGCGCGACGAGCGCCCAGCGCGGGCGACCGCCCATCGAGGCGATGTCCGAGAGGTTGACCGCGATCGCCTTCCAGCCGATGTCGGCCGGCTCCGCCCAGCGCCGGCGGAAGTGCACATCCTCGATCAGGAGATCGGTCTTGGCCAGCAGCGCCGCGCCGGGCGTCGGCTCCAGGACCGCGCAGTCGTCGCCGATACCCACACGCACGCCGCTTCCGGTGCCGGCGCGGGTGGCGAGCTCCCGAATGGCCCGAACGAGCGCGTCTTCACCGCCTCGCTCGGGGTTGGGTCTGGGCGGGCTACTTCGGTCGCCGCTCACGAAGCGACCGCCGCCGGTGCCGGGGCGCCGAGGAAGTTGGCCAGCAGTCGCTTGCCCTCGAGCGTCAAGATCGATTCGGGATGGAACTGCACGCCCTCGATCGGGAAGCGCCGATGGCGCAGTCCCATGACCAGCCCGTCCTCGGTGCGCGCCGAGATCTCGAGATCGTCGGGCACCGTCTCGGGCAAGACGATCAGCGAGTGATAGCGCGTGGCGGTGAATGGGTTGGAGAGTCCCGCAAACACGCCCTTGCCGTCGTGGCGGATCTCGGAGGTCTTGCCGTGCATCAGCATCCGCGCACGGGTCACGGTGGCGCCGAACGCCTGACCGATGGACTGGTGCCCGAGGCAGACGCCCAGCGTGGGCGTGGTGGGCCCCAGGCGACGGATGACCTCGAGCGAGACGCCGGCCTGGTCGGGATTGCCGGGCCCGGGGGAAATCACGATGCGCTCGGGCCGCATCCGGGCCAGCGCGTCGACGTCCATGGCGTCGTTGCGGACGACCTCCATCTTGGCGCCGAGCTCGCCGAGGTACTGTACGAGGTTGTAGGTGAACGAGTCGTAGTTGTCGATGACGAGGATCATGGCCGTCCCTGCGCGGCGGCGATCCGGAGCGCGAGCACGAGACCGCGGGCCTTCGAGCAGGTTTCCTGCCACTCGGTCTTGGGATCGGAGTCGGCCACGATGCCGGCGCCCACCTGGATCGACGCGCGCCGTCCGTGGCAGACGATGGTCCGGATCGTGATGCAGGAGTCGAGGTTGCCGGAGTAGGAGACGTAGCCCACCGCGCCGGCGTACGGTCCGCGCTGGGTGGGCTCCAGCTCGTCGATGATCTCCATGGCGCGGATCTTCGGCGCGCCCGACACGGTCCCGGCCGGGAAGGTGGCCCGCAACACGTCGAAGGCATCGGCGCCCTTGCGCAGCGTGCCGATCACGTGGCTCACCAGGTGCATCACGTGCGAGTAGCGCTCGATGCCCATGAACTCGGTGACCTTCACCGAGCCCAGCTCGGCCACGCGGCCGACGTCGTTGCGCCCGAGATCGACCAGCATGACGTGCTCGGCCCGCTCCTTGGGATCCGTCGTCATCATGCGCTCGATGGCCTTGTCCTCGGCCTCCGTGGCGCCGCGCGGATGGGTGCCGGCGATGGGCCGCTCCTCGACCCGGTCGCCTTCCACGCGCACCAGCACTTCGGGCGAGGAGCCCACGATCGTCGTCTTGGGACCCAGGCGCAGGAAGAAGAGGTAGGGCGACGGGTTGATCGTGCGCAGCGCCCGGTAGACCGTGAACGGGTCGGACTCCAGCCGCGTGTCCAGTCGTCGCGCGATGACGACCTGGTAGGCGTCGCCGGCCGCGATGAATTCCTTGGTCCGGCGCACGCCCTCGCAGAAGGCGGGCTCGTCCATCGTGGACGTGAACCCCTCCTCGCCCTGCGCGACGAGCGGCGCCGTCGGCGGCAGCGTGAGCGCGGGTGCGCCGCGCACCGGTCGCGCCAGCTTTCCCAGCGTCATCCCGATGCGCACGGCCGCGCGGTCGTAGGCGCGGTCGAGGGAGGCGGCGTCGCGCTTGTCGATGTGGGCGTTGGCGATGACGAGGATCCGGTGGCGCAGGTTGTCGAACACGAGCAGCGTGTCGCTGAACATGAACACGGCATCGGGCAGACCCAGGTCGTCCTGCGCCCGCTTCGGCAGCCGCTCCATGTGGCGCACCATGTCGTAGGCCAAATAGCCGACGGCGCCCCCCTGGAACCGCGGGAGCCCCGGTACCGCGACCGGCTTGAACTCCGCGAGCAGCCGGCGCAGCGCCTCGAGCGGATCGCGGTCGGGCAGGCGTTGAGGCCGCCCGTCACCTCGCCGGAGCGTGGTTACCCCGTCCTTGGAGGAGAGGATCATGAGCGGGTCGGTGCCCAGGAAGGAGTAACGCGCCCAGACCTCCCCGCCCTCCACCGACTCCAGCAGGAACGAGTAAGGGCCCGGCCGCAGGCGCAGATAGGCGGAGAGCGGGGTGTCCAGGTCCGCCGGGAGCTCGGCGAACACGGGCACGAGGTTGCCCTGGCCGGCGAGGTCGCGGAACTCCTCGCGGCTGGGCGACAGCGACGGAATGGGGCCGGCGGAGCTCATGTGGAGCTCAGCACGGCGCGCTAGACGGCCAGCGCGTCCAGCTTCTCCTTCAGCTTGGCCTTCGGCACCGCGCCGATCACCTGGTCGACCACCTTGCCCGCCTTCACGAACAGGATCGTGGGGATCGAGCGGATGCCGTAGCGGGCGGCGAGCCCGTGGTTCTCGTCCACGTTCACCTTGGCGAGCGTCACCCGGCCCGCGGACTCCTTCGCGAGATCCTCCAGGGCCGGCGCGATGGCCTTACACGGCCCGCACCACTCGGCCCAGAAGTCGACCATCAGCACACCCGCATGACGGCTCAGGGTCTCGTCGAAGTTCGCTTCGGTGAGATGGACGGTCGCCGAGTCGGCCATGTGCTGGGTCTCCCTCCACTTAAAAAGTCAACGCCAACGCTAACATGGAGAGCGCCCGCACGCAACTTACTGACCCCCGAACGAATCTTATGCTTGTCATATTGTCAATCTGACGTGCTAGAGTCGGTCTTACCTTGGAACCGGCAAAGATCCTCGTTGTCGACGACGAGAAGTCCATCCTCCTGCTGCTCAAGGAGGCCTTGACGCAGTGGGGGTACCAGGTCACCACCGCCCCCTCGGCCGTGGAGGGCCTCGAGCTCCTCAAGAACGGCCTCTTCGACGCGATCATCAGCGACATCCGGATGCCCGACATGACCGGCCTCGACCTCCTGCGCGAGATCCGCAAGCAGGACGAGACGATCGAGGTGGTCATGATGACGGGCTACCCCACGATCGCCTCGGCGGTGCAGGCGCTGAAGGAAGGCGCCTACGACTACCTCTCCAAGCCGCTGATCCTCGACGAGCTCCGGCACCTCATGGCTCGCATGATGGAGCGGCGGTTCCTGCGCGGCGAGGTCCACACGCTGAGGGCCCGCCTGGGCGAGGAGCTGACGGTCAACGAGCTGATCGGCTCCTCGCAGGTGATGGCCAAGGTCAAGGACATCATCGGCAAGGTCGCGGTGACGGACTCGCCGGTGCTGATCGAGGGGGAGAGCGGCACCGGCAAGGAGCTGGTCGCCGCGGCGATCCATCGGCTGTCCTCGCGGGCCAAGCGTCCGTTCATCCCCGTGAACTGCAGCGCGATCCCGCAAGACCTCCTGGAGTCGGAGTTCTTCGGCCACGTGCGCGGCGCCTTCTCCGGCGCGGTGGCTGATGCGCTGGGTCTCTTCCGCGGCGCCGACGAGGGCACGATCTTCCTCGACGAGATCGCGGAGCTGTCGCCGAGCCTGCAGGTGAAGCTTCTGCGCGTGTTGCAGGAGATGCAGGTGCGGCCCGTCGGCTCGACGAAGGCGTTCCCCGTCGACGTCCGTGTGATCGCCGCCACCAACCGCGATCTCGAGCGGGCGATGACAGAAGGCTCGTTCCGCCAGGATCTCTTCTACCGGCTCAACGTCGTGCGGATCATGCTGCCGCCGCTGCGCGATCGCCGGGACGATATCCAGGCCCTGGTCTCGCACTTCCTGCGCCGCTTCAACCGCCGCTTCCACCGGGACGTGCGCGGGATCTCGCCCGAGGCACTGGCCGCGCTGAGCGCGTACAGCTTCCCGGGCAACGTCCGAGAGCTCGAGAACCTGATCGAGCGCGCCTACGCTATGGGCGCCCGCGAGCAGATCGTGCTGACCGACCTGCCGACCCTCGGGCGCTCGCCCATGGTCACGCCGGCCGCCGGTACGGGCGGGCCCCAGACGGTTCCGACCCTCGCCGAGGTCGAGCGTGAGCTCATCATGAAGGCCCTGGCGGTCTACAAGGACGACAAGGAAGCCTCCGCCAAGGCGCTCGGCATCTCCCGCCGCACGATCTATCGCCGCCTGAAGGAGTACGGAGTCCTCTAGACCCGTCGCAACCGGTTGATTTTCAACCGGTGCACTGACGAATCTGGTCAACCTCATGCCGTCCGGACACGGAGCAATGCCCGGCCTTTACGAGAAACACGCTGATACTCCAGATATTTACGGCTTGGCACGGCTGACGCAACGATGCGCCCCCATGCTGGATACGGCGCACCACCTAACGCAGCAGCAGACGAGCTCGAAGCTCGAAGTTGCAATCGGCATCAGCAGCCACCCCGACCCGGATATCGCCATCGGAGAGGCTGCGGGTAGCGCCGGCCACAGGCTCGGCGCTGCCGCCCCCGACTTCGCCCTCGTGGTGACCGCGGGGAGCCCGGCGCGTGACGCCGTCGCGTCCCTGCGTGAGGTCCTTGGACATATCTCGGTGGCCGGCGGCTCGGCCACCGCGCTCTTGACGGATCACGGCCCCTTGCGGGAAGGCGCGCTCGTCGTCTGCGTCAGCAACGCCGACGGCGCCGCCAGCGGTGTCGTCGCCACGGCCGGTCGCGATCTTCGCGACGCGGGTCAGGCGGCGGCTCGGCTCGTTCTGGCCGGCTGGCCGTTCCGCGCGCGTTATCCGCGCGGTCTGGCCTTCGCCTTCGCGCGTCCGGTCGGCGGTGACGCCGCCCAGACGTTCCTCGCCTCGTGGCGGGACTTCATGGGGCCCAAGATGCGGACGGTGTGCACCACCCTCGGCGGTCCCGCGGTCTATGGCCGCGGCGCCGCGAATCCGCTGGCCAGTGTCGCCTGCGTGGAGGCGCCGTACGCCTCCGGCATCGGCTACACGGATGCGTCGTCGGCGGACGGTGTCGAGGCGTCGGCGGAGACTCTGGTCCACGGCGCTGCTGACGCGATGCTGACCGCGGTGAAGCGGCTCGAAGGACGGCCGGCGCGCCTGGTGCTCGTGATCGAGAGCGCCGAGCGTCACCGCAAGCTCGGGGCGGGGTTCGCAGAGGAATGGGCGGCCATACGCGGTGTGCTCGAGGAACGCACGCCCTGTGTCGGCTGGCTCGCCAACCACGTGGCGGCCTATGGCCGCGGCGTGCAGCCCACCGACGCTGCCGGCACCCTGGTGGCCGTGGCCCTCGGCGACGCGCCTCGGTCTTGATTTAGATCCGGGGGGAGCGACCGCCGCTCCCCCCGATACCCCCCAACGGGGACCCGCCAGCCCGATCTCCCCGGTAAGCCCACGCTCGAAGTGATGTTTCCACCGGCGACGGGCTCAGCGGGTAGCGTAGCGCTCCCGGACGTCGCGCTCGGCGAGCTCGGGGTCGCGCTCATCGGGCGAGCCGTAGCCACCGCCGCCCGGCAGCCGCACTTCCACCAGCGCCCCCGGCGGGATCACCTGTTCGGCCTTGGGGTTCGCGGGCGCCACACCATCGATGAGCACCTCGCCGCGCGCGCCCGGCTCGCCGCCGCGGAAGCCGGAGGCCGGCGTGGACGTGCGGTCGCAGAGGATCGAGCACACGAAGGGCTCGCGCGTGCGGACACGGAAGGCGATCGTCTGGCCGAGCCCGCCGCGGTACTTGCCCCGGCCGCCTGAATCGTCGCGCAGCGCCTTGCGCTCGACGATGAGCGGCGAGAGGTTCTCCGTCACCTCGATCGGCGTGCCGAGCACGCCGGACGGGAAGGCGGTGGCGGACAGGCCGTCCTTCACGGCGCGCGCGCCCGTGCCGCCCGATGAGAAAAAGACGTAGCTGAACGGCTCGCCCGCCGTGTCCTTGCCGGACACCTGGACGCCCCAGATGTTGGCCGAGCCCTCGGCCATCACGCGCTCCGGCACCGCCTGGCCGAGCGCCCCGGCGATGACGTGGGGCAGGAAGTGCCCGATCACGTGTCGTGCCGCCACCGGCGCGGGCCGCCGCACGTTCAGGATCGAGCCTTCGGGCGCCGTGATGCGCAGCGGCCGGAAGGCGCCCTCGTTGTTCGGCACGTCGGGGCTCACGATCACCTTCACCCCGTACGTCGTGTACGCCTCGGTGTAATTCATCACCACGTTCACGCCGCGGCGGCTGGCCGGCGAGGAGCCGGCGTAGTCGATCAGCAGGTCGTCGCCCTGCACCTGGCAGCGGACCTTGATGGTGATGGGCTCGCCGAAGCCGTCGGACGTGACCGCGTGCTCCCACACGCCCGGCGGCAACGCGCGGATCGCCTCGCGCATCGCGCGCTCGGTGCGCCCGATGATCTCGTCGGCCAGCGGCTCGAGCCGCTCGAGGCCGAACTCGTCCATGAACTCGACCAGCCGCTCGCCGCCCACCGCACCGCCCGCGATCTGCGCGTGGAAATCGCCGAGCACCATCTCGGGCAGCCGCGTGTTCTCGCGGATCATCGCCATCAGCGTCTGGTTGGGGCGTCCGCCCTCGTAGAGCTTGAGGATGGGGATCTGCAGGCCTTCCTCGTACACCTCGCGCGCCTCGGCCGACAGCACGTGGCCGCCGATATCGGCGGTATGGCAGGTGGAGGCGAAGAAGGCGATGCAGCGGTCACCCCGGAAGATGGGCGAGCAGATCGTCACGTCGTTGAGATGTCCCGACGTCTTCCACGGATCGTTGGTGATCAGCACGTCGCCGGGCGCCAGCCGCTCGAGCGGGTAGGCGGCCAGGAAGTGCTTCATGGCGAGCGCCATCGAGTTGATGTGACCGGGCGTGCCGGTCACCGCCTGGGCCACCATCCACCCCCGGCTGTCGAAGACGCCGGCGGACAGATCGCCGGCCTCGCGCACGATGGAGGTGAAGGACGTGCGCTGCAGCGCCGCCGCCTGCTCGTTGACGACGCCGATCAGGCGATTCCAGCAGATCTCGAGCGTGACCGGATCCAGCGTGGTCATGACTTCATCGGGGATCCCACGCGCGCCGCCGAGACGGCGGCCGCCCAGCCCGCCAGCAGCGGATGCGGCGCGCCGACGGCCGAGCGCGACTGCGGCAGGAACAGCGTGGCGACGAAGAACGGATGCCGCGGCAGCTCGACGAGACGAACCTCGCCGTCGGTGCCGACCCCGCTCACGCGCAGACCGGCTTGCTCCAGGCGCGCACGGTATGCCCCGTTCAACCCGTAGTTGCAGTAGTAGTCCTCCGGCACAGCCGTCCGCCCGTACAGCCGCCCGGCCAGCGAGTCGGGCGCGATCCGCACCTCGTGGGTCTGCCCGACGAGCGAGCACGCCAGCGCGGTCACCACGAGGCGGTCCGCGCCCGGGCTGCTCTCCTCATGATCGGCGTCTCGGACCCCGAGAACGTTGCGCGCGATCTCGACGATCGCGTGCTGGAATCCGCCTCACGTGCCGACCAGCGGCACGCCGCGCTCGCGCGCGTACCGGATCGCCTCGAGCGCGCCCTCCATGCTCACGTACGGACTGCCCGGCGAGATGAAGAGCCCGTCGTAACCCGCCAGTGTCACATCGGGCCGGCCGACCGCCGTGGTGCCGACCCACTCGACGGGCAGGCCGAGGTGGCCGAGCGCCGCGTTCGTGAAGACGTGCGTCCTGTTCGCCGCGTCGAAGTCGCCGATCACCGCGACGCGGGCGCTCACGCCGGCATCTCCACGACGATCGTGCGCCCGTCGTCGACGCGGCACCGCGCGCCGGGGCCGATCACGGCGGTCGACTCGCGCTCCTCGACGATCGCCGGACCGTCGAAGGCCGCGCCGGACCCGAGCGCGTAGCGGTCGTAGACGGGCGTGTCGACCCACCCCTGGGCTTCGGCGAACCACGCGCGGCGGCGCGTCTTCACCGCGGCGCCCGCCGCGCCGGTGGAGGCGGCGGCGCCGCCGAATGCGAGCGCGGGGGGCGGCGCCGAGACGGTCACGCGCCAGTTGAGCGCTTCGATGGGCACGCCCTGGGGCAGCCGGTGATAGAGCGCGCGATAGGCCGCCTCGAACGAGGCGGTGATGGCTGGCAGGCTCGCCGCCGACAGGGTCCCGGTCGGCACCGCCGCCTCCACTTCGTGCCCCTGGCCGACGTAGCGCATCTCGGCGATGCGGGCCACGCGGACGCTCAGGCGCGCGATGCCCGCCCGCGCCAGCAGCTCGCGGCCTTCCTCCTCCATCTCGGCGAACAGCCGGTTGAGCGCGTCCCAGTCGCCGGCGTCGAGCCGCGCACGCAGCGTGCGCACGAAGTCGAAGGCCAGCGGGGCGGCCAGCAGGCCCCAGGCCGACATCGCGCCGGCGCCGAACGGCAGCAGGATGCGCGGCACCTTGAGCACGCGCGCCACCTGCCAGCAGTGGACCGGTCCGGCGCCGCCGAACGCGAAGAGCGGATAGGCGCGCAGGTCGCGGCCGCGCTCGATGCCGTGGATCCGCGCGGCCGCCGCCATGTTCTCGTTGACCACGCGGTGGATGCCCCACGCTGCGGTGATGACGTCGAGCCCGAGCGGACGCGCGACGTGCTCGGCCACGGCCCGCTCGGCGGCCGCGCGATCGAGGCGCATGCGGCCGCCCAGGAAGAACTCGGCGTCGAGGTAGCCCAGCAACAGATCGGCGTCGGTGACGGTCGGCTGACGGCCGCCGAGGTTGTAGCAGGCCGGGCCCGGATCGGCCCCGGCGCTGTCGGGCCCCACCTTGAGCAGGCCCATGCGGTCCACACGCGCGATCGAGCCGCCGCCGGCGCCGATCTCGATCATCTCGATCACCGGCACCCGGACCGGCAGGCCCGAGCCCTTCTTGAAGCGATCGGCGCGCGCGACCTCGAACTCACGCGCCACCAGCGGCGCGCCGCCGTCGATCACGCAGGCCTTGGCGGTGGTGCCGCCCATGTCGAACGAGAGCAGCCGCGTGTCGCCCCGCTCGCGTGCCGCCTGGGCGGCCGCGAGCGCGCCGGCGGCGGGGCCCGATTCCACCAGGCGGATGGGAAGGCGCCGGGCCAGGGGCGGCAACGCGATCCCACCGGACGACTGCATGATGTAGAGCTGGCCGGGCACGCCGAGGGCGCTCATGCGTCGCTCGAGATCCTCGAGGTAACGCGCCATCAGCGGCGCCACGTAGACGTTGGCGCTCGTCGTCGAGGCGCGCTCGTACTCGCGGATCTCCGGCACCACGTCGGACGCGCAGGACACGACGGCCTGCGGCATGGCCTCCCGCACCAGCTCGGCCACGCGTCGCTCGTGCACCGGGTTGAGGTACGCGTGGAGCAGGCAGATGGCCACGGCCTCCACGCCGTCGGCCGCGAGGCCGGCGATCACGCGGCGCGCGGCCGCCTCGTCGAGCGGCCGCAGCACGCTGCCGTCGGGCAACAGCCGTTCGTCGACCTCGCGACGGAGATGGCGCGGCACCAGCGGGGCCGGCGGATCGATGAGCAGGTCGTACATGTCGTAGCGCCCCTCGCGACCGATCTCCAGCGCGTCGCGAAAGCCCGCGGTCGTGAGCAGCGCGGTGCGGGCGCCCTTGCGCTCGATGAGGGCGTTGGTGGCCAGCGTGGTGCCGTGGACGACCGCGCGCACGCGCGCCGGCGCCACGCGGGCTTCGTCGAGCAGCGTCTGGATGCCCTGCTCGACGCCGTGCGCAGGGTCCTTGGCGGTGGTGAGCACCTTGCCCACGCGGATGGCCCCCGTGGTCTCGTCGACGACCACGAGATCGGTGAACGTCCCCCCGATATCCACGCCGAAGCGCGCCGACATGGCCGGAAGTCTACACCGCCCCGGCGGCACGGGCGATGCACCACACCGCGGCAGTGGAAGAATCGCGCACGGCTGTCCTGGCTGCCTTGCTCGGCAACCTCGCGCTGGCCATTCTCAAGGCCGTCGTCGCCGTGACGACCGGCAGCGCGGCCATGCTGGCCGAGACCTTCCATTCCTGCGCCGACACGGGCAACCAGGCCCTGCTCTTCGTCGGCATGCGGATGGCGGGTCGCCCGCCGGACGACGACCATCCATTCGGGCACGGCATGAACGTCTACTTCTGGTCGTTCGTGGTCGCGGTGATGCTCTTCACGCTGGGCGGCGCGTTCTCCATCTGGGAGGGCGCGCGCAAGATCATGAATCCCGGCGAGGCCCAGTCCGTGCGCTGGGCGCTCGTCGTGCTGGCCGCGGCCGTCGTGTTCGAGTCGATCTCGCTGGCCATCGCCGTCCGCTCCGTGCTCCGGGTGAAGGGCGCACGCTCGTTCCGGGAATTCATCGCGGAGAACCGCGACCCCACGATCCTCACCGTGGTGCTGGAGGACACCTCGGCCCTGCTCTCCCTGCTGCTCGCCGCGGCGGGGCTCGGGTTGACCGCCATCACCGGCCGCACCGTGTGGGACGCGAGCGCCTCGCTCGCCATCGGGATCCTGCTCGTCTGCGTCGCGGTGGCGCTCGCGGTCGAGAACCACTCCTTGCTCGTCGGGGAGTCGGCGCCGCGCGACGTGCGCGAGCGCATCGTCGCGGCGGCGCGCCGCGATCCCACCGTCGAGCGGGTGCTCGGCCTGCGCACCATGCACCTCGGGCCGGAGGCGATCCTGATCGTGCTGCAGCTCGATTTCCGTGACGCGCTCGGCGCCGCGGACGTCGAGCGCGCCACCGAGCGGTTGCGCGCCGCGGTGGCCGAGGCCGTCGGTGAGGCCGGCAAGCGCCGCCTCGTCGTCATCGAGGCCGGTGCCCCCGCGCCCGCGAAGGCGGCCTGAGCGCCGTCGACGTAGACCGCCTTGCCCAGCCAGCTGATCCGCGTGATGTCGCCGACAGCCAGCGTGTGGCGCGGGCCGCTCAGCCAGTGGCGGCGCGCCACCACCATCCCGCTGACCCGCCAGCCGACGACGTCGAGGACGAAATCCTCGACGTGGCCGATGGCCGCGTCACGGCCGATCACGGAGTAGCCGCGCACCGCTCGCACGCTTCGCAGGTGGGGATCCGCCGGCGGTGCGGCGGCGGGGTCCTCGTCCGTCCAGTAGAACGGAATGCCGTAGTACTCGTGCAGCGCGATCTCGTGCTGCCGCGACACCGGCCGGTCGTCATCGACGTCGGGCGCGCGCCGGACCTGCTCGCGCATGAGCGAGACCTCGAGGCAGCGGGCTTGGGGGTCGACCGCCCGCACGCACACCGGTGAGATGAGCACGCGGCGGCCGGCCAGGGCGTGCCGCAGCTCGACGACCAGATAGCGAACCACCCAGCGGCGGTCGTCCACGTAGAGATCGCGGACGCGGCCGACGGGGCCGTCGCGCGTGACCAGATGATAGCCCGAGAGCTGGTGAGCCAGATGCGTGGATTCCATGGCCACAGCATGCGCGCGCTGCATGAGAGCGGCATGAGGCAGGGATGAGAACGGCGGCGCCGCGGATCTCATGCCAGTCTCATCGTGCTCTCATGCGAGTGCGGTATGCCGGGACCAGGAGGTGTCGTATGAGATCGCGAATCGCGAGGAGCGTCGTGGCCGGCGCGGCCGCAGGGCTGGCGGCGGGCATTGTTTCCGGCGGCCTGCTCGAGCTCGTGCGGATGACGACGATCGAGGGCGTGCGTCAGCCGGCGATGGGCTTGATCGCGGGAGCCGTGCACAGCTCGCGGATGCCGCTGGCGTGGGCCGCCTATCTGCTCTACACGGCGCTGATCGGCGCGGGCTTCGGCGGCCTGCTGGGGCGGCAGCGCGTCGGCCTCGGCTCCGGTGTCGTCTGGGGCGTTCTGTACGGCGCCTTCTGGTGGATCGTCTCGGGGCTCGTCGTCATTCCGGCGCTGTACGGGCAGGCGCCGCTGACACCGGCCGCCGTCGACGTCATCCGCAACGCC
The DNA here is from genome assembly GCA_046734515.1 of Candidatus Methylomirabilota bacterium. GTDB lineage: Bacteria > Methylomirabilota > Methylomirabilia > Rokubacteriales > CSP1-6 > AR5. The sequence continues at coordinate 131 of JBKPRI010000206.1, read as the reverse complement.
TCGTTGCCCTGGTTCGCGGCGATGCTGGTGGACGGCGCCGTGCTCGGCGGCGCCTACGTCGTGTTCGTGCACCGGCGTCCGCCAGGCACCCAGGAGGACACGCGCGTGGCGCGCGCTGCCTGACGTACGCG
>JBKPRI010000205.1:0-7553 GCA_046734515.1 Candidatus Methylomirabilota bacterium | reverse complement strand
GTGAAGCACCCGCGGCTCAGCCGCCGCGTGCTGGGCGGCGTGCCCGCCGTCTAGATCACGCCGTCGCGACGGAGCGTGTCCAGCTCCTCCTTCGACATCCCCAGCGCCTTGCCATAGATCTCCTCGTTGTGCTCGCCGAGCAGCGGCGCGCGCCGCACCTCGGTGGGGGAGTCGGACATGCGCACGGGATTGCCCGGCATCGGGTACTTCCCGCGGCGCGGGTGCTCGAGCTCGGTGATGAAACCGCGTTGGCGCAGGTGCGGATCGGCCAGCACCTCGTTGGAGTCGAGCACGGCGCCGCAGGGAATGCCGCGGCTGGCCAGCGTCTCCATCACTTCCTGCTTGGTGCGCTTCTCCGTCCACGCCTCGATCATGTCGTCGATCTCATCGATGAACTGCACGCGATCACGGCGGTCGGCGTAGCGCGGGTCGTCGCCCAGCTCGGGGCGGCCCATGACCGTGACCATCGACTTCCACATCTCCTGGGTCGCGCAGTGGATGAAGACGTAGTCGTTGGGACCGAACGGCCGGCAGCGGTAGATGTTCGACGGCGCCGCGGCGGCCGAGCGGTTGCCCTGGCGCGGCCCCGGCTTGCCGGTCGCGTAGCTCTCGCGCAGGTGGATGCGCAGGAGATTCACGACGGCGTCCTGCTGCGCCACCTCGATCTGCTGGCCCAGGCCCGTCGCGTTGCGCTGGATGATGGCGGCCAGGATGCCGATGGCCGTGTGCAGGCCGGCGCCGGTGTCGGCGAGTCCGCCGATGGCCTTGGTGGGCGGCCCGTCGGGCGAGCCGGTCATGCTCATGGCGCCGGCCATGGCCTGGGCGATCCACTCGAAGCTCTTGTAGTCGGCGTACGGGCCGGTGCTGCCGAAGCCCTTCACCGAGGCGGCGATGATGCGCGGGTTCAGCTTCTTGAGCGCCTCGTACCCGAGGCCGAGGCGCTCCATGGCGCCGGGGCCAAGGTTCTCGACGACGACGTCGGCCGTCTTCACCATCGTCTCGAACATCGCCCGGCCGCGCGGCGCTTTGAGGTTCAGCGTCACGCCCTTCTTGTTGGAGTTCAGCAGCATGAAGAACCAGGCGTCCTCGCCCTTCTTGTCGGACAGGGCCAGGCGGCCGGCCTCGCCGCCGGGCGGCTCGATCTTGACGACCTCGGCGCCCAGCCACGCCAGCATCTGCGTGCTGCTCGGGCCCGCCTCGTACTGCGTGAGGTCCAGCACGCGAATTCCCTCGAGAGCCTTCTGCATGGCGTCCTCTCCGTCAGCCCCGCGGGGCCGGCGTGTGGCGGAACGGCAGCACGTGATAGCGCACGCGCTCGACCTCGATCACCAGCACCACGCGCTGGTCGGGGTTGGCGCGCATCGGGAACGGAGCGCTCGTGTACTTGTGCGAGATCGCATCCATGACCTTGAGGTCGCGATCCGGCCGCCGCTCGACCACGCGACCGCGGATCTGCGCCTCGCGGTACGGATTGTCCATGGCCACGACCGAGAGCGACACGCGCGGATCGCGCTTCGTGTTCTTCGCCTTCAGCGAGCCCTCGCCGGTGGCGACCAGGATGCGATCGCCCTCGAGGCCGACCCATACGGGCGCGGACTGCGGCGAGCCGTCGGGCAGCAGCGACGCCAGATGCACGAAGTTCGGCTCGTCGAGCAGCGCCCGCACGTCGGGAGCCAGCGGTATTCCCATGACTACGTCGTGTACGCCGAGAAGCGGACGGTCGTCGCCCGCGCCTTGCTGTCGGTGATCACGTTCACCACGGCCGGCTTGCCCGAGGCGGCCGCGCGCTCGAGGGCGGGCCGGATCTCGTGCGGCTTCTCGACGAACTCGCCGTGCGCGCCCAGGTCCTGGGCGATCTTGTCGTAGCGCGTGTAGCCGAGGTTGCGCCCGGGCTTGGGTAGCGGGCGCGTCCACGGCGCGTCCGCCGTCCAGCCGCCGTTGTTGCTGATGACGACGAGCACGGGGATCTTGTGGCGCACCGCGGTGTCCATCTCCATCGCGTTGATGCCGAAGGAGCCGTCGCCGTGGAGCACGACCACCTGCGTGTCGGGCTTGGCCACCTTGGCGCCCACGCCGAACGGCAGCCCCACGCCCATGCAGCCGAAGGCGCCGGAGTTCAGGCGATGGCCGGCCACGTAGGTCGGGATCGCCTGGCGGCCGTAGTTGAGGATCTCCTGGCCGTCCACGACGAGGATCGCGTCGCGCTTGAGGAAATCGCGCACCTCCTTGCAGAGGCGCAGCGGGTGGATCGGCGTCTCGTCCTTGGACATCGCCTTGTCCTGCTCGGAGCCCTTGTCGGCGTCGAGCACGCGGAGCTTGCCGGTCCACGCGGCGAACTTCTTCGGCTCGAGCTTGCCCTTGGCCTCGGCGGTGAGCTGCTGCAGCACCGCCTTCGCGTCGCCGGCGATCGGCACGTCGGCCGGGCGGTTGTGGCCGAGCTCGGCACCGTTGACGTCCACGTGAATGACCTTGAGATCGGCCGCGAAGCGCGGCGGCCGGCCGAACTGGATGACCCAGTTGAAGCGCGTGCCGACGGCGAGGACGACGTCGGCTTCCGTGAACGCCGTGCTGCGCGCGTTCAGGAAGGCGAGCCCGTGATCCTCCGGGATGAGGCCGCGCGAGATCGGCGTCGTGTAGAACGGGATGCCGGTGGCCTCCACGAACGCCTGCAGCTCCTTCGCGCCGTCCGACCACCACACGCCGCTGCCGGCGATGATCACCGGGCGCTCGGCGCGCGCCAGCAGCGCGATGGCCTCGCGGATGGCGTTCGGATCGCCGAGCGTGCGCGGCGCCGGCTTCCACGCGGCGGGGTAGACGACCGCGTCCTCCTCGACCTTCTCGCCGAGGACGTCACCGGGCAGGTCGAGGTACACGGGACCGGGCCGGCCGCTGGTCGCCTCGCGCAGCGCGGTGGCGACCATGTCGGGAATCCGCTTGGCGTCGTAGATGCGCGCCGCGTACTTGGTGACCGGCTTGAAGACGGCGACCTGGTCGATCTCCTGGAAGGCTTCCATGCCCAGAAACACGCGCGGGCTGGAGCCGCCGATGGCGACCATCGGCGCGCAGTCGGTGAAGGCGTTGGCGACGCCGGTCAAGAGATTCGTCGCGCCGGGTCCGGAGGCGCCCATGGCCACGCCCGGCCGCTGCATGACGCGCGTCCACGCGTGCGCGGCGAGCGCGGCGGCCTGCTCGTGGCGCGTGTCGATGCACCGGATGCCGAGCTGGATGCAGGCAGCCTCGGTCTCCAGCATGGGCCCGCCCATGATGTAGAACATCGTGTCGACGCCCTGCGTGCGCAGCGCCTTGGCCAGGACTTCCGAGCCGGTGATCGTCGCCATGGTCGCTTCCTTTCGGGACGGGGTGGGAGAGACTGTAGCACTGACTACGGCGAGAACAACTCCGGGCCCCACCGGCGGTGTCCGTCGGCGTCGGCGCGCAGGAAGTGAAAGCCCGCCGCGAGGGCGAAGCGCTCGTCGACCTCGGTGTCGCCGATGTGATAGTAGGCGGCGGCTGCGAACCGCGCGCGCACGTCGGCGAGGCGATGCTTCAGCACCGTGAAATCCGCGCGGATGGCCAGCCGCTCCCACATCGCTTCCTGGAAGGAGATGGGCCGGTCCGAGCAGGAGCCGATCAGGTAGCCCAGGCGCTGTGCGGTGCGCACGAGCGCCACCGGGACGATGCCCGGCGGCTCGCCGATCTCCAGCGTGCCGTCGATGTCCACGCTGAGCACGCGCGGGAAGCTCACGCGGCGGGCTCCGCCGGATCGCCGGAGATGGTGGTGCGCTGCAGCAGCCGCTTGTGGCGCGCGCTGTCGAACCGCGTGGCGCGATGGAGCACGCAGCGGTTGTCCCAGATGACCAGGTCGCCCTCGCTCCACTCGTGGCGATAGCGGAACTGCGGCTGGGTGACGTGGTCGAGGATCTGCTTCAGCAGCGCGCGGCCCTCCTCGATCGGTAACCCGACGATGTGCGAGGCGTGCGCGCCCAGGAACAGCGCGCGCCGGCCGTTGACGGGATTGGCGCGCACCAGCGGGTGCTGTACCGGCGGGTACACGGCGCGCTCCTCGGCGGTGAAGAATCCCGGGCGTACCTGGTCGCGCGACCACGCGAAGTCGTGCACGGCGATCGCGCGCTCGGCGCGCTCCTTCAGCGCGTCCGGTAGCGAGGGATAGGCCGCCCGCGTGCTGGCGAACTCGGTGGCCCCGCCCTCGGGCGGCACGATGCGCGCGGAGAGCAGGGAGCAGAGCGCGGGCACCGGCTTGAAGGAGCTGTCGCTGTGCCAGAGCATGTTCGCCTGCTGGTAGACCATCCGCCGGTCGTCGGGCGGGATGAACTCGCCGGTCTTGATGTCCAGGTTCGACTGCCGCGCGAACGGCGTGCCCGCCGCCGGGTTCATGCTGCGCGTGACTTCCAGGCTGCCGAACCGCCGGCTGAACGCAACTTGCGTGTCGTCGTCGAGCGCCTGGCCATGGAAGACGAGGACCGAGTGCTCGTCGAACGCCGCGCGGATCGTCCGCCAGTCCGCCTCGTCGAGCGGGCGGGTGAGGTCGACACCGTCGACCCGGGCGGCGAAGAGATCCGTGAGTGGAGTAATTCGGGCTCGCATCTTGACAGTCACTGGGCCCGAATCGTATCACTACCTGGGCAACGCCCGCCGTCCACCACCAATGGGGCAATCGGACACGGTTCTCGGCCAGGTCGTGAAGAAGCACGCTCACCATCTGCGGGCCGATCCGGTCAACCCGTACTGGGCCGCCGTGCAGTACTGGTTTCTCATCGCCCTCGCCGTCCTGCTGTCGGCGGTGGCGGTGGCAGTGGCAGCGTACTGGTCGTTCGCCGTCGTGACGCATTTCGAGGGCCGCGGGGCCATCTACGTGGCGACCCTCCCGGTCGTGGCGATCTTCGGACTGTCGAGGCTGGTGGTGAGCCAGAGCCGGCGCTTCGCAACCGTCGCCGGGAAAGCCCGCTTGCGGGACGATCGGCGTCCGCCGATCGTCTACCTGCGCGGTTTCTGGGCCGACGGTAGCGTGGCCGCACCAGAGGCGCCGATCGATCCCCCCCTGATATCACTGGCATGGAACTGGGGAACCGATGCCTTCTGGTCGGTCGAAGACGAGCTGTGCGACGTCTTCCGGAAGGCAGGCCCTGTGATCGCAATCGGCCGCCCCGGCGAACGCTTGCCGATCGCGGGGGCGGTGCGTTTCTACGTCACTGACGCGGACTGGAAGGAGTTCGTCACCGACATGATTGCCGTTGCCCAGCTGGTGATCGTCCGCGTGGCGTTCACCCCGGGCATCGTGTGGGAGATCGGCCGCGTGCTCTCGGACTCGGACAAGAATCGGCTGCTGATTTGTCTCGCCGACCGGTGGGGTGGACCGATGGGACCCTTGCCCTACGGTGATTTTCGCAAGCACTTGACCGACCACGGGATCTCGATCATGCCCGAGCTACCGGAGCGCGCATGGTTTGTGCGGCCCTCCGGCGACACCTTCGTGCACTACCGGTCGATCGGGGGCTCTCCGCGCGTCGACTTCAGCGAGGCCGCGCAGCGTGCTCACAAGGGACTCGTCGACGACGGCATCCTGCAACCGATCGACCCCCAGCGGGTCAACGCATACGGGCACTGGGGTGTGCTTCTCGTCCGGGTGAGCTACGTCGCGGCCGGCCTGGCGATCGTTCTGGGATTCCTGTGGGAATACTGGCCGTTCTGAGTCATCGCTTCTCGAAGTCGATCCGCTCGTCGACCGGCAGGCCCTGGAGATAGCGCCGCAGGCAGTCGAGGCCCATCTCGACGGCGCCCAGGCGCACCCATTCACGGCCGCCCACGATGCGGCTGCGGCGCGAGGCCGCGCCGTCGGGGCCCGCGATGCCGAGGCACAGCGAGCCGCCGAACTCGATGCGATCGGCGCCCTCGTCGAGATCGATCAGCACTGCCAGGGCGTGGGAGGCGCCCGTCCACTGCCGCACGGCCTGCGCCACGACCTCCGCGGTCTCCTTGGTGAGCTCGCCGGCCGGCGGCGCGCCGGCCAGGCCGACCGCACTCCACACATCGCGCAGCTCGCGGGCCAGCACGCCGCGGCGCAGGATCGTCTCGGCGCCGGGCAGGGGACCCACGCGCGCGGCGATCTGGCCGCTGGTGAACGTCTCGGCGATGGCCAGCGTGGCGCCCCGCTTCGTGAGCTCGGCCAGCACGACCCCTTCCAGCGTCTGCTCGTCCTCGGCCAGGATGAAGTTGCCGAGGCGCTTGCGCACTTCCTTCTCGACGGGCGCCAGCTTGCCGCGCGCATCGTCGAGATCGCGGCCGCGCACGGTCAGCTTCGTCTCGAGCTGCGGGTAGTGCGCGCGGAAGCCGAGCTTCACGCTGCCGTCGGGGACGAGGTTCTCGACGCCGGCGAGCAGCGCATCCACGTGCGACTCGCCGAGGCCGTAGGAGTGGAAGCGCTTGAGATGGATCGTCGTCTGCAGCCCGCTCTTGGCCAGCAGGCGCGGGATGACCTGCTCCTCCAGCATGCGCTTGAGCTCGCGCGGCACACCGGGCGTGAAGAAGAAGCGCGCGCGGCCGATGTCGAGCGCGAAGCCGCAGGCGGTGCCGATCGGGTTGTCGAGGACCTCGGCCGTGGACGGCAGCATCGCCTGCTTCTTGTTGTTGGGCGGCATCACGCGGCTGCGCCGCTGGAAGAAGCTCTCCATGCGGGCCAGCCAGTCCTCGCTGAGCACCAGCTCGACACCGGCCGCCTGCGCGGCGATCTCCTGCGAGAGGTCGTCCACGGTGGGGCCGAGGCCGCCGTTGACGATGACGGCGTCGGCGCGCGCGCCGGCCTCCTTGAAGGCGGTCAGCAGGGTCTCGCGGTCGTCGCCGATGGTGGTGCCCCAGCGCACGGCCAGGCCGACGTCCTCCAGCTTCTGGGCCATGTAGCTGAAGTTGCTGTTGACGATCTTGCCGGTCAGGACCTCGTCGCCGGTGCAGATGATCTCGATGAGCATGGCGCCGATATCCTACAATGACGCTCCCCCAACAAGGAGGCCGTCATGTTCTTCGAGCTGAGGCAGTACGTCGTGCGCCCGGGCAAGCAGGCCGAGTGGGTGAAGTGCATGGAAGAGGAGATCATCCCCTTCCAGGTCAAGATGGGCATGGTCATCCTCGGCAGCTTCGTGGGCGAGGAGGACCAGAGCGTGTACGTGTGGATCCGCCGCTTCGAGAACGAAGGCGAGCGCAAGCGGCTCTACGATGCCGTCTACCAGACCGATTACTGGAAGAACGAGATCAGCCCCAAGGTGGGCACGCTCATCGACCGCGAGCAGATCAAGGTGCAGCGCATCGTGGCCACGCCGCACTCGGTGATCCAGTAGGGCCCTGCCGTGCGCCGGCTCGCGGCGCGCGCGCATCTGTGGGGCGGCCTGCTGCTGGGGCCGGTCGTGCTCGTGCTCGGCCTCAGCGGCGCCGCCCTCGTCTTCCGCGAAGAGCTCGACGCGCTCGGGACTGCGCCGGCCACGGTGGCCCGCGGCGCGCCGCGCGCGCTCGACGCCATCGCCGCGGCGGCCCTGCTCACCGAG
>JBKPRI010000204.1:0-4839 GCA_046734515.1 Candidatus Methylomirabilota bacterium | reverse complement strand
GGCGTCCGCGTAGCGCGCGAGGTCCTCGCGGATCTGCTTCACGCTGCCCCACAGCGCGCGCCGCTCGGCGCCGAGCGGCTCGGGCGTGAGGTTGAACGATCCGCGACAGATGATCGGAAAGCGCGCGGGGTCGCGGCCGGCCGCGCTCGCCGCCGCGCGCACGCGGGCAACGGTCGCCGTCAGGTCGGCCAGCGGGATGTTGCCGCCGGTGTAGCCGTCACCGAGCGTGGCCGCGCGGCGCAGCACGTCGGGATGGTAGCCGCCGACCAGCAGCGGCGGGTGCGGGCGCTGCACGGGCCGCGGCGCCACGCGCGCCTTCGGCACGCGGTAGAACTCGCCGCGGAACTCGACCGGGTCCTCGGTCCACACCGCCTTGAGGCAGCGCATGAACTCGTCGGCCCGCGCGCCGCGCCGGCTCCACTCGGCGCCGGCGGCCTCGTACTCGTCGCGCGACCAGCCGAGCCCGACGCCGACGTCGAGCCGGCCGTTCGACAGCACGTCGAGCGTGGCGAGCTGCTTGGCCAGCACCACCGGCTGATAGATCGGCATGATCAGCACGGACACGCCGAGCCGGATAGTGCGCGTGTGCGCGGCCACGAACGCCAACACCGCGAGCGGGTCCATCACCGACTGGAACGGCGCCGGCCACTGCGCCCCCGGCGCCCCGTAGTACTGATCGCGGGGCTCGAGCGCGTAGAGCAACCGCTGGAAGGTCCACAGCCCGCGATAGCCGAGGGCCTCCGCGCGCTGCGCGATGCTCACGAGCGCGTCCGGCGTGGCCCACGCGCCGGCGACGGGTAAGCCGAACCCCAGGTCCATTTAAGTGGGGGCCCCGAAATGGCCCCCACGCCCCCAACCGCTCGGAGCGCCCCGGGGGACCCGTGGCGCTCCTCGATCACGCGTCACTGGCGCCAATTGGACTTGCTCGGCAAGATCTGGTCGGCGATGAGGTTGCGCATCATCTCGAGCGTGCCGCCGCCGATGGCGAACATGCGCGCATCGCGCACCATGCGCTCCAGGGGTAGCGAGCGGCCGTAGCCGGCGGCGCCGTGGATCTGCAGCGCCTGGCTGGTGATCTCCTGCGCCGTCTCCGCCGCGAACGTCTTGGCCTTGGCGGCGTCGAGCGCGTCGGGGAAATTGCGCCCGGCGCGAGCGGCCGCGCGATGGATCAGCAGGCGCGCGGCGTCGAGCTTGATCGCCATGTCCGCGAGCTTCCAGCGGATACCCTGGAAGTCGCCGATGGCGCGTCCGAACTGCTTGCGGCTGGCGGCGTAGGCGAGCGCGCGCTCGTAGGCGCCCTGCGCGAGGCCGAGCGCGACGGTGGCGGCCCCCAGCCGCTGACCGTTGTAGGCGCGCATCAAGTTCTTGAAGCCGTCGCCCGGGCCGACGAGCAGGTTGGCGCGCGGCACCTCGCAGCCCTCGAAGTGCAGCTCGCCCTCGGGAATGCCGCGCAGCCCCATCATCAATTCGCGGCGGCCGATGCGGAAGCCGGGCGTGTCGCGCTCGACGAAGATGCCGCCGATGCCGTCGGCGCCGGGCCGCTTGCCGAATCTCGCGTAGACCAGGTAGAGCCGCGACGTCCCCGCGCCGGTGATCCAGCACTTGTGGCCGTCGAGGCGGAAGCCCGTCGCCGTCTCCTCGGCGGAGGTCGTCATGTCGGTCGCCGCCGAGCCGGCGGCCGGCTCGGAGATCGCGATCGCCGGCTTCTCACCCTCGAGCACCCACGGGAAGTAGCGCCGCTTCTGCGCCTCGGTGCCGTACGCGAGCAGCGCGCCGACAGTGCCGAGATTGCCCTCGACGACGATGCGGCCGGTGATGCCGCAGGCCCGCGCGATCTCCTCGATGACGAGGACGACGTCCAGCAACGGGCGCTCGCCGCCGCCGTGGGCGGCGGGGATCGTCATGCCCATGAAGCCCGCGGCGGCCAGATCTTTGACGTTGTCCCAGGGATACTCCTCGGTGGCGTCCCAGCGCGCCGCGCGCTCGGCGAAGATCGTGTCGGCAAGCTCGCGGGCGCGGGCCCGCAGCGCTTCCTGTTCAGGGGTCAGCGGAAACGACATGACGGTTCTCCTCAGCGCGGCTGGTCGACGGCGAAGTTGAAGTTCCCGCGGATCGGGATGCCGGTACTCTCGGGCGGCACGCGGGCCATGAGATCCGCCGGCACCGGCGGAAACGGCGCCGCGCGGCGGATGGCCTCGGCGGCTTCCGTATCGTAGATCGCCAGGCCCGACGGCGCCACGACGTCGACGTAGCGCAGCGTGCCGTCGCGCAGGATGCCGAACTCGACCACGACCCGCGCATCGCGCGGCTCGCAGCCACCGCGGGTGTTCTTCACGCAGGGATATTTGAGCGCGGACTGGACGCGTGCCTTCACGTCCTGGATGTAGGCGTGCGCCGGGCGGGCGTCGAGATCGATGACGGTCGGCGCCGGCGTGGGCATCGTCGTGCACGCGGCGGCGGCCAGCACGACGAGGGCGAGGAGACCGACGTCGCGCGGACGCACGGCACCGCCTAGATGTGGATGGCCTGGCCGAGCGCGGCCAGCGTGGCTTCGAGCGCGGCTTCCGACAGCGTCGGATGCGCGTGGATCGTGTGCATGATCTCTTCCAGCGTGGCCTCGAGCGTGCGCCCGACGGCGAACTCGTGGATGATCTCGGTCGCCTCCGGCCCCACGATGTGCACGCCGAGGATCTCGCCGGTGGCCTTGTCGGCCACGACCTTCACGAACCCATCGGTCTCGCCGAGCGCCACCGCCTTGCCGCTGGCGGTGAACGGGAACTTCCCGACCTGCACCTCGCGGCCGTTCTCCTTGGCTTTGGCCTCGGTGACGCCGATGGAGGCCACCTGCGGCCGGCAGTAGGTGCAGGACGGCACGTTGCCGTAGTCGATCGGGCGCGGGTGCTGGCCGGCAATCGCCTCGGCGGCGACCACGCCCTCCGCCATCGCCTTGTGCGCGAGGAGCGGCGCGCCGGCCATGTCGCCGATGGCGTAGATGCCCTTCACGCTCGTCTCCATCGTCAGCGAGACCTTCACGTAGCCGCGCTCCAGCGTCACCCCGGCGGTGTCGAGCCCGACGCCCGCCGTGCGCGCGCCGCGGCCGACGGCCATCAGCACCTGCTCGGCCTCCACGCGCCCGCCGTCGGTCTCCACGATCGCGCCGGGGCCGCCCGGCTTCACGGACGACACCTTCACGCCCGTCTTCACGGTGATGCCGCGACGACCGAAGAGCCGCGCGATCAGCGTGGAGGCATCCTCGTCCTCCACCGGCAGCACCCGCGGCAGCGCCTCCAGCACGGTGACCTGCGTGCCGTAGGCCGCGTACACGTCGGCGAACTCCATGCCCACCGCCCCCGCGCCGATCACGACGATGGACTGCGGCCGCGTCTCGTTGCGGACGGCGCCGTTGGACGAGATGACGACCTTCTCGTCGATCGTCACGCCGGGCAGCGACTTCGGCTGCGAGCCGGTGGCCAGGATCACGGCGCGCTTGGCCTCGAGCGTCTCGGTGCCTGCCGCGCCCTTCACCTCGACCGTGTTCTTCGAGGTGAGCGTGCCGGTGCCGGGGAACAGCGTGATCTTGTTCTTGCGGAACAGGAACTCGACGCCCTTGGCCATGCGATCGGCCACGCCGCGGCTGCGCTGCACGGCCTTGGCGTAGTCCGCCTTGACCTCGCCGACGGTCACGCCGAAGTCCCCGGCGCGCTGGATCAGATGCACGACCTCGGCGTTGCGCAGCAGCGCCTTGGTGGGAATGCACCCCCAGTTCAGGCACACGCCGCCCGGCCGATCGTCCTCGATCGCCGCCACGCTGAGGCCGAGCTGCGCGCAGCGGATCGCCGACACATACCCGCCGGGACCAGTCCCGACCACGACGACGTCGAACGATTTCGCCATGGCGAGACTAGACCAGGAGGCGCAGAGGCTCTTCGAGGAGGCGCTTGACGTCCTGCAGGAAGCGCGCGCCCATCGCGCCGTCCATCACGCGGTGGTCGCAGGACAGCGTCAGCATCATCCGGCGGCCCACGCCCAGGCCATCCTCCGTGACGACGGGCACCTTCCGCACGGCGCCCACCGCGAGGATCGCGCCCTCGGGCGGATTGATGATGGCCGAGAACTCGGTCACGTCGAGCATGCCGAGGTTGGAGATTGAGAAGGTGGCGCCGCTCATCTCGGAGGCGCGGAGCTTCCGGTGCCGGGCGCGCTCGGCGAGATCACGCGCCTCGACGGCAATCTGGGCCAGGCCCTTGGCGTGCGCGTCGCGCAGCACCGGCGTGATCAGGCCGTCGTCCAGCGCGACGGCCACGCCGATGTGGGCGCGGTAGAACACACGGATGGACTCGCCCTGGAACGAGGCGTTGACGCCGGGATGCCCCAGCAGCGTGAGCGCGCAGGCGCGGATCACGAAGTCGTTGACGGAGATCTTCGGCTGACCGTCGAGGGCGTTCAGCTCCTCGCGCAGCGCCCACGCCCGGTCCATGGCGACCTCGGACGTCACGTAGAAGTGCGGGACCGGCGCCTTGCTGAGCGGCATGCGCTTGGCGATGAGCGCGCGCATCTGGCTCAGCGGCTGATCCTCGAACTCCACCCCGGCGGCCACAGCCGGCGCCATCGCGGGACGCGCGCCGCCGCCGGCCCCGGAGCTCGCCGCCTCGACATCGCGGCGCACGACGCGCCCGCCGGGGCCGCTGCCGTGCAGGAGCTTGAGGTCCACGCCCGACTGCGCGGCGATCTTGCGGGCCAGCGGGGAGGCCTTCACCCGCGCGCCGTCACCAGACGCGGCAGCCGGCTGTGCGACGGCGGCGGGTGCGCTGACCGCCTGGCGCGGCGGACCTTCCGGGC
>JBKPRI010000203.1:0-16698 GCA_046734515.1 Candidatus Methylomirabilota bacterium | reverse complement strand
TCCACGAGCTGCTTGAGCGTCATCGTGCGGCGTGCGGCCGTGACGAAGGTCTCGCCCGGCGCGATGTCGATCGTCGGGAGGTCACGCTCGGCGAAGCTCGCCAGCACCGCGGCCGGCTTCCAGTCGTCACCCTCGAGCAGGTGGGAGAGCACTTCGCGCGCCGTCCACTCGCCGGGCGCATCCGCGCGCTCCAGGTAGGGCTCCATGCCCGCCAGCTGGGCGGTCAGGTTCTTCCACGCTGCGTCCGCCTTGGCCTCCAACTCTCGCACTGTCTGACTCGCCATGGCCCCCTCCGTGCCCAGGGGCGAGCGTACCACGCCTCCGGGCTTCAAATGGACGCTGGGCCATAAGCGTTTTACGATGGGCGTGCTGCCTTCCACGCCAGGAGGAACGTCACCCCATGCGCGTTCTGCTCGTTCACCCGAGCCCGCTGCTGTACTCCGAGCTGTACCTGCGCCTCGAGCCCCTCGGCCTCGAGCGCGTGGCCGCCGCCGTCCGGGCCGCCGGCCACGACGTCAGGCTGATGGACCTGCAGGTTTTTACCCAGGCCGAGTACTTGGCGGAGCTGGCCGCGTGGCAGCCGCGCGCGGTGGGTTTCTCCCTGAACTATCTGGCCAATGTTCCCGAGGTCATCGACCTCGCCAAGGCGACCCGGCAGCAGTGCCCCGGCGCCTTCGTGTTCGTGGGCGGCCACAGCGCCTCGTTCATCGCCGGCGAGCTGCTGGACCACGCGGCCGGCGCCATCGACTGTGTCGTGCGCGGCGAGGGCGAGGTGATCGCGCCGCGCGTGCTGGAGGCTATCGGTGACCACGGCCTCGAGCGCCTGCCCGGCGTGGTGACCACGCGCGGGGCCGGGCCCAGTCCCACGCTGCTCGAGAACCTCGACACGCACCTGCCGGCCCGCGATCTCGGGCGGCGCCGGCACAAGTACTTCCTCGGCGTGCTCGACCCGTGCGCCTCGGCCGAGCTCACGCGCGGCTGCCCCTGGGACTGCTCGTTCTGCAGCGCGTGGACCTTCTACGGCCGCAGCTACCGCAAGTCCTCCCCCGAGTCGGCCGCCGAGGACCTGGCCCGCATCAAGGAGCCCAACGTGTTCCTGGTCGACGACGTGGCCTTCATCCACGCCGAGGACGGCTTCGCCATCGGCAAGGAGCTGGAGCGGCGCAAGATCCGCAAGCAGTACTACCTTGAGACGCGCTGCGACGTGCTCCTCAAGAACCGCGACGTGTTCGCCTACTGGCGAGAGCTCGGGCTCTACTACATGTTCCTCGGCGTGGAGGCGCTCGATGCCGAGGCGCTCAAGCGCCACCGCAAGCGCGTGTCGACCGACGCCAACATGGAAGCGCTCGAGGTCGCCCGCAAGCTGGGCCTCGCGGTGGCCATCAACATCATCGCCGACCCCGACTGGGACGAGGCCCGCTTCGCCGCCGTGCGCGACTGGGCACTGACGGTGCCGGAGATCGTCCACCTCACCGTGGCCACGCCGTATCCCGGCACCGAGACGTGGCTGACCGAGCCGCGCGAGCTCACCTCGCACGACTACCGGCTCTACGACGTGCAGCATGCCGTGCTGCCCACGCGGCTGCCGCTGCACGAGTTCTACCGGCAGCTGGTGCAGACGCAGGCCGTGCTCAACCGCAAGCACCTCGGCTGGGGCGCGCTCAGCCGCTACGGCGGCCCGCTGGTGCGCGCGCTGTCGCGCGGCCAGACGAACTATCTCAAGATGCTGTGGAAGTTCAGCTCGGTCTACAACGCCGACCGCCAGTTCAACGACCATGGCCGGCCGGTGACGTACGCGCTGCGGCCGCGCCGCCTGGTGACCGGCAAGCCGAAGCCGACGGAGCTCTACGTCCACCAGCCGGTGTCGGCGCACAAGGCGAGCGCCTGAGGCCTTCCTTGACGGGGCGGGTCGTCGGGTGGTGTATTGGACCACCATGACGCGGGTTTCCGGGTAGTCGCGTGGCGCTGTTCAAGGCGGAGAAGAAGGCCCCCCGGGGGCCGGCCGGCCGCTGGGACGTCGTCATCGGCGAGGACATGTGCAAGGCGTGCGGCTTCTGCCTCAACGTCTGCCCGGTCGACGTCTTCGCGTACCGGAAGGCCCCGAACAAGATCGGGTGGTTCCCCATGTACACCGCCCACGAGGAGAACTGCATCGGCTGCATGCTCTGCTACCAGATCTGCCCCGACTTCTGCATCGACGTGAGTCCAAAGGAGAAAGTGGCTTTGCGAGGTGAGGCGATTCCGATCGCCGAGCCGAGCCTGTAATCCGAAATATGGGAGCCACCACCACGGCCGTACATGAGCAGCTCGTCGCGCCCTGGGTCGACTGGGCGCGGCGCTGCACGCGCGGGCGGCGGCTGCTGGAGGCCGGCACCTACGCGCTCACCGAGGGTGCCATCGCCGCCGGCTGCCGCGTCTTCGCCGGCTACCCGATCACGCCGGCCACCGACATCGCGGAGTACATGTCCAAGCGCCTGCCGCAGGTGGGCGGCTACTACGTGCAGTGCGAGGACGAGCTGGCCGGCATGCACGCGTGCGCGGGCGCCAGCCTGGGCGGCCTCAAGGCGATGACCGCGACCTCGGGCCCGGGCTACACGCTGATGCACGACGCCTACGGCTGGTCGATCACCAACGAGATCCCGCTCGTCGTGGTGGACGCCATGCGCGTGGGGCCGATCAGCGGCATCACCGGCGCGCCCGGGCAAGGCGAGTTCTACATCGCGCGCTACGCCAGCCACGGGGGCAACTTCGAGACGATCGTGCTGTCACCGGCCTCGGTGCAAGAAGCGTTCTGGCTGACGATCGACGCGTTCAACCTCGCGGAGCGCTTCCGGACGCCGGTGACCATCCTCACCGACCAGGTCATCTCCGACATGTGGGAGGACCTGTTCATCCCGGAGGACTACGACGCGCTCGACTTCGTGGTGCCGCGCAAGCACAACCTCATGATGCCGTTCTACCCGGTGGGCACCGCGGAGATCGACGTGCCGCCCAACGTGATCGGCCACGGCACCGGCGTGTGCGTGTCGGCCTACACCCACACCGAGGAAGGCTACGACATCGAGGAGATGGAGGCGCAGTGGGCGCAGACCTACCGCCTCATCAACAAGATCCGCCATCACCGCGACGCGCTCACGCGCTACGAGACGGTGGGCGTGGAGGACGCCGAGGTGATCGCGGTGGCCTACGGCGCCAACGCGCGCACGGTCAAGACCGGCGTGCTGGAGGCGCGGCGGCGCGGCGTGCGGGCGGGCTTCGTGCGGCTCATCACGCTGTGGCCGTTCCCCGACGAGCTGTTCGCGCGCGACGTGCCGTACGTGGTGTGCGAGCTGAACTACGACGGGCAGCTGGTGCGCGAGGTGACGCGCGCGGCACCCGACGGCAAGAAGGTGCGCTTCATGGGCAAGAGCGCCGAGCTCCACACGGTGGCCGAGGTCGCCGCCGGCCTCGAAGGTGTCGCACGCAACGGGCGCATTCCCGAGCTGCCCTACATCTGGACTGAGGTGAGATAGCGCCGATGAACAAGCTGGCGAAGAAGTATCTGCGGCCGAGCCAGATCCCGACGAAGGCCTGTCATGGCTGCGGCATCGGCATGATCGAGAACTGGCTGCTCCAGGCCATCGACGAGATGGGCTTGAAGCAGGAGGACGTGATTTTCGGCACGGGCATCGGCTGCGTGGGGCGCCAGACGTTCGCGACGTGGGGGGGCGATAACTTCGGCGCGACCCATGGCCGGGCGCTGGCGGTGGCCACCGGTCTCAAGCTCGCGCAGCCCGACAAGAAGTACCTGATCGTCGTCGGCGACGGCGACGCGGCCTCCATCGGGACCTCGCACCTGATCCACGCCGCCCGCCGCAATCTCGGCGTGACGGTGATCTGCGAGGACAACATGGGCTACGAGTCCACCGGGGGCCAGTTCTCCCCGACCACGCCGGCCGGCTACGTGACGAACTCGAGCCCCTACGGCATGGTCGAGCCCGGCTTCGACCCGTGCGACATCGTCAAGGCGGCCGGCGCCACCTTCGTCGCGGAGACGACCGCGACCCAGTGGCACCAGACCGTGAAGATCGTCAAGAAGGCGCTGGCCAACGACGGCTTCTCGTTCGTGCACGTGCGCTTCCCGTGCAACGAGAACTTCGGGGCCTACGCGCTCGGCACCCGCGACACCCTCAAGAACCTCGAGTGGATCTACGAGCACACGCAGGGCCGCAAGGCGGACGGCACCGAGACCGATTTCACCTGGGAGACCGGCATCAAGCACGACGCCTCCAACAGCCGGCCGGAGTTCTCCCGGCTCATGCGCGACATGAACGCCCGCGTGAAGGCGGACATGGAGGCGAAGAAGAAGAAGTGAGCGCGCCGGTGGCGAAGGCGCGCACCGAGATCCTCATCTCCGGCTTCGGCGGGCAGGGCGTGATCCGCATGGGCCAGATTCTCGGCCTCGCCGCCATCGAGCAGGGCCACCGCGTGACGATGCTCAAGAGCCACGGCACCGAGACCCGCGGCGGCTACGTGCGCGCCCAGCTCGTCATCTCGCCCGACTACGTGGACTCTCCCGTGGTGGAGAACGCCGACGTCTTCGTGGCCTTCTCGGCGCCGGCCTACAAGAAGTTCTTCGATTACTGCCGCGGCAAGATCCTCTACGACCCTGAGATGGTGGAAGACATACGGGCGGAAGCGCCGGAGCGCCACGTGGCGGTGCCGGCCACGCAGCTGGCCAAGGAGCGCTTCAACAACGTCCTCTTTGCCAACATGATCATGCTCGGCGCGCTCACGCGGCTGAGCGGCCTCGACTACGCGGCCATGAAGAAGGCCATGCTGGACGTGATCCCGCGCTTCCACGAACAGAACCTCGCCGCGCTCGACGTCGGCTACACCCTTCCCGCGCTCACACCCGCCTGACACCGTGAAGCCGTGGCACGGCGTCTGGCCGGCGCACGTCCCGCACTCGATCCCGTATCCTGACGCGCCGGCGTGGGCGCTGCTGGAGCGCCACGTGGCGCGCTTCGGTGAGCGCGTGGCCCTGCGCGAGGTGGATCACGACACGCTGGCCGAGGGCCGCGTGCTGACGTACGCCGGGCTGTGGCGCGCGGTGCGCGGCGTTGCGGCGGGCATCCGCACGCTCGGCGTGGCGGCCGGCGCGCGCGTCGCCCTGGTGCTGCCGAACTCCGCCGATCTCGTGGTCGGGTACTACGCGGCGTGGTACGCGGGCGTCACGGCCGTGCCCGTCAACGCCACGGCGCGCGAGGGCGAGCTGGCCCAGCACCTCGGCGACGCCGCCGTGTCCATGGTGATCGCGCCGGCGGGCAGTGCGGCCGCCTCGGTGGCCGCCCGGCTCGCCATCCCCCACGTGGATCTCGGTGCGCTGCGGGCGATGGAAGCGCTGGCGCCGGCCGCGCCGGCGCCGTGCGATCCGGCCCGCGACGTCGCCGTGTTGCTCTATACGGGCGGCACCACCGGCGCGCCCAAGGGCGCGATGCTCACGCACCGTAACCTCGTCGCCAACACGGTCCAGTTCGCCGAGTGGTACGCCTTCGAGCCCGGCGCCGAGACGTCCGTGTGCGCGATCCCCATGTCGCACAGCGGCGGGATGTCGGGCGTGATGGGGGTACCGCTCGCGGCGGCGGCGACGCTGGTCGTCTTCGCGCGCTTCAGCGCCGCGGCGGTGGCCCGGGCGGTCACGCAGCACCGGGTGACGCGGCTCTTCGGCGTCCCGACCATGTTCATCGCGCTGCTCAACGACGCCGAGGCCCGGCGTGCCGATTACTCGGCGCTCCGCGCGTGCCGCACCAACGCGGCGCCGCTCCCGCCCAGCGTGAAGACGGCCTTCGACGGCCTCGTGGGCCGCGAGGTGCTCGTCGAGGGCTACGGGCTCACCGAGACCAGCCCGCTCACCCACGCCAATCCGATCGACCGCGCGCGCCCCGGCTCCATCGGGGTGCCGCTGCCGGACACCGACGCGCGCATCGTGGACGACACCGGCCGCGACGTCGCGCCGGGCAGCGCCGGCGAGCTGCTCATCCGCGGGCCGCAGGTCATGCTCGGCTACTGGAACCGGCCGGAGGAGACGGCCCGCGCGATCGAGCACGGCTGGTTTCACACCGGCGATGTGGCGCGCATGGACGGCGACGGCTACTTCGCCATCGTCGATCGCCAGAAGGACCAGATCAACACCGCGGGCTTCAAGGTGTGGCCGCGCGAGGTGGAAGAGACGCTCTACGCGCACCCCGCCGTCCGCATGGCCGCCGTGATCGGCGTGCCGGACGACTACCGCGGCGAGGCCGTGAAGGCGTTCGTCGTGCTGAAGGACGAGCACCGTGATCGCTGCGATGGCGCCGCCCTGGTGGCCTTCTGCCGCGAGCGCCTCAGCGGCTACAAGGTGCCCCGCAGCGTGGAGCTGCGCGAGGCCCTGCCCATCAGCGCGGCCGGCAAGCTGCTGCGCCGCGCCCTCCGCGACGAGTCGGGCGGCAATGGGAGGGGAAGAGGGGAACCCTGCTAGGGTTCCCCTACCCAAATGTGGTTTCTGCTCGCCCTGGGGGCGGCGCTCGCCCAGGCCGGCCAGTTCGCGGTGGTCAAGGGGCGAGGGCGCCACCTCCATCCCTTCGTGATCATGCTCGGCACCCAGGTGGTCGGCGTGATCGTGTGGTCGGTCGTCACCTGGGTGATCGGCGCGTCGTTCCTGGCGCCGTGGCGGCTGGCCGGCTGGGTGATCGCCGCGGTCCTGCTGGCCACCGTCATGAACTACCTGCTCGCGCGCGCCAGCGCCGCCGGTGATCTCTCGGTCCTGGCGCCGCTGCTCGCCATCGCGCCGCTCGTCTCGATCCTGCCCGACTGGCTCTTCACCGGCACGCTGCCTCGCGGCGTCGGCTGGCTCGGCGTCGGCATCACGGTGGTCGGCACGATGACGCTGAGCCGCAGCGAGACGCGGCGCTTCGATCTCCGCCGCCTCTTCACGCGCGAGGATGCGCTGTGCGCGCTGGGCGCGGCCGTGACGTTCGGCTTCCTCTCGGCGATCGACCGGCGCGTGAGCATGGAGGTCGGGGTCTCCGGCTACATCGGCGCGATCTATCTCTTGCAGGCGCCGCTCACCGCGCTGCTGCTGCACGTGCGCCAGCCCGGCGCACTGGCGCGCGCGGCGACGGCGCGCGACGCCGTGACACTCCTGCTGCACGCCGCGTTCGCCAGCGTCAGCATCGCCATGCAGCTCACCGCGCTCATCCTGGCGCCGGTGTCCTACGTGAACAGCGTGCGCCAGCTCTCCACCGTGTTCACCGTGCTGGTGGGCCGGTTGCTCTTCGGCGAGCCGGGCCTGCGCCATCGCCTGGCCGGCGCTGCGCTGATGGGGGCCGGCGCCGCCGTCCTGCTCTTCGCGCGCTGAGGGTTGACGTCGTGCGCGTGACGGCATCTACTTGAGGCCGTCCGCCGGGAGGAGGAGCGCCATGGCCGAGATGAGCCCGTTCCGCAAGCGCCTCGAGGACGCCGTCAACGCGCGGCACAGCCGGATGAACCCGTTCACCGAGCAGTGGGTGAAGGGCGCGCTGTCACGCGATCAGCTCGGCGCGTGGGCGGCCCAGCACTACCAGTACGTCTCGCAGTTCCCGCGCTGGTGCGCCACCGTCTACGGCGAGTGCACGGACGCCGACGCGCGCGACTTCCTGCTGGAGAACATCATCGAGGAGGAGTCCGGCACCAAGCACGTCGACCTGCTCATCCGGTTCGCCGAGACGTGCGGCGTGCCGCGCGCGCGGGTGGAGAGCACGCGGCAGCTGCCGACCACGCGCGGGCTCACCGCGTGGTGCTTCGAGATGTCGCGGCAGCCGTTTCACATCGCCGCCGCCGGGCTGCTGGTGGGGCTGGAGTCGCAGGTGCCCGGAATCTACAAGCGCAACCTGCCGCCGCTCAAGACCCACTACGGCTTCAGCGACCACGAGATCGAGTTCTTCGCCATCCACATCGAGGCCGACGAGGTGCACGGCGAGCGCGGCTACCAGATCGTCG
This sequence comes from Candidatus Methylomirabilota bacterium, assembly GCA_046734515.1. Taxonomy (GTDB): domain Bacteria; phylum Methylomirabilota; class Methylomirabilia; order Rokubacteriales; family CSP1-6; genus AR5. The sequence continues at coordinate 8,700 of JBKPRI010000203.1, read as the reverse complement.
AGCGGCACTGCACCACGCCCGAGCGCCAGGCCGAAGCCGTCGACGCCGTCCGTCAGGCCACCGAGATGCGCTGGCAGTACATGACCGGGCTCCATCGGGCGTACGTGCTCAAGGAAGAGGTGTAGGTGCGCCTGGAGGAGCTGACCGCCGGCCGCCCGCGGCTCATCGAGGTCAACGGCACGCGTGTCGTGCTCGCGCGCGTGGGCGACACCGTCTATGCGTGCGCGAACGCCTGCGCCCACAAGGGTGGGCCGCTCAGCGAGGGCAAGCAGTCGGGCACGCGCCTGGCGTGCCCCTGGCACGGCTGGCACTACGACGTGCGGACGGGACAGTGTGTCTTCCCCGGACGCGGCGCCAGCGTGGCTACCTATCCCGTGACGATCGCCGACGGCGAGATCCGCGTGGAGGTCTCGTGACGCTCAAGCAAGCCGTCGCGTGCATCGAGCGCGGCGTCGCCACGGCGCAGCGCGGCGGCTTCCTGGTGGCCATCGCCGTCGTCGACGAGGGCGGCCATCTCGTCGCCTGCCACCGCATGGACGGTGCCCTGTGGATCACGCCCGAGATCGCGCGGGCCAAGGCCAACGCGGCGGCGGCCTTCCGCACCACCACGCTCGACATGGAAGAGCGCTTCAGCAAGGGCAGCCGCCAGCTCTTCGCCGGCAACGTCGCCTCGCTCGGCGACTACCAGCTCGTGTTCGGCAAGGGCGGCGTGCCGGTCACGGAGAACGGGCAGGTGGTGGGCGCCGTCGGTGTCAGCGGCGCGGTGCCCGCGGACAACGACCACGCGATCGCTGATGCCGCCGCCGGCGGTTCAGGTAGCGCGAGTCGGTGAGACGACCAGCAGCGCCTCCTCCAGTCGCTGGGGCAGCGAACTATCTGCGCCGTGCGCCGTGAGATAGCCCGCGACCGAGCCGAATTCCCGCCGGAGCAGCGCCAGAAAACGCGTCATCGATTCCGCCGAGGCTTCCCACTGGACATCGGGGAGCTCTTTGACCTCCCGTGAGGCGGTGGGCTCGCTTCTCAAGCGGTCCCGGATTGCCGGCGTGAACAGCGCCGACAGCGTGTAGTCGTGAATGATGTCTTCGTCGATCACGCCCGCCGCCGCCAGGAACATGGCCGCGAGCACGCCGGTTCTGTCCTTGCCCACGGTGCAATGGAACACCAGCGGGTGATTGTTCCGGTCGGCAATCAGCTCCAGCGCGTCCACCAGCCGCTTGCCGAATAGCGGCGGGCGGATGCGGCGCAGATAGAGCTCTGCCAGATCGGTCGCATCGCGGAACAGATCCGTTTCTTCCCGCACGTAGTCGAGCGAATCAGGCCTGAAGGGTACGTTGTGGTACCGCGCGCCCACTTCATCGAGGAGGCTGATTTCCCGCTGCTTGATCGGCTCTCTCGGCGTCCCGAGATCGATGACCGCCCTGAGGCGGATGTCCTCTTTGAGCCTGGCCAGATCCGGTCGGCTCATCGTATGGAGCGCGGCACTTCTGAACAGCCGTCTCCAGGCCACGGCGCGCCCGTCCCGCGTCCGGTATCCGCCGAGGTCTCTGAAGTTCGGCACCGATTCGAGATCGATGTGTCTTGGATACGTTTGGTTCACCACGGCCTCTAAGCGCCTGCGGGCGCCGCGACGGCCGGGCGGAGCACGAGACAGAGCGGGATCGTCGTCAGCACCACCAGCGCGACCATCGTGAGCGTCGTCGGCACGCCGGTCACGTCACCGACGAAGCCCCAGATGGTCGGCGCCAGCGCCGAGGCGGCGATCGTCGCGGTGTAGTAGAGCCCGTACGCCCGCGAGCGGCGCTCGGACGACACGAGATCCGCCACCGTCCCGTACAGCACCGACGACGTCCCGTTGAGCGCCACCCCGAGCGGGAGAAGCGCGGTCAGCGCCAGGGGCAGGGGCGCGGCCACCACGACCAGGATCAGCGCCGTGGTCGCCGCTTCCGTGAGCACGACCGTGCGGATCACCCCCACGCGATCGGCGATGACGCCGCAGACGAACTTGCCGGTGGCTCCGCCGACGAACACCAGCGAGAAGGCCAGGCCCACGCCGCCCACGCCGAGATCCTTGGCGATCAGGATGAACGGCATGAAGGTGAGAAAGCCCGTGCGCGTGGCGTTGTCGATCATGCCGATCGCGCAGAGCGCCGAGAACCCGCGGGTATCGCGGATGCCCCAGCCGGGCGGCAGCGGCGGCTCGTGCGCGGCGCGCACGACGCTGCCACCGGCGCCGAGGCGCGCGAGCATGGGCACGATCACCAGCGCCGCGGCCACGCCCACCAGGCCGTAGGTCGCGCCGGCCGCGCGCCACCCGATCAGCCCGGCCAGCAGGCCGATGCCGGCCGCGACGCCGGCCTTGCCGACGTCGCCGGAGAAGTTGTACGTGCCGAGGGCCGTCCGCCGCCCACCGTCCTCGTACGCCTTGGAAACGATGGACGACGACAGCGGATGCTGCACGCCGGATCCGAGCCCGGCCGCGAGCAGGAGCAGGAGCAGCGCCGGGAAGCCGCCGGCCCAGCCGGCCGCGATGAATCCGAGCGCGGTGACGAGCGTGCCGCCCGCCAGCAGCCAGCGCTCGCCGAAGCGCTCGGCCAGGAAGCCGGCAGGAATCTGGAAGGCCGACATCCCGCCCGTGTACGCCGAGCGGATCAGGCCGACCTGCGCGAACGTGAGCCCGAACTCCTTGGCCCACAGCGGTAAGAACACGTAGAGCGTTTCCGAGAACCCGTCGTGCAGGAAGTGGATGCCCGAGGCGGCGCCGAGAACGGCGCGGGGACGCGTTTTCACGGTTGACGTAGAATACCGCGGGGGTCGATCAATGCCCATCAGCATCACGCGCGTCTACACGCGGCTCGGCGATCGCGGCGAGACCGGCCTGGTTGGCGGCAAGCGCGTCCCGAAGGACTCGCCCCGCATCGTGGCTTACGGCACCGTGGACGAGCTGAACGCCATCGTCGGCCTCGTGCGCGTCTTCAACGCCGAGGGCATGAAGCGCCGCGGTCCCCGGAAGAAGAAACATGTCTGGCTCGACGCCACGCTGCGCAAGATCCAGAACCAGCTCTTCGACGTGGGCAGCGAGCTGGCCACGCCGCCCGACGCGGAGTATGCCGGCATGTTCAAGATCGGCGAGGGCGAGGTGACCGAGCTGGAGCAGATCATGGACCGCTGCCAGAAAGACCTGGCCCCCCTGAAGTCGTTCATCCTCCCGGGGGGCGGGCCCATTCACGGCTTCCTGCACCAGGCGCGCACCGTGTGCCGTCGCGCTGAGCGCGAGTGCCTGGCGCTGTCCCGCGTGGAGAGCGTGAGCGAGTGGCCGCTGCGCTACCTCAACCGCCTCAGCGACCTCTTCTTCGTCCTCGGCCGCTGGGCGGGCAAGCACATGGGTGAGAAGGAATACTTCTGGGAGCGAGGACTCAGCGCGCACACCCGCCGACGCTGACCCGCGCTCCGTCTCACCAGACGCGCATGCCCGGGGTATCGAACGGCGTCTCGGCGATCAGCCGCACCAGCGACGGCCCGTACGCCAGCACGATGAGCAACCCGGCCAGCACGAGCCATGGCCGCCACCGGTCGAAGATCGCTGGCGCGTGATCGGCGCCCGACATCGCCTCGGCGAACGCCACACCGTCCGGATACGCCGTGCGTGACGCCACCAGCGTGAGCGCGATGTTGGCGAAGTACAGCAGCGCGCTGACCGTCAGCACCACGCCGCCGAGGCCCACCAGCGGCAGCAACGGCTTCCACTCCGGCTGCACGTAGGCGGCAGCCCCGATCATCGTGCGCCGGGGCATGCCCATGAGGCCGAGGCGGTGGAGCGTGTTGGAGAAGATCACCATGCCGCCCGCCCACAGCCACACCTGCGCCAGCGCCAGACGACGGCTCCACAGCGCACGGCCGTGGAGATGCGGGATCAGCCAGTAGGTGATGCCCATGTACGAGAGCGTCACGGCAGTGCCGACCGTGAGGTGCAGGTGCCCGGGCATCCACGCGGTGTTGTGGACGAGCCGGTTGAGGCTGAACGACGCATTGATGAGGCCGCCGATTCCGCCGAAGGCGAAGAGCAGCATCGCCACCACCTGCGCCGCCACCGACGGATCGCCCCAGGGCAGCCGCACGAACCACGACACCAAGCCGCGCCCGCCGCGCGCGCGCCCGCCGCTTTCCAGCGAGGCCACCACGTTGAAGAACGTCAGCAGGCTCGGGAAGAAGACGGCGAAGGTGAGGAACGCGTGCACGAGCTTCCAGCCCTCGTGGATGCCGGGGTCAGTGTACTGGTGGTGGAAGCCGAGCGGCGTGGACAGCACCAGGAACAGCAGGAACGAGGCGCGGGCGAGCGGATCACTGAAGAGCCGCCCGCCGACCTGGCGCGGCATCAGCGTGTACCAGGAGACGTACGCCGGCAGCAGCCAGAAGTACACGATGGGATGGCCGGTGAACCAGAAGAGCACGCGCGCGAGGAGCGCGTCGGTCCCGCCGACCCAGCCGAGCGACCACGGGATCATCATGAACAGCATCTCGGCGGCCAGCCCCAGCGAGGCGATGGTCCACATCGCGAACGTCGCCAGCGCCATGAAGGCCGGCAGCGGCGTGCGGACGGCGGGATTCGCCCGGCGCCACGCGCGCCAGGTGAGCGCCAGCTGCAGCGTGACGAGCCAGGTGCCGACCACGACGAGTGTGAGGCCGACGTAGAACGCCCAGTGTGCCTTGAGCGGCGGATAGAACGTGAACATCACGCTCGCCGCGTTGCCGACCAGCGGCACCGCGGCCAGCACGAGGCCGCCCGTCATCAGCCAGAAGGTCGGCCAGCCGAGCCGGCGCGCGGCCGGCGGCACGCCCAGGGCCTCGATGGCCACGTAGGGCAGGAAGCCGCAGATGAAGAACGTCGTCCACACGAGCACGTTGAGCACGCCGTGCAGGGTGAGGCCGTGATAGTAGGACTGCACGGCCGGCGCGAGCGCCGGGTACACGTTGATGCCCGCGTGCTCGAGCGCCTGCGCGAGCCCGGTCAGCACGCCGCCGAACAGGGCGACGAGCGCCACCGCAAGGTACGCCGCGGTGAGACGGCCGTGCGTGGCGCGCGCGATCATGACCGCGGCTCCACGATGATCTTGCCCCACATGGTGTGATGCGCGATGCCGCAGTACTCGTGGCAGAACATCGCGTACTCGCCCGGCTTCTCGAAGCGAGCCGTCACGCGGGAGATCTGTCCCGGCAGGAGCATCACGTTCACGTGGGCACGCGGGATCAGCAGGCCATGCACGACGTCCTTGCTGGTCGTGACGAACGTCACCGTGGAGCCGGCCGGCAGCCGGATCTCGCTCGGCGCAAAGGCCCAGATCTGAGAGGTCATGACGACCTCGTACTGGCCCGGTCCCGTCTGCTTGACGCCGGGCGCGTCGAACGGCGGGTGCTGCGTGACCTGTCTGGCAGGCACTCGGCCTTCGACGCTCGGCAGATGGATGCCGGCGCCGAACGCGGTCACCGCCAAGGCGGCCAGCATCCCGACGGGGATCGCGATCGACGGGAGAATCCAGGCGAGCTCGTAGAGGTAGACGGTCGTGGCGCGCTTCGCGGGAGGCGTGCTCATGCGCTCAGCCTCGCCACAGGCGCAGGTAGGCGTTCAGCCAGAGCGCCGTGAGCATCAGCAGGTAGATGAGCATGAACAGCAGCGCCCCCTTCGGATGCTCCTGATCGTCCATGCGACGGCTCCTCCCCTTCGTTGTGCGCGCGACTTCGCGGAGGAGCGGGATCGCAACGGCCGTGCCACGGCGGTCGTGCTGCGAATTCAGGACGTTGCGGGAGGCAGTGAACGGTGGCTGGGGTACCGCCGCCTCGATCGTGGGGCGATGCCGCCTCACGCCGGGCTGGCGCTCTACTCGTCGGCGAGCACGCGGGCGTCCCGCTCGCTGACGATCATCCAGCCGGCGGTCGTGCGCTCCCACCGTAGCTCCTGGAGCACCTCGCCGCGACGGCGGATCTTCGGACCCTCGATGACGTAGCGCTTCCGGAAGCTCGTGACCGCGGTGGCGCCGTCGGCGGCGAGCTCGATGACCGGCGGGCCGGCGTCGATCTCGAGGGTGGTCGCCGCGCCGTACACCTTCACCTTCTCGGCGCGGACGGCGTTGCGAGGCACGTCGCCCCACGTGTAGTAGACGGGCACCCGGCCGGGATAGAAGCGCATCTGGGCCGGAATGTCGCCACGGCGGGTCGCGTCGAGCCATTCGTCGAGCGCGTCATGAAGCGACCTGAGCGCTGGATCACTCGCGGGCGGCGACGGCTGCGGCGGCGTGGGGCGCTCGCTCGGAGGTTCGGCCACCGAGCGCGTCGTCTGCGGCATCGGCGCGGAGCCGTGAACGAGCCACGCGAGCGTTCCGACCCCGCCCGCGAGCGCCCCGAGCAGAAGGCCGGTGACGAACGCCGCGATGACACCGGGCCGCGACGACCACGGACGAGCCTCCCGCTCGTGGACGACGTCCGCGTCCGTCACGTTGTCGCGGACGTCGAGCGGGACGGCCTCTTCGAGCAGGCCGAAGTCGGCGTCCAGCTCGCGCCGGATCTCCGCGATCGCCCTGCGATCGGCCTCGGTAAAACCTGGGTCCTGCTCGGACATACCCCTGACGATCCAGGGACTCGCAAATCGCGGACCAGCGGCCTCAGCGTCCCTCGCGCGCTGCGACATACGCGCGCCAGCCGCCGTGCGCGGTGATCTCGCGCTGGCCCTCGCAGAGGATCGGCTCGCCGAGCACGCCGAGCACCTCGCTGCCGTCTTCGAGACGGACCTTGCCGATCGAGAGTCCCGGCGGCTCCTTCAAGAGGATGTCGGCCAGGCCGGCCGCGGGCACCGACCACACCTCGACGGCGACCGCGACACCGCCCGAGGCGACACGCACCATCGCGGGGTGGCGATCGCCGATGGACCAGAGGCGATAGACGGGCGCGGTGCGCGTCTCGCGCACGAAGCTCGCGCCGGCGGCGAGCAGGTTGGCGTTGAGCTCGAGGCCCCGCATCAGCGTGCCGTTGACGGCCAGCAGCGTGTCCATGGCGGGCGATTCTACGCTGCGCTCCGCCCGTGTGCGGGGGCGCACGTTGCGTGCGCACCCGGCCCGCGGCTGCCTAAACAGCGGGCATCGGGCGCCGCGGGACCTCGGGCTGACCCTCCGTAGAATCGCGGCTTTCCGGAGAGTGGCGGCTTGGAGCGATCCTTGCCATTCCCGGGACGTCCCGACGCTGGCACGTCGGTGAGGCAAGGGGGAGACATGAGCGAGGGCATGGGCAGCATGGACCGCCGGCAGCTCCTGAAAGCGCTGGGCGCGGCGGGGGTCGTGGGCGCGCTGGGGGCGCGCCGCGCGTGGGCCGCCGACAAGCTGGTCGTCGGCGTCATCTATGTCGGACCGCGCGACGACTACGGCTACAACCAGGCGCAGGCCCAGGCGGCCGCCGCCATCAAGAAGATGCCGGGCGTCACCGTGGTCGAGCAGGAGAAGGTGCCCGAGACGACCGACGTGCAGAAGACGATGGGCTCGATGATCGAGCAGGACGGCGCCACGCTGCTGTTCCCGACGTCGTTCGGCTACTTCGACCCGCACATCCTCAAGATGGCCGAGAAGTATCCCAAGGTGCGCTTCGCGCACTGCGGCGGGCTGTGGACCGAGGGCAAGCACCCGAAGAACGCCGGCTCGTACTTCGGCTACATCGACGAGTGCCAGTACCTGAACGGCGTCGTGGCCGGCCACGCCTCCAAGTCCAAGAAGCTCGGCTTCATCGCGGCCAAGCCGATTCCCCAGGTGCTGCGCAACATCAACGCGTTCACGCTGGGCGCGCGCTCCGTCGATCCGAAGATCACCACCACGCTGATCTTCACGGGCGACTGGTCGCTACCGGTCAAGGAGGCCGAGGCCGCCAACAGTCTCATCGACCAGGGCGTGGACGTGGTGACCTGCCACGTCGACAGCCCCAAGGTCATCGTCGAGACAGCCGAGCGGCGCGGGATCTACGTCTGCGGCTATCACGCCGACCAGGCCACGCTGGCGCCCAAGGGCTACCTGACCGGCGCCGAGTGGAACTGGCTCACGCCGTACACGACGCACGTGAAGGACGCCCAGGCCGGCAAGCCGCTGGTGAACTTCCTTCGGGGCGGACTCAAGGAGGGCTTCGTCAAGCCGTCGGCCTACGGCAAGGCCGTCGCCGAGGGCGCGCGCAAGAAGGCCGACGCGGTGAAGGCCCAGATGCTCAAGGGTGACTTCGTCATCTTCAAGGGCCCGATCAAGGACAACACCGGCAAGACGGTGATCGACCAGGGCGTGTCGCAGAAGCAGACGGACGTGGCGCTGGAGCAGATGGGCTATCTCGTCGAAGGAGTGATCGGCAAGGTGTGAAGGCGGCGGAGACGCTGGCCATCCCGGTCGGCGCGCTGCTGGCCGCGATGGCGCTGTTCGGCCTCTTCGTGGCCGTCCTCGGCCACAATCCGCTCGAGGTGTACGCGCTGATCTATCGCGGCGCGTTCGCCAGCGCGTTCTCCTGGCAGAACACGCTGGCGCGCGCTGCGCCGCTCGTGCTCACCGCGCTCTGCGTCGCGCTACCGGCGCAGGCCGGCCTCATGATCATCGGCGGCGAGGGCGCGCTCGTGCTGGGCGGCCTCACCGCCGCCGTGGTCGGCCACGGCCTCGCCGCCGCCTCGCCGCTGGCCGCCCAGCTCGCGAT
>JBKPRI010000202.1:0-18904 GCA_046734515.1 Candidatus Methylomirabilota bacterium | reverse complement strand
GGATCGCGCCGCATGAGCGGCGCCACCGCGTTGACGACGACGAGCACCACGAGGCCGAAGACGACGTAGGCGCCGCGCCAGCCGAGGCCAGTCACGGCGAGCTGCGCGACCGGCGGCAGCACGAGCGTGCCGGCGCTGGCGCCGGTGTTGGCGAGCCCCATCGCCAGCCCGCGCCGCGCCGAGAACCATTTCACGACGGTGGCGTTGCAGGGCACGTAGGCGGTACCCATGCCGAGCGCGGCCACCACGCCGTAGAACACGTACGGCTGCCAGAGGGCATGGACGGTGGCCATGGCGATCATCGCGCCGCCCAGCAGGAACCCCCCGGCCGCGATCACGCGGCGCGGGCCCACCGTGTCGCTCAGCCGGCCGGCCGGGAAGCCGGAGACGCAGTAGCCGAACACGTAGAGCGAGAAGACGCCGGCGAGGCTGGCGCGGCTCCAGCGGAACTCCTCGAGCAGCGCGTTGAAGAAGACGCCGAAGCAGTACTGGGCGCCGTAGGCCGTGAAGAGAACGACGAAGGCGCCGGCGACGACCGTCCAGCCCGCGAAGACGGTCACCGCTTGCCGTTCGTCTTCGGCAGCACCTCCGTCAGGAATTTCCCGGTGTACGAGCCGGGGATCTGCGCGACCACCTCGGGTGTGCCCTCGGCCACGATCTCGCCGCCCTGCTCACCGCCCTCGGGGCCGAGGTCGATCACGTGGTCGGCGCACTTGATGACGTCGAGGTGGTGCTCGACGACCAGGACCGTGTTGCCGGCGTCCACGAGCCGGTTGAGCACGCCCAGCAGCTTCTTGACGTCGTCGAGGTGCAGGCCGGTGGTGGGCTCGTCGAGGACGTAGAGCATGTCGCCGCCGGCGCGGCCGCCCAGCTCGGCGGCGATCTTCAGGCGCTGGGCCTCGCCGCCGGAGAGCGTGGTGGCGGGCTGGCCGAGGCGCAGATAGCCCAGGCCGACGTCCTGTAGCACGCGCAGGCGGCGGCCCAGCGTGGGCTGCGCCGCGAAGAAGTCGACGGCCTCGTCCACCGTCATGCGCAGCACGTCGCCGATGGACTTCCCGCGGTACTTCACGCCGAGCACCTCGGGACGGTAGCGGCGGCCCTCGCACTCCTGGCACGACACGTAGACATCCTCGAAGAAGTACATCTCGAGCTTCTGGAAGCCGTCGCCCTGGCACGACTCGCAGCGGCCGCCCGGCACGTTGAACGAGAAGGCGCCGGCACCGAGCGAGAGCGCCTTGGCCCGCGGCAGCGCCGCGTAGATCTTGCGGATCTCGTCGAAGGCCTTCACGTACGTCACGGGATTGCTGCGCGGCGTACGCCCGATGGGCTCCTGGTCGATGAGCCGCACGCCTTTGAGGTACTCGAGCCCGCTCAGCGTGTCGTAGGCGCCCGGCGTGGCCAGATCCGTCTTGAACGCACGCGCCACTGCCCGGTAGAGCGTGTCGTGCACGACGGTGGACTTGCCCGAGCCCGACACGCCGGTCACCACGGTGAGCGTGGCCAGCGGCACGCGCAGCGTGACGTCCTTGAGATTGTGCTCGCGCGCCCCGGTGAGCACGAGCGCGCGGCGGCCGGGACGGCGGGCCAGCGGCAGCGCGATGGTCTCGCGGCCGGAGAGATAGCGTGCGGTCAGCGAGCGCGTGGACTTGCGGAACTCCGCCTGGGGCCCGGCGAACACGATCTCGCCTCCGCGCTCGCCCGAGCCCGGGCCGAGCTCCACCACGTGGTCCGCCGCCTCGATGAAGCCGCGATCGTGCTCGACGACGACCACGGTATTGCCGGCCTGGGCCAGCTCACGACAGAGGTCGGCGAGCCGCATGGTGTCGCGCGCGTGCAGGCCGATGGACGGCTCATCCAGCACGTACAGCGTGCCGACGAGCTGCGAGCCGAGCTGGTTGGCCAGGTTGATGCGCTGGGCCTCGCCGCCCGAGAGCGTCCGCGTCTGGCGGCCCAGCGTGAGATAGCCGAGGCCGACGCGCAGCAGGAACGTGAGCTTGGCCGAGAGCTGGCGCAGGATCTCGCGGCCAACGGCCGCCTCCCACACGGTGAGCTTCAGCTCGCGCAGGACGGCCGCCGCCTCCTCGATGGTCAGCGCGGTGAACTCGGCGATCGTGAGTCCCGCCACCCGCACGGCCAGCGCCGGCGCCTTCAGGCGCGCGCCGCGGCACACCGGGCACGGCGACTGGCTGCGGTAGCGCGAGAGGAACACGCGCACGTGCAGCTTGTAGCGGTACGACTCGATCTCCTCGAAGAAGCCGTTGATGCCGGGGAACTTGCCGTCGCCCTCGTACACGAACGCGCGGTGGGTCTCCTCGAGGGTCTCCCACGGCCGGGTGACATCGACACCCGAGCGCTTGGCCGCCTTGAGCAGCTCGCGCTGGTACCACTTGCCTGAGGGATGCGTCCACGGCTCCACGGCGCCGTCGGCGAGCGTGCGGCTGCGGTCGGGAACGAGCAGCGCCTCGTCGTACTTCAGGATGTTGCCGAAACCCTTGCACTCGGCACAGGCGCCGAGCGGATGGTTGAACGAGAAGAGCAGCGGCTGCGGCCGCTCCAGCGCAGCGCCGCAGCCCGAGCAGCGGAACGCCTCGGCGAACACACGCTGACCGCCGTCGACGAGCTCGACGGCCACCTGGCCGCTGCCCTCGCGCAGCGCACTCTCCAGCGACTCGACCAGCCGCGCGCGGTGCGCGGTCCCGAGCACGAGGCGGTCGAGCACGACGGCCAGCGTGCTTCCGAGCGGCTCGGGCGGCGGCGCCGACAGATCGCACGCCACGCCATCGACGAGCACGCGCGCGAATCCGCGCCGCGTCAGGCCGGCCCAGAGGTCGCCGGCCGGCTGGCCCGCCGGCACCGGCAGGGGAAACGTGATCAGCGCGCGCGCGCCGGCATGCTCGGCCAGCAGCGTGTCGGCCATGGATTCCGCCGACTGCGAGGCGCCCGCCGCGCCGCAGGCGGGGCAGTGCACGCGGCCCAGCTTGGCGTACAGCAGCCGCAGATAGTCGTAGACCTCGGTGGCGGTGCCGACGGTCGACCGCGCCGTACGAACGGGATTCTTCTGTTCGAGCGCGACCGCGGGGCGAATCTGTTCGATCCGGTCGACGTCGGGTCGATCGACCCGATCGAGGAACATGCGCGCGTAGGTGGAGAGCGACTCGATGTAGCGCCACTGGCCCTCGGCGAACAGGGTGTCGAAGGCCAGCGAGGACTTGCCGGAGCCGGAAACGCCGGTGACGACGGTGAGCCGATCGTGGGGAATCTCGAGGGAGACGTTCTTGAGGTTGTTCTGGCGGGCTCCCTCGATCCGGAGCCCCGGGGGTTGCGACATTCGAGGCGTCCTCCTGAGAAGGGGAGTTTACCGGAAGTGGTAGAATCGCGCCAGCATGCCGGACGTCTTCCACGTTCTCGTCGTCGACGACGACACCGATGTTCGCGGTCTGCTGGCCGCCGTGCTCGAGAATGACGGCACCGCGAAAGTCACCGAGGCCGCCTCGGGCGCCGAGGCGATGAACATTCTCGGCCGCGAGGAGTTCGACGTGGCCGTCGTCGACGTGCAGCTCCCCGATCACTCCGGCCTGGAGATCCTGCGCTGGGCGCGCGCGGCCGAGATCGACACCGAGCTCATCGTCCTCACCGGCCACGCCGACGTGGAGACGGCGGTGGAAGCGATGCGCCTGGGCGCCTACGACTTCATCACCAAGCCCTGCAAGAACGCGGAGCTCCGCGAGGTGGTGGCCAAGGCGTTCGAGAAGAAGTCGCTGCGGCGCGAGAACTCCGCCCTCAAGGAGGTCATCACGCGCCGCGACGGGCTGCCGACGATCGTCGGCACCAGCCCGGAGATCCGCGAGGTGCTGGCGGTGATCGCGCGGGTGGCGGCCAGCGACAGCCCGGTGCTGGTGCAAGGCGAGAGCGGCACCGGCAAGGAGCTGGTGGCGCGCAGCATCCACCTGCAGTCGCCCCGCGCGGCGCGGCCGTTCGTGTCCATCAACTGCGGCGCCCTGCCCGATACGCTGCTGGAGAGCGAGCTGTTCGGCCACAAGAAGGGCGCCTTCAGCGGCGCCATCAGCTCGCGCGTGGGACTCTTCGAGGCGGCCAACGGCGGCACGCTGTTCCTCGACGAGATCGGCGAGATGTCGCCGGCCATGCAGGTGCGGCTGCTGCGGACGCTGGATTCGGGCGAGGTCCGGCGCGTGGGCGAAGAGCGCGTCTTCCACGTGGACGTGCGCGTGGTGGCGGCCACGGCCAAGGACCTCGCGCGCGAGGCGGGCGACGCGCACTTCCGGTGGGACCTCTTCTATCGCGTGAGCACCATCGTGATCCCGGTGCCGCCCCTGCGCCGGCGCCGCAGCGACATCCCGATGCTGATCGACCACTTCCTCGGCGCCCACTCGCGCAAGGGCAAGGCGCTGCGCTTCTCGGCCGATGCGGTCGAGCGGCTGATCGAGTACGGCTGGCCGGGCAACATCCGCGAGCTGCGGAACCTCGTCGAGCGGCTCCACATCCTGCACGAGGGCAGCGAGGTGCGCGCCGCCGACCTCCCCGCCGAGTTCAGTCGCACGCCGAGCGCGTCCACGACCTCCGCGGCCGTCCCGGCGGCGCCCGCGGCAGTCTCCGCGGCGCCATCGGAGCCGGCCGGCGTGCTGGTGCCGCTGGCCGAGGTGGAGCGCCGCCACGTCGAGCAGGTGCTCCAGGCCACGGCCTGGAACAAGGCGCGCGCGGCGCGCGTGCTCGAGGTCGACATCAAAACCCTCAACAAGAAGATCCGCGACTTCAAGCTCGCCCCGACCGACTGACGCGCCTGCTGTCGGGAGGCCCTCCCGGGCCCCCGGAGGAACTCCCTGGCGGTTCTCGTTTGTCGTTCTTCCAACCTCCACGTTTCCGCGGCGTTGAGCGCCATCCGCCGTGGCATCTTCGTTGCCCTACAGGAGGCCATGAAGACGACGCGTCCCCGCCCGGTCGAGCTCTCGACGCCACGCCGCAAGCTGAAGGTCTCGCCCGCCGTATCGCTGTGGCGGCCGGAGATCGTGCTGGCGACGTCCATCAAGACCCCACCTGCGCGCCGCGCCGTCGTCCTGGCCGAGCCTTCTGCCCGGCCCGACGCGCTCCGGACCCAGCTGGGCGCCACGCGCTCGCTGCTGGCGTCGCTGGACGAGGCCCGGGAGACGCTGGGTGCGGCCGCCGCCGACGCCCACGTGCGCGCTGCCGATGCCACCACCACGCGTGATCGTGTGTCGGCGACCTTCGCCGCCTATCGCGCCGAGGCCGCCCTTGATGACGTGCTCACCGGCGCCTGGCGTCGCGTGTCGGCACTGATGGAAGAGCGAGGACTGCGATGAGCCCGACGAGCCTGAGCCCGGCACCGCGTTCGAACGTCTACTACCTGGCGCCCTCCGAGCCGGAGCCCATGCGCCGGCCGCGCCTGTCCGCGTCGCTCGTGCTGCGGCTGCGCCTGCTGGCCTTCTGGTGGCGCCTGAAGCTCACGGCCGCCGAGACGTGGGACGTGCTGCGCCGGTTCGGCCGCCCCGATCTGCACGAGGATGCCGCGGTCCTCGAGCAGCGCGCCGACATGATCCTGTCCGCGCAGCCCCGCTCGCTCGGGCCCGCGCGCATCATCGATCTCGACACCGCACGGGTACGTCTGCGCGGCTAATCACTTTTTGTCGAGGGGAACCCTCGCAGGGTTCCCCTCTTCCCCTCCTTTTCGCCTCTTCCCCCGTCTTCCCTCGATCCGCCGTTTGACACGCGCGTCCGGGCGCCAGTACAATCCGCGGCGCTTAATGCGAACGATTACCAAGACGAGCGGGGCGGAGGCGCTTCGTGCCACCGGCAAGCGGCTGACGCGGGCGCGGCGGCTCATCCTGGACGTCGTGCGCGCCAGCGAGGCGCATCCCTCGGCGGCGACGGTCTATCGCGACGTCCGGCGCCGGCTGCCGCGCGTGAGCCTGGCCACCGTCTATCGCAATCTGCGCATGCTGGCGGCCGAAGGCCTGCTGACCGAGCGCGCCGACACGGGCGGCATGCGCTTCGACGGCAACACGACGGATCACGACCACTTCACCTGCGTGACGTGCCGCCGCATCTACGACGTGCCGGCGGCGGCGGCGCACCTCGCCGTCGCTCCCATGCCGGCCGGCTTCGAGGTGCTCTCGCGCCGCACCGAGCTCTACGGCCGCTGCGGCCGCTGTCAGCGCCGCACGGCGCCACCCAGAAACCCTCAAAAAGGAGCAGGTTATGGCAGGACGAAGCCTCAAGGGCAGCAAGAGCCTCGCGAACCTGAAGGATGCGTTCGCCGGTGAGTCGCAGGCCAACCGCCGGTATCTCTACTTCGCGCGCGTGGCCGACATCGAGGGCTTTCCCGACATCGCGGGCCTGTTCCGCGACACCGCCGAGGCCGAGACGGGGCACGCCTTCGGCCACCTCGACTTCCTGAAGGAAGTCGGCGATCCCGCCACCGGCGAGCCGATCGGCAAGACCGAGGCGAACCTGAAGGCCTCGGCGGCCGGCGAGACTTACGAGTACACGCAGATGTACCCGGGCATGGCGAAGACCGCGCGGGAGGAAGGCTTCGCCGAGCTCGCCGAGTGGTTCGAGACGCTGGCCAAGGCCGAGAAGTCGCACGCCGGCCGGTTCAACAAGATGCTGACTCAGATCGCCGGCAAGGAGCCGTCGGACGCGATCTGACGGCGGCGATCTGACCGTCCCGTGTTCGACCTGACGCAGCCGCAGTTCTGGGACTCCGCTGCCGTGGAGACGGAGCTGCGGCGCGTCTACGACATCTGCAACGGCTGTCGGCGATGCCTGCCGCTGTGCCCGTCGTTCAAGGTGATGTTCGACCGCCTCGACGTGGACGCCGTGGACGGCGATGCCGAGAAGCTGCCCACCGCCGACCTCAAGGAGGTCGTCGATCTCTGCTACCAGTGCAAGCTGTGCTTCAACCACTGTCCGTACACGCCGCCCCATCGCTGGGCGGTCGACTTCCCGCGTCTGATGTTGCGGGCGCGCGCGGCGGAGGGCAAGCGCGCCGGTGTCTCGCGGCAGGACCGCATGCTGGGCAATACGGCGCTGGTCGGCAAGCTCGGGTCACTGGCGGCGCCGCTGTCGAACTGGCTCAACGAGCTGAGCGTGCATCGCGCCTTCATGCAGTGGATCGTCGGCATTCACCGCAAGCGCGCGCTGCCGCGCTTCCATCGCCCGACCTTCAGCGCCTGGTTTCGCCGCCGCCGGAAGACCGCCGCGGGCGGCGGAGGGGTGACGAAAAAAATCGCCCTGTTCGCGACGTGCACGGTGGAGTACAACGCGCCGGCCATCGGGCGGGCCGCGGTGGCCGTGCTCGAGCGCAACGGGGTGGACGTGGCGCTGCCCGAGCAGCGGTGCTGCGGGATGCCCTACCTCGATGGCGGCGCGGTGGACGAGTGCCGCGCGCTCGTGCGCGACAACGTGCGCACGCTGGCGGCGGCGGTGCGCGAGGGGCGCCAGATCGTCTCGCCCGGCCCCACGTGCAGCTACATGCTCAAGCAGGAATATCCGTGGCTCGACGGCTCCGAGGACGCGCGGCTCGTGGCCGCCAACACGCGCGACCTCTTCGAGTATCTGGCCCAGCTCCGCGCCGAGGGTGGCCTCGACACGCGCTTCAGCCGCCCGGTGGGCCGGGTGACGTACCACGTGCCGTGTCACCTGCGCGCGCAGAACATCGGGACGAAATCGGCCGACGTGCTGCGCGTCATTCCCGACACCACGGTCGACGTCGTCGAGCGCTGCTCCGCGGTGGATGGCACCTGGGGCTTCAAGACCCAGTACTTCGAGCTCTCGCTCAAGGTGGCGGCGCCGCTCTTCGAGGCCGTGAAGACGGGCGCCCCCACGGTGGCCACCGACTGCCCGCTCGCGGCGCTCCAGATCGCGCAGGGCACCGGCGTCGAGGCGCGCCATCCCGTCCAGATCCTCGCCCACGCCTACGGGCTCGACGACGCATGAGACCGATCGGCGCCGGCGAGATTCTCAACCTCTACGACTACGAGAAGGTGCGCGAGGCGCGCCGGCAGGCCGTCATCGCTCTCAAGGCCGAGCGGCGCGTGGCGGTGGGCCGCTACCTGTCCTTCGTCTTCGAGAACCGCGACACGGTCTGGTTCCAGATCCAGGAAATGGTCCGTGCCGAGCGCCTGGTGGACGAGGGGAAGATCGCCGACGAGATCGCCGTGTACAACTCGCTGCTGCCGCGCCCGGGTGAGCTGGCCGCCACCATGTTCATCGAGATCGGCGAGCCGGCGCGCATCAAGCCGGTGCTCGACGCGCTGCTCGGCATCGACACTCGCGACTACGTGCGGCTGCAGGTGGGCCCGCACGTCGTGGTGGGCGTCTTCGAGACCGGGCACTCGGACGAGCAGCTCGGCAAGCTCTCGGCCGTCCACTTCGTGCGTTTCGCGCTGCCGCCCGTGGCGCGCCGCGCGTTCGCCGAGTCGGAGGTTGCCCTCGTCGTCGAGCATCCGAACGAGCGCGGGCGGACGGTGTTGACCGCGGCGGCCCGCCGGCGGCTCGCCGAGGACCTGGCGTGAGGCGCGCGCTGCTGGCCGGCATCGCCGCGCTCGCGCTGGCCGGCTGCGGACAGGAGAAGCTGAGCCCAGAGGCCGAGCGCGGCCGCACCGTCTACACCAGCCAGTGCACCGCGTGCCACGCCTTCGATCCCTCGCAGCCGGGGCCGGTGGGACCGGAGATCAAGGGCTCGTCGCGGGAGCTGCTCGAGGCGAAGGTGCTGCGCGGTGCCTATCCGGCCGGATACAAGCCGAAGCGGCCGACCTCGGTGATGCCGCCGCAACCACAGGTCGCCGGGGACGTCCCCGCGCTGGCCGCCTACCTCAAGTAGCCCGGCGGCAGAGACACCAAGGCCCGGCGTGAGGACGCCGGGCCCTGGTGAGACGCTCGCCGAGGTCTAGTGGAACAGCATCGCCAGCACGACGTAGAGGATCGCGGTCAGGATGAAGCCCGCCCAGAAGGTGCCGCTCAGCGTCGCCAGGATCTTCTTGCCGCCGCTGGCCGGCGCCGCGGGCCCCACGAGGGCATTGATCTCGACCAGGAGGATCACCACGGCGAGGAGGATCAGCGCGCCCCACTTCGCGCCGCCGGTGGCCGGGTTCGCCATGCCGAGGTGTGAGGCGGCGCCCATGAAGAACAGCATCGGAATCGACAGCATCGTGTTCGTCCTCGAGGCCACGCCGGCGCGGGCACCGCGTGCCGCGGCCTCGGGAATCGCCTGGCCGCCCGTGGCCACCTGCTCCGCCGAGCGCATCACGATTTGCTGGTTCGGCCAGATGACGAACCACACGTTCGCCCACATCGTCGACCCGAGCATGCCGCCGAAGAAGATCTTCCAGCCGTACGAGGTCGCGGCGAACTCGCGCAGGCCGCCGTACCGGGCGAACGCCACGTGCAGGATGTAGAGCCAGCCGGTGATGAACGTGAACATCGCGCCCCACCGGAACCACCACAGCGCACTGTCCAGCAGGCCGCCGCGCACGATGCCGCTGCGCACGGGGGGATTGTCGGCCACGAACTTGCTGCCGAAGAAGGGGGTCTGGACGAAGTTGAAGTAGTACAGCATGCCGATCCAGGTGATGCCGGCGAGGAAATGGAACCACCGCAGGAGAAACAGCCAGCCGTCACCGCTGAGTAGGCCCATGGCCCCTCCTCCTAGTCGAATGATGGACTACTCGTCATCGTCCTCATCGTCGTCGTCTTCCTCGTCCTCGTCGTCGTCGTCGTCGTCCTCCTCCTCCTCGAGGTCATCCTCGAGGTCATCCTCGAGATCCTCGTCGTCCTCGTCCTCGTCCTCGTCGTCGTCGTCGTCCTCGTCTTCGTCGGCCGTCAGCTCGTCGCCGTCCAGGACGGTCTCGTCCTCGTCGTCGTCGTCGTCCTCGAGATCATCGTCCTCGTCGTCATCCTCGTCGTCGTCCAGGTCTTCGTCTTCGAAATCGTCGTCCTCTTCGAGGGTGCCGAGGACGGCAGCGTCATCGTGCCAGGGTTGCGTGCGGAACTGCATGTGAAGATCCTCCGAGCCGTACCCGGCCAGCCGTATGAGCAGCGGAATCGTGGGTCCAAATTCCGTGGCGGAGTATACAGCAAACATTCGGCCACCGACATCTTTCGCCGCCGCCGGAAGGACCAATCGGTGGCGGGCGCGACGTCGGTGGCCGAGCGGGACGCGCTTAGTGGCTCGCTGTCGCTGTGCCCGCCGCGCGGGGCGAGGAGACCGTGACGTTGTTGCTCTCGTCGAGCTCGGCCTGCTGGCCGAACGCATCGACGACCGCGATCACGCGATACGGATCGGGCACGACGGTGCCGGCCGGCACCATCACGGTGGTGATCGTGCTGCTGCCGGGGCCGGGGCTCAGACTCGGGATGGCGCGCGCGCCGAGCAGCACGTCGCCGGCGTCGAAGGTGTCGTCGGCCGACAGGTAGAAGCGCACGGTGAAGAGGCCGGCCGGGGCGGGTCCGACGTTGGCGACGGTGTGCGTGATGGTCAGCATCCGCCCGGCCGTCGCGCCCGCGGGCACTGACAGCGCGGTCACCCGGAGATCCGGCAGGTACGCGATGACCGTCATGGGGGCCGAGGTCGCCATGACGTTGTTGCCCTCCTGGGTCTCGGTCTGCTGGCCGAGCTCGTCCACGACGGCGATGATGCGGTATGTCGACGGCACCGACGTGTTGGCGGGGATGGTGACCGTGGTGACCGCGCTGCTGTTGGTGCCGGCCGCCAGGCCCGTGAGGGCCCGCGAGCCGAGGAAGACGTCGCCCGAGTCGAGGGTGGCGTCCGCCGAGAGATAAAACCGTACGCTGAAGGCCGTGGCGGGCGCCGGACCGGCATTGCGCACGGTATGCGTGATGGCCAGCGGGCGTCCAGCGGCGCCGGAGGCCGGCACGCTGAGCGCGGTCAGCATGAGATCCGGCCGATAGAGGCTGATCTCGACCGCCGCCGGGGACACCAATGTGTTGTTCGCCTCGTCCGTCTCGACCTGCTGGCCGAGGGCGTCGGCCACCGCGATGATGCGGTAGCTGGCCGGCGCCGGCGTGTCGGCCGGGATCGTGACCGTCGTCACCGCGGTGCTGCTGGCGCCGGCGGCCAGGCTCGTGAGCATCCGCGAGCCGAGGAGGACGTCGCCCGCGTCGAGCGTGCCGTCTGCGGAGAGATAGAACCGCACGGTGAAGGCCGTCGCGGGTGCCTGCCCGCCGTTGCGCACGGTGCTGGTGATGGCCAGCGGGCGGCCGGTGGCGCCCGTCGCCGGCATCGTGAGCGCGGTCAGCATGAGATCCGGCCGATAGAGGCTGATCTCGACCGCCGCAGCGGACGCCATCGTGTTGTTCGTCTTGTCCGTCTCGACCTGCTGGCCGAGGGCGTCGGCCACCGCGATGATGCGGTAGCTGGCCGGCGCCGGCGTGTCGGCCGGGATCGTGACCATCGTCACCGCGGTGCTGCTGGCGCCGGGCGCCAGGCTCGTGAGCATCCGCGAGCCGAGCAGGACGTCGCCCGCGTCGAGTGTGCCGTCCGTCGAGAGATAGAAGCGCACGGTGAACGCCGTGGCCGGCGCGAGCCCGCCGTTGCGCACGGTGCTGGTGATGGCCAGCGGGCGGCCGGTGGCGCCCGTGGCGGGCATCGTGATCGCGGTCATCGTGAGATCCGGGCGATAGAGCGTGATGTTGATCGGGCCGGAGACGGCCGTGTTGTTGTCCTCGTCGAGCTCGGTCTGCTGGTTGTCGGCATCGATGACGCCGATCACGCGGTAGGCGGCCGGAGCCGACGTCTCCGCCGGGATCGTGACGGTCGTCACGACGGAACTCGAGGCGCCGGCGGCGAGGCTCGTGATCGTGCGGGTGCCGAGCAGCGTGTCGCCGGAGTCGAGCGTGTCGTCGCTGGACAGGTAAAAGCGCACCGTGAAGGCCGTGGCCGGTGCCACGCCGCTGTTGCGCACGGTGTTGGTGATGGCCAGCGTCTTGCCGGTGGCGCCGGCGGCCGGGACCGAGAAGGCGGTGAACGCCAGCTCGGGACGGAACAGGGTGACGGTCATCGCGGCCGAGACGCCGACGTTGTTGCTCTCGTTGCGCTCGGCGGCGGCGTTGGCCTCGTCCACGACGGCGAGCACCCGGTAGGTGCCCGGCTCGACGGACGGCGGCAGGGTCAGCATGGTTGTCGCCGCGCTCGTCCCACCGACGGCGATCGCCGCGACGCTGCGCGAACCCAGCAGGACGTCGCCCGGTCCGCGCGTGGTGCCGGTCGAGAGGTAGAAGGTGAGCGGGACGCTGGGCGATGGCTGCGTGCCGACGTTGCGCACGGTGTTCGCCACCGCGATCGTGCCGCC
Organism: Candidatus Methylomirabilota bacterium; assembly: GCA_046734515.1. GTDB lineage: Bacteria > Methylomirabilota > Methylomirabilia > Rokubacteriales > CSP1-6 > AR5. The sequence goes on along the minus strand of JBKPRI010000202.1, from coordinate 6,560 downwards.
CGTGCGCATCATCGCCGGGACCGTGAGCGCAGTGACTTGCAGGTCGGCCAGGCTGCGCGGATCGAAGGTGCGCACGAACGTCTGACCGCTCGACTCGACGTCGGGCGCCTCGATCCACGTCACGCTCGGCACGCCCGCCGCGTCCACCGTGATCCACGGCGTGTGATCGCGCTTCGCCCCGCCCGAGATGCCGGTGCCGCTGCCCGAGCCGATGCCCATTTCGTTCCAGTGGCCGGTGCTCGAGTCGAACGCACGGACGAAGATCGACGAGTCGAGACCGCCGCCGCCGGCCCACGCCGCGATCGGGCCGTTCAGGCCGGGCGCAAGCGAGATGTCGAAGAGGGCAGAGGATCTGGCCAGCTCGCCGCTCGCCGAGCCGAGGCCCTGCCACGCGCTGCCGTTCCAGCGGCGCACGAACATGTGGCGCAGGGCGTCGACGTCGCTCGTCTCGCCCCACCCCAGCACCGGCGCGCCGTCGCGGGCGATGATCACGTACGGCCGGTTCAGGCGATTGATGAAGCCTTCCAACGACCAGCCACCGTCGTTGCTGATGCCGCCCGGACCGCCGAGCCCGGCGCCCGCGGCCGTTGCCGGCACGGCCGGACCCATCGGCACCCACGCGCCGCCCGTCCACGTCACCGCGTAGATGTCGTCGTTGAGGCCGTTGAACTCCGGCGGATTGCCGTTCTGGAATTCGCTCGTGTAGACGAAGGCCAGCACCGGGCTGCCGTTGCCGGGCACGGCCAGCGTGGGGCTGAGCGCGCCGTGTAGCGCGAAGTTGGCCGTGCCGTTGCCGTTCGTGAACACGAAGCTCGGGACGCTGCTGGCGCCGCCGCCCGTGCGGCCGGAGCCCACGTAGGCCCAGCCGGTGGGACCGGTCCAGTGCTTCACGTAGATCTGCTGGCTGTCGAGGGCGATGCCGCTCGCCGTGGTGGTGAAGTCCGCGCCGGCCGTCGGCGTGGTGTCGTAGGCCACCCAGGGCGTGCCGTCGGGACCGAGCGCCAGCGAGAAGGAGTTGACGTTCGCGCGCCCGTCCGCCGCGCTGATGCCGCCGCCGGTGGCCGAGCCGCCGATCTCCGTCCAGTCACCGGTGGCGGGATCGCGCACGAGCAGGAAGACCTCCCAGCTCGTCATCTCGGGCACGAAGTGCATCCAGCCGAGGTAGATCCGCCCCGCCGCGTCCTGCACGAGCTGGGGCAAATGCCCGCCGCCCGGCTGCGCGATGATCTCCCACTCCAAGCCGTTCCAGCGTCGCACGATGATGTCGGCCCAGTCGGTATACGCCACCACGGGGCGGCCGTCCGCGTCGATCACGATCGACGCGTTGCGATGCTCGGGCACCACGCCGAGTTCGCTGGCGCTGATGCCCTGGCCGGTGGCCGAGCCGCCGATCTCCTCCCAAGCCTGGGCGGTCGTGGTCGCTGCGGCGGTGGCGGGAAAGACGGCGAGGAGCAGGAACAGCACGGTCACGGCCCGACGGATGGAGCGCTCGTTCACGATCGACTCCTTGGCGAAGGCTGTGCGACGCGATGTAGAAAAAGCAACGGAGGGACCACGCGCCCTCGCGCGTGGCGCGCAGGGCCGAGCGCCTGTATTCACCGCGAGTTGGGATCGGCCGCGCCGATGCTTGAGCGGGCACCCTGCAGGGAGTTGCACGGAGGGAATTCCCCACTCGAAGGCGGGCGTTGCAGGGGAAGGGCGACGCGGCTGCGTGGTACACTCGGCCGTTCGCGTCGCGGCCTGCTCAGGCGGTGTAGCTCAGCGGCAGAGCAGGGGTCTCATAAGCCCCGTGTCGGAGGTTCAATTCCTCCCACCGCCACCATCCCCGTCGGCCCCGTCAGGCTTTAACCTGATCAGCGCATGACCATCGGCCAGAATGTGGCCGCCGGGTGTGGAAAAAATTCTGAATGCGGTCGTGGCGCCGCAATTTGATAGCGTCGTCGGTATGCTGATGCCGCCACGGAACGACGCGCTCGAGAGCCTCGGCCGCATCCTGGTGATCGACGACGAAGCCGATGTCGTCGAGGTCGTCTCGGTGTACTTTTCCGGCTCCGGGTACGAGGTGATCGGCGCCACCCAGGCCGGAGACGGGCTCATGCTGGCGGACATTCACCGGCCCGACCTGGTGCTGCTCGACATCATGATGCCGGGCATCGACGGCATCGAGGCGCTCCAGCAGTTCCGTCTTCGCTGGCCGGACTTGCCGGTGATCATGCTCACCGCGGTCACGAACCTCGACATTGCCCGCGGCGCGCTGAAGCGCGGCGCCTTCGACTACGTCCAGAAGCCGTTCGAGTGGGAACACCTCGAACGTGTCGTCGGCGCCGCCCTCATGGCCGGATCACTGCGCGGCCGCTGAACGATCCCTCACGGCGCGCGGCCCGCCAGGCGTCCCACCGCCCGCACCAGCGTATCGACGCCGATCGGCTTGGTGAGATGCGCGTCGTAGCCGGCCCGCAGCATCGCATCCCGAGAGTGCTGCTGAGCGTCCCCGGTGATGGCCAGTGTTCGTGGCCGGCGTGGCCCCATGCCGCGGATCGCGGCGATGAGCCAGTACCCGTCCTCGTGCGGCATCATCACGTCGCTGACCACGACGTGAGGCATCTCGGCCTCGATCAGGCTCAAGGCGTCGCGCGCGGAGGTCGCCACACGCACGTGAGCGCCGGCGATCTGCAGCACGTCGCTGAACAGATCACGGATATCCTGCTCGTCGTCGACGAGGACGACGTGCACGCCGCTGAGCGGCTTCGTAGCTCGCGCTTCCGGTCTGCCGGACTGTAGACACACCACGGCTCCCCCCTTGGATGGCTCTCTCCGGAGGGCTCGCCACCATGGCGCCCCTCTTCTTCGGTAACCCGGCTGTCAGGGCTGTCGCCCTCACCCGTGGCTTTGCGTCCCAGCCTCACGGCTGGTTTGCCTTTGTCGGAAGAGTCCTGCCCATACCATGGGCAAGACGTGGGCCACGAATAAATCGCTGCATTAACAGATACTTATGACACGTAAGGGCCACGCCGGATGGTTGATTTCTGCCCGATGGTGCCGCATTGACCGACCCCTGCTGCACGCGAATCGATGATGTACACTCAGCGACCGTGAGCGACATCCTCGTCGAGCAGCAGGGCGCCATCGCGACTGTCAGCTTCAACCGGCCGCGGATGCGGAACGCGATCAGCCTGGCCATGTGGGCGGACATCGCGACGATCACGCAGGGCCTCGTGAAGGACGACTCCGTGCGGGCGATCGTCTACCGCGGGGCGGGGACCGAGGCCTTCGCCTCGGGCGCCGACATCTCGGAGTTTCCCGAGAGCCGCAAGGATACGGAGACGTCGCTCAAGTACAACGCGACGACATCGGCGGCCTACGCGGCGGTGCGCGAGTGCCCCAAGCCGACCATCGCCATGATCTACGGCTACTGCATGGGCGGCGCGATGGGCGTGGCCATGGCGTGCGACCTGCGCTTCGCCGCCGAGGGCTCGAAGTTCGGGATCCCTGCCGCGCGGCTCAGCATCATCTACCCGCTGGAGGCCATCGGGCAGCTCGTGGATCTCGTCGGTCCCGCCTATGCCAAGGACATCCTCTTCTCGGCGCGCACGGTGAGCGACCGCGAGGCGCTGACGATCGGCTTCATCCAGCGGCTGGTCCCGGCGGCGGAGCTCCAGCAGATGACGCACGACTATCTCGCCACGCTTGCGGACAACGCGCCGCTGTCGGTGCGCGGCTCCAAGGCGGCGATCCAGGCCTACCTGGCCGGCTGGAACGACGACAATCGCGCGCGGCTGCGCGCGCTCCAGATCGAGGCGATGACCAGCGAGGATTACCGGGAAGGCACGCGCGCCTTCCTCGAGAAGCGGCGGCCGAAGTTCCACGGGCGCTGACGCGCCGCGTGCGGTTCGAGGTCCTCAGCTCCACCCCGTTCAATCCCACCGAAGGCAGCGGCACCTGGGTCGCCATCGACGGCCTCGCGCGCGGCCTCGAGCGGCTGGGCCACGCGGTGACGTGCCGGCCGCTCGGCCGCCGCACGGGCTTTCACACGCTCGACCGCTGGCTCTACAACGCGCAGGTGGCGGCGGCGCCTCCGGCCGCCGACGTCGTCGTCGGCGTGGACCTCGATGGATTCCTCTGGGCCCGACGCCGGCGCGTGCGCGCGGCGGTGGGAGCGCCGCCCGTGCGGTTCGTCGTGGCACTCAAGGGCATCATCGCCGACGAGCAGCGGAATGAGCGCGGGCTCGTGCGCGCGCTGCTGGGGGTGCAGGCGGGTTGGGAGCGGCTCAATACCGCCCGGGCCGACCGCGTCGTGGTGCCCAGCCGCTACTCGGCATCGGTCGCCCACGCCGCCTACGGCGTGCCCGCCGAGCGTCTGGTCGTCGTGCCGGAGCCGATCGACCTCGCAGAGTGGCGCCGGCGGTTCGCGGCGGCGCCGCGGCCGGCGCGCTCGGGGCCGACCGTGCTGGCCGTCGCGCGCATGTATCCGCGCAAGCGATTGCAAGACCTGCTGCGGGCCGCGGCGATCCTGCGCGGCCGAATCCCGCACGCGCGCGTGCGCATCGTAGGGGAGGGGCCGGAGTCCGCGCGCCTGCGCGCGCTGCACGCCTCCCTCGGCCTCGGTGAGACGGTCACCTTCCTCGGCGACATCTCGCGCCAGGAACTCGCCGTAGAATACGTAGGTGCGGATTGTTTCTGTCTGCCCACCGTGCAGGAAGGTTTCGGCCTCGTGTTCGCGGAAGCGATGGCGGCCGGGCTGGCGGTGGTGGCGTGCCGGGCGGCGGCGGTGCCCGAGCTGGTCGAGGACCGCCGCACCGGCCTGCTGGTGAATCGTGAGAGTCCGGAGGAGCTGGCCATGGCGCTGGAAACGCTGCTGACGAACCCCGGCCTGCGCGACGCGCTCGGCGCGGCGGGCGCGGCGCGGATCACCGCGTACGATCTGGAGCCGATCGCGCGCCGCTTCGTGGAGACCGCCGTCGCATGAGCGCCGTCGCCACCACCCGCCGCTTCACGTTCTCGGCCGGTCACCATTACCGCGTGGCCGCCTGGTCGGAGGACGAGAACGCCCGGACCTTCGGCCGCCTCACCGTGCCGCACGGGCACAACTACACGCTCGACGTCACGGTGCGCGGCGACATCGATCCACGCACCGGCATGGTGATCGACCTCGGCGAGCTCAAGCGCCTCGTGCAGGAAGCCGTCATCGAGCGCTTCGACCATGCCGATCTCAACGCCGATCCGCTCTTCCGCGACCGCATCCCGACGACGGAGAACATCGCGCTGGTGGTGTGGGATCTGCTCGCCGCCAAGCTGGGCGGGGACCGGCTCGCCCGCGTGCGGGTGTGGGAAGACCCCACGCTGTTCGTGGACTATGATGGATCGTGACATGCCCGACCGCACCGTCGAGCTCACCCGCGTCTATCACTTCAGCGCGGCCCATTGCCTCAGCAACCCGAGGCTGAGCCCGGCTGACAACGCGGTGCTCTACGGCCAGTGCGCACGGCCGCACGGCCACAACTACTACCTCGAGGTGACGGTGGCCGGCGCCCCGGACCCGCGCACCGGGTTCGCCGTCGATCTGGAGGCGGTGGACCGCGCGGTGGCGTCGTCCGTCCTCGAGCACGTGGACCATCACCAGCTCGAGCACGCGCCGCCGCTGGCCGGCGTCATCACGACGGGCGAGGGGCTCGCGCGCGCGTTCTGGCAGGCCTTGAAACCGGCGCTGCCGTCCGGGCGTTTACGCCGTGTCGTCGTCGAGGAGACGGCGAAGAATCGGTTCGAGTACCGGGGAGAGGCCTGATGTCGGATCGCGATCCGATCGAGCGCTCGGTGGAGCACATCCTGAAGGAGCTGGGGGAAGACGTCCATCGCGAGGGCCTGGAGAAGACCCCCGCGCGCGTGGCGGCCGCCATGCGGTACCTGACGTCGGGCTACAGCAAGAACCCCCACGACGTCCTGAACGATGCCCTGTTCGTCGAGGAGTATGACGAGATGGTGATCGTGAAGGACATCGACATGACCTCGCTCTGCGAGCACCACCTGTTGCCGTTCATCGGCAAGTGCCACGTGGCGTACATGCCGCACAAGAAGATCGTCGGCCTCTCGAAGATCCCGCGGTTGGTGGACATGTACGCGCGGCGGCTGCAGGTGCAGGAGCGGCTGACCACGCAGATCGCCAACACGCTGAACGAGGTGCTGCAGCCGCGCGGCGTCGCCGTGGTCATCGAGGCCGTCCACCTCTGCATGCTCATGCGCGGCGTGGAAAAGCAGAACTCCAAGGCGGTGACCTCCGCGATGCTCGGCGGCTTCCGCGACCGCCCGGAGACGCGCGCGGAGTTCATGGAGCTGATCAAGGCGGGACGGGGGCTGCAGCTATGAGCCACGCACTGGCCGGCAAGGTCGCACTCGTCACCGGCGCCGGCCGCGGCATCGGCCGCGCCATCGCCGAAGCGTTCGCCGCCGAGGGCGCCGCGGTCGTGCTCGCCTCGCGCTCGCGCGCCGACCTGGCCGAGGTGGCGGGCGCCATCCGGGCGGGCAACGGCCGCGCGCTGGCGGTGCCCACCGACGTCACCCAGGAC
>JBKPRI010000201.1:0-4832 GCA_046734515.1 Candidatus Methylomirabilota bacterium | reverse complement strand
GAAGCGCCACCGCCGGAAGCGCCAGGACGGATCCGCCGCCGCGTAGCCCTCGGCGATCAGACGCGCGCCCTCCGCCTCGAAGTCGAAGATCTTCAGCACGCCCTCGTGGGCCGTCTCGTCGACCACGTGCGGCGTGACGGTCAGGAAGACCTCGTCGAGCAAGTTCGCCGCGTGCAGGGATCGCAGCACCGTCTCCCCGCCCTCGCAGTCGAGGTAGCGCACGCCGAGCTCCGAGAACAGTCGCGCGTGGGCGCGGCGCAGGCCGGCCGGGTCGAGCAGATCTTCCATCACCAGCGCCGGCGGCACCGCCGCGCCGGCCCGCCGGCGGATCTCGGCGCCACCCGCCGCGGTCGTCATCACCACGGGATGGATCCCGGGCGTGGTGAAGATGCGGTGATTCATCGGCAGGCGGCCGTGGATGGAGTACACGATGTTGCGGGGCTGGCGCGGCAGCGCCGCGTGCTCGCGGAACGCGAACAGCTCGGGCAGCGGCTCGTCGCTGGGCTGCTGCGGCGAGAGCACCAGCTCCGGCTGGGTCCGGACGGTCTCGGCGCCCACGGACACGTCGCCGAAGCAGCGCAGGTAGCGCATGTGAAGCTTGTCGGCGATGCGGGCCGGGTGCTTGCGGTCGCCGCCGAGGATGGCGAGCACGGGATCGTCCTTGGCGTCGCGCCGGCGCCACGCCACCACGCCGTTGGCCGAGGCCACCATGACGGCGAAGAGCCACGGACGGTCGGGCCACGGCGGCGGGAACCCGATCGGCGCCCAGCGCCCCGGATCGGGCGAGACGCGCCCGTAGGGATGACGCGTCTCGTGATCGACGTCCCAGCGGATGAGGGTCGAGGCGCTACTCCACCGTCACCGACTTGGCCAGGTTGCGGGGCTGGTCGACGTCGCAGCCGCGCCGCACCGCGATGTGATACGCGAGCAGCTGCAGCGGCACCACCGTGATCAGCGGCATCAGCATCTCGGCCGCGGCCGGCACCTCGATGACATGCTCGGCCTTCGAGGCGATCAGCTTGTCACCCACCTGGACGACCGCGATGACCTGCCCCTCGCGCGCGCGCACTTCCTCGATGTTGCCGAGCATGCGCTCGTAGCCGCTGTCGCGCGGCGCCAGCGCCACCACGGGGAAGCTCTCGTCGATCAGCGCGATGGGCCCGTGCTTCATCTCGCCGCCGGCGTAGCCCTCGGCGTGGATGTACGACAGCTCCTTCAGCTTGAGCGCGCCTTCGAGCGCGATCGGATACTGCAGCCCGCGGCCGAGATAGAGGAAGTCCCGGGCGCTCGAGAGATGACGGGCGAGCGCGGCGATCTTGTTGTCGAGCTCGAGCGTCTGCTCGACCAGCCGGGGGATCTCCACCAGGTCCTGGATGTACTTGCGCACGTCCTCGGCGGTCAGCACGCCGCGCTGCCGGCCGAGCCACAGGCCCACGAGGTAGCACGCCACCACCATCGTCGAGAACGCCTTCGTCGACGCCACGCCGATCTCCGGGCCCGCGTGCATGTACAGCGTGCCCGTCGCCTCGCGCGACAGCGCCGAGCCGACCACGTTCGTGATGGCCAGGATGGGCGAGCCCTTCGCCCGCGCGGCCTTCACCGCGCCGAGAGTGTCGGCCGTCTCGCCCGACTGCGACACCGCGATCACCAGCGTCTCGGGCCCCACGATCGCATCGCGATAACGGAACTCCGAGCCGAGGTCGACCTCGGCCGTCAGCCCGGCCAGCCGCTCGATCATCGAGCGGCCGAGCAGCGACGCATACGAGGCCGTGCCGCACGCCACGAACACCACCCGCTGGATGCCCTTCACGGTCGCCGGATCCAGATTGATGTCGGGCAGCAGGATGTTGCCGGTCTCCGGGGACACCCGCCCGCGGAACGTGTCGGCGATGGCCCGGGGCTGCTCGTACATCTCCTTGAGCATGAAGTGCCGGTAGCCGCCCTTCTCCGCCATGATCGGATCCCAGAGGATCCGTACGGGCTCTCGCTGCACCGGCTCGTCGGCCAGCGTCGACAGCTCGACGCCGGTGGACGTGACCACCGCGACCTCGCCGTCCTCCAGGATCACGACGTCGCGCGTGTGGCCGAGGATCGCCGGGATGTCGGAGGCCACGAACATCTCGCCCTTGCCGAGCCCGATCACCACGCTGCCGGCGCCGTGCTTGCCGCAGATCAGCCGGTCGGGCGCCGCCGTCGCCACCACGCCGACGGCGTAGGAGCCACGCACCTCGTTGAGCGCCCGCTTCACCGCGCGCTCCAGGCGGCCGGCGCTCTTGAGGTGATGCTCGATGAGGTGTGCCAGCACCTCGGTGTCGGTCTGGGACTTGAACACGTGGCCCTCGGCGGCCAGGCGCTCCTTGATCTCCAGGTAGTTCTCGAGAATGCCGTTGTGCACAACCACCAGCGAGCCGCCGCAGTCCGTGTGCGGATGCGCGTTCTCGTCGGAGGGCCGGCCGTGCGTCGCCCAGCGCGTGTGGCCGATGCCGAGGCTCCCGGCCACCGGACGCTCGCGCAGGATGCCTTCCAGCACCTTCATGCGCCCGGCCGCGCGCCGCACCTCCAGCCCGCCGCCGGCACCGATCACCGCCACGCCCGCGGAGTCATAGCCGCGGTACTCGAGCTTCTTCAGACCCTCGACGATGATGCCGACCGCGTTCTTGTCGCCCACATAGCCGACGATTCCGCACATGGCTCAGCCGTCCTTCTTTTTCCCGGACTTTTTTTCATTCGCGGACCGCCAGCGCGCGGCCCAGCCGTCCTTGACGGCCGTCTGGCTCCGCTCGAGCGCGAGGGCGTCCGCGGGAACGTCCTTGGTGATGACCGAGCCGGCGGCGACATAGGCGCCGGCGCCGATCGTGAGCGGCGCGACGAGGCTCGAGTTGGTGCCCACGAACGCGCCGTCCTCGATGACGGTCGGGTGCTTGCGATAGCCGTCGAAGTTGCAGGTGATCATGCCGGCGCCGATGTTGACGTTGTCACCGACGGTGGCGTCACCCGTGTAGGAGACGTGGTGGATCTTGCTCTTGCGGCCCACGCGCGACTTCTTGAGCTCGGCATAGTTACCGATCTCGGCGCCGGCGCCGATGTGGCAGCCGGGGCGCAGGTGGCAGAACGGGCCGAGCACCGCGTCGTCCTCGATCACCGCCGTCTCGATCATGCTGTACGGCTTGAGGGTGACGCGATCGGCCAGCGTGCTGTCGCTGACGTGCGAGCCGGCGCCGATCACGCAGGCCTCGCCGATCGTGGTCGCGCCGACGATCACCGTCTGCGGATGCACGACGCTGTCGGGGCCGATCGTCACGGTGTCGTCCACGTAGGTGCTGGCGGGATCCACGACCGTCACGCCGTCCGCCATGAGGCGATCGAGGATGCGCCGGCGCTGGATGCCGGCCAGCGCGGCGAGCTGCTTGCGGTCGTTGATGCCCATCGCTTCCACGGGGTCGGCGACGGTGACCGCCTCGACCTTGGCGCCGGCGCGCGCCAGCACGCCGATGACGTCGGTGAGGTAGAGCTCGCCCTGGTCGTTATCGGGCTTGATCTGATCCAGCGCGGGCCACAGCCGCGCGGCGTCGAAGCAGTACACGCTGGTGTTGATCTCGCTGATCTTCTTCTGGTCGTCGGTGGCGTCGCGGTCCTCGACGATGCGCTTGACCCGCCCGCCCTGCCGCAGCACGCGCCCGTAGCCCTGCGGGCGCTCGACGACCGCCGTGAGCACGGTGGCGGCGGCGCCGGCGGCACGGTGGTGCTCGACCAGGCGCTCGATGGTCTCTAGCAGCAGCAGCGGCATGTCGCCGGCCAGCACGAGGAGCGCCCCGGTCGACGGGCACGCCTGGCGCGCCTGCATCACCGCGTGGCCGGTGCCGAGCCGCTCCCGCTGCTCGGCGATGGTCACGCCGGCGCCGGCCAGCGCGCGGACGCCCTCGGCGTTCGGGCCGACCACCATGACGACCCGGTCGGCGAGGGTCTGGGCCAGGCGCAGCGGATAGGAGATGAGGGGGCGGCCGCAGAGCGGGTGCAGAACCTTCGGCGTGCGGGAGCGCATGCGCTTGCCCTCGCCCGCCGCCAGGATGACCGTGGTCAATGCGTTCATACGAAACGCCTCATTTTAGCAAGTGGGTGGCAATGCCCATGCCATATCCAGACCCGCGCCAGAATGGCTATTTTCGGCCTTGCGTGTGCCCGTCAGGACGCGCTTGTCGTGCCGCTTCGTGTCGCAGATGAGACAGCAGGCGCTCGATACGCGGCGGTAATCCGGAAGCGTATTCCACCCTCTCCTGGGTAACCGGGTTCACGAAGCCGAGGGCAGCGGCATGCAGCGCCAGGCCCTCCAGCGCGACCGGGACGGCCCTCCGTCGGCCACCATAGACCGTGTCGCCGGCCACCGGGTGGCCGAGCGACGCGAAGTGGACGCGGATCTGGTGCGTGCGGCCCGTCTCCAGGCGCGCCTCCACCAGCGTGAACTGCGGGAATCGTTCCAGGACGCGCCAGCGGGTGACCGCCCGCCGCCCCTTGCCGGGCGGAGCCACCGCCATGCGCGTGCGATCGCGGGGATCGCGCCCGATCGGCTTGTCGATGACGCCCTCGGCGGCGGGGACGCGGTCGTGGACGATGCTGAGGTAGACGCGGCGCATGGTGCGGTCGGCCAGCTGCGCCGTGAGCGAGTCGTAGGCCGCCTGGCTCTTGGCCATCACCAGCAGCCCGGAGGTGTCCTTGTCGAGCCGGTGGACGATCCCGGGGCGCCGGGGGCCGCCCACGCCCGCCACACTCGGCGCATGCGCGAGCGCGGCGGCCGCCAGTGTGCCCCGCGCGTGGCCGGCGCCGGGGTGCACGAC
>JBKPRI010000200.1:0-14736 GCA_046734515.1 Candidatus Methylomirabilota bacterium | reverse complement strand
ACCCCACGCAGGCCACGCAGATCCACAACCTCAACCTCTTCTACAACGTGTTCGACGCGCTGGTGACCTGGGACCCCAGGGACATCGGCAAGATCGTGCCCGAGCTGGCGCTGTCGTGGCGCAGCGTGAATCCCACCACGTGGCAGTTCAAGCTCCGCCAGAACGTGAAGTTCCACAACGGCGAGCCGTTCAACGCCGAGGCGGTGAAGTTCACGGTGGAGCGGCTGATCACCAAGGGCGTCCACCAGGTCTACGGCGGCTTCAGCACCATCGACCACGTCGAGGTCGTCGATCCCTATACGGTGAACGTCGTCACGACCAAGCCCGATCCGATCCTGGTCAAGCGCTTCGCCGGCTACGGCGGGCAGATGCTGCCGCCGCAGTACATCAAGCAGGTCGACTGGAAGGCCTTCGCCCAGAAGCCGGTCGGCACCGGCCCCTACCGCTTCGTGGAGTGGGTGAAGGACGACCGCGTGGTGCTGGAGGCGAGCCCCGACTCCTGGCGGCCAGCCCCCAAGATCAAGAAGGTGATCTGGAAGCCGATCCCCGACACGTTCGCCCGCGTGGCCGCGCTCACGCGCGGCGAGGCGCAGCTGATCACGAAGGTCATCCCCGATCACGTCGCGCAGATCGAGAAGGCCGGCTGCTGCCGCGTCGAGCACACGCTGACCAACCTCGTGACCGTGTACCTGATCAACGCCAAGACGGGTCCGCTGGCCAACACCAAGGTGCGCCAGGCGCTGAACTACGCCGTGGACAAGGACAAGATCATCAAGGAGCTGTACAACGGCTACGCCATCCCGATCGGCAGCGGCATCCCGAACACCGACTTCGGCTACAACCCGGCGATCAAGCCGTACCCCTACGACCCGGCGCGCGCCAAGAAGCTGCTCGCCGAAGCGGGATTCGCCAGCGGCGTGGACGTCGATATCCAGAGCGGCAACGGCATCCACCTGAACGACAAGCAGCTCACCGAGGCGATCGGCCTGATGTTCCAGGCCGTCGGCGTGCGCGCCAAGGTCGGGGTCCTGGAGCCGGCGCAGCGCGGCCAGCTCCTGCGCTCGAATACCTTCCCCGGCCTGCTGCTGGCCGATCCGGCGAGCACCACCTACGACACCGACGGCGTGCTGTGGCGGCTGCGCGGGCCGGGTGGCATCGTGCACTCGATCTGGCCGGGCAACGCGGAGGGCACGCGCTTCTATCAGCTGATGGAGGAGGCGCGCTACAGCCTGGACCCGGCCAAGCGGCTCAAGAACTATCACGAGGCCGCGCAGATCTACCACGACGAGGCGGTGGAGCTGTTCCTGTTCCAGGGCGAGCTGATCGACGCTGCCCGCAAGGAGCTCGTGTACAAGGCGCGCGGAGACCAGCGCATCCTCGTGTACGACATCAGCTTCCGCTGAGCGATGCGGGAGTACCTGGTCAGCAAGCTGGCGCACACGGCGATCGTCGTCCTGTGCGTGCTGACCCTGGTGTTCGTCGTGCTCCACCTCACGGGTGATCCCGTGATGATGATGCTGCCGTCCAACGCCAGCCAGGAGGAGATCCAGGCGCTGACGGCGGCGCTCGGGCTCGACCAGCCGCTGCTCGTGCAGTACGCCCGCTTCCTGGGACGCATGGCGCGCGGCGATCTCGGCGTGTCGCTCCAGCACCAGCAGTCGGCCATGGGGCTGGTGCTGGAGCGGCTGCCGGCCTCGATGCTGCTCGCCGTCACCGCACTCCTGATCGCGGTCGCCGTCGCGGTGCCGCTCGGGCTGGTGGCGGCGGCCCGTCGCGGCACGGCCATCGACCACGTGGCCGTGGGGCTGGCCGCGCTCGGCCAGTCGGCGCCGATCTTCTGGACCGGCCTCATGCTCATGCTCGTGTTCGCGATCACGCTGAAGCTCCTGCCCACCACCGGCTACGGCACGTGGCGCCAGCTGGTGATGCCGGCCCTCACGCTGGCCGCCTACCCGACGGCGGCCATCGCACGGCTCGTGCGCGCCGGCATGCTGGAGGTGCTGGAGGCCGACTACGTGCGCACGGCGCGCGCCAAGGGGCTGCAGGAGCGGCGCGTGATCCTCAAGCACGCGCTCAAGAATGCGGCCCTGCCGGTCGTCACGCTCATCGGGCTGCAGTTCGGCCTGCTGCTGGGCGGCGCCATCGTGTGCGAGATGATCTTCGCGTGGCCGGGCGTCGGCCGGCTGCTGATCTTCGCGATCAACAATCGCGACTTCCCGCTGGTGGAAGCCGCCGTCTTCGTCATCGCCATGGTGTTCGTCGTCGCCAACCTGCTCGTCGATCTCTGCTACGGCTGGCTCGACCCGCGCATCAACGTCGGCTCGTGATCCGCCGGCTTCCTCCCGGCCTCTGGCTGGCCATGGTGCCGCTCGCCGCCGCCGTCGTCTGCGCGCTGTTCGCGCCGCAGCTGGCGCCCCACGATCCGCTCACCGGCGATCTCTCCGCCCGCCTGCGACCGCCGACCTGGATGGACGCGGGCAGCCGCACGCACCCGCTGGGCACTGACCAGCTCGGCCGCGACATCCTGAGCCGGGTGATCTACGGCGCGCGTGTCTCCCTGCTCGTCGGCCTGGTGTCGTCGCTCATCGGCGGCACGGTGGGCGTCGCGCTCGGCGTCGTGAGCGGCTACTTCCGCGGCCGCGTGGACACCGTCATCGCCAAGCTCATCGACATCCAGCTCGCCTTCCCGTTCATCCTGTTCGCGATCACGGTGATCGCGGTGCTCGGCCCCAGCCTGCGCAACCTGCTCGTCATCCTCGCGGTCAGCGGCTGGGTGACGTACGCGCGCGTGGTGCGCGGCCAGACGCTGAGCCTGCGCGAGCACGACTTCATCCAGGCCGCGCGCGGGCTCGGCGCCCCGGCCTGGCGCATCGTGGCCCGGCACGTCGTGCCGAACGTGCTGCCCTACGCGCTGGTGATCATGACCACCGAGATCGGGCGCCTCATCGTGCTGGAGTCGACGCTGAGCTTTCTCGGGCTCGGCGTGCCGCCGCCGACGCCGAGCTGGGGCATGGCGCTCGCCGACGGCAAGGACTATCTCGTCAGCGGCTGGTGGCTGGCCACGTTTCCCGGCCTCGCCATCATGCTGCTCGTGCTAAGCATGAACATCATGGGCGACGGCGCCCGAGACCTGCTCGAGCCGCGGCTGCGCGGCCGGCGAGCGGGCGCGGGCGCGCAAGGAGCGGCGTGATGGGTGGCTTCCTGACCGGGCTCGAGTGCGCGCGCTGCAAGAACTTCTACGCCGGCGACAGCGCCCGCGCCGTGTGCGAGTGCGGCAGCACGCTGCTGGCGCGCTACGACCTTGCCGCGGTCGGCAAGGCGGTGACACCCGCCGACATCGCCCGGCGCCCGCCCACCATGTGGCGCTATCGCGAGCTGCTGCCGGTCCGCGAGGACGCCGCCATCGTCACCATGCAGGAGGGCTTCACGCCGATGATCCCAGTGCCGAAGGCCGCGCGCGAGGCCGGCGTCGGCGAGCTGTACGTGAAGGACGAGGGCGTGAACCCCACGGGCACCTTCAAGGCGCGCGGCGCCTCCGCCGCCATCTCGCGCTGGAAGGAGCTCGGCGTCACGAAGTTCGCGCAGCCGACCGTAGGCAGCGGCGGCCACGCGTGGGCGGCCTACGGCGCGCGCGCGGGCGTCGAGATCCACACCGCACTGCCGGTCGACACGCCGGAGCTCGGCTGGAAGGGCAGCTGGATCAACGGCGCCCACGTCTACCGCATCGACGGCACGGTCGGCGACGTCTTCCGGATCTTCACCGAGGCGGCCGCACGTTACGGCTGGCTCAACGCCGGCGCCGGCCGCGAGCCGTACCGCGTCGAGGGCAAGAAGACGATGGGCATCGAGGTGATCGAGCAGCTCGGCTGGGAGATCCCCGACGCGATCGTCTATCCCACCGGCGGCGGCGTCGGCATCATCGGCATGTGGAAGGTGTTCGACGAGCTGGAGCAGCTCGGCTGGATCGGCGCCCGGCGCCCGCGCCTGGTGTCCGCGCAGGTCGCCGGGGGCGCCGTGGTGAAGGCGTTCCACGAGGGCGCCGAGGAGTGCGTGGGCGCCCAGCACGTGGACACGATCGCGCCCGGGATCATGGTGACGAAGCCGTTCGCCGACTACCTGATCCTGCGCGCGCTCCGTGCGACGCAGGGCTGGGCCGTCGGCGTGCCGGACGCCGAGATGCGCGCGACGATGGCGTGGGTCGATCGCCACGAGGGCCTGCTCCTCTCGCCCGAGGGCGCGGCGACGATCGCCGCCGTGCGCACGATGGTGCGTGAGGGCCAGCTCGACGGGCGCTCGCGCGTCGTGGTGTTCAACACGGCGACGGGCCTGCGCTACCCCCACCTGATCGAGGGCAAGGTCCCGATCGTGGCCGGCAACGGCACCATCGACGACGCCGTGGTCGCGCGCGCCGCGCGGGCCGCGCGCGGCGAGGGCTAGCGGCCGGCAGGGAACGGCTCGAAGAGCTCCACGGGATTGCCCGACGGGTCGTCGACCAGCGCCTGCTTGCCGCCGTTGCCCATCACGACGTCGCTGCGAAAGCGGCACCCGGCGCTCTTGAGGGTCTTCACCGTGGCTTCGAGGTCCGCGACCTCGATCTGGATGCGGTTCCACCCGCCGGGCTCGGGGATCCGTGCGTCGGCGGCCGCCTGTCCCGCGCCACCGGCGCCGGGCCGGTTCAGCAGCAGGCGCAGATCCCCACGCGAGAGGCGCGCGAAGCCGGGCGCGGGATGCATGTCGACGGTGAAGCCCAGCCGCTCGGTGTAGAAGGCGATCGCCGCGTCGACGTCGGCCACGATGTAGCGCACGCTGACAGTTCCCATGCGCTCGATTGTCCCACCACGTGACAGGCCCGGCGCCTCAGGCGACGGTCAGCCAGGCGTGGAACGCGGCGGCGTCGGTGAAGAGTGCGTGCGGCCGGCGCGCGGCCAGCTCGGCGGCGACCGCCGTCGGCGCCCACGCGGCGGCAATCGGCAGCACGCCGGCCGCGTGCGCCGCCTCCATGTCGCTCACGGCATCGCCGACGTAGATCACCTCGCGCGCCGGCACCTGCCAGCCGTCCACCACCCGCGCGATGCACGCGGCCTTCACGACGCCCGACGGCGAGCCCGTCTCCACCGGCTCGAAGACCCCGTCGAGCCCGAACTGCTTGAGCGACATCAGTGCCGTCGGCCGCGACTTGCCGGTGACGAGCGCCAGCGGCTGTCCACGCTCTCGCAGCCAGGCCAGCGCGGCCGCCACGCCGGGGAACACCGTGCACAGCGGAAGGTGGCGGTCGTACTCGCCGAGGTAGGCCGCGAACGCGTCCTGCCAGCGCGCGGGCACCACGCGCTCGAACATGCCGTCCTCGCTCGGGCCGAACAGCGCGTGGATCTCGGCGTCGGTGAGCGCGGGCCCCTGCACGCAGGCCAGCGCGTTGCGGAACGTCGCGAAGCAGATGCCGAACGTGTCGGCGATGGTGCCGTCGAGGTCGAAGATGGCGCCAGCCAGCTTCATCGTGCGAAATCCACCGCCGTGGTGTTGCCGCCGCTGAGCACGATGCCCACGCGCTCGCCGGCGGTGGGCACGTAGGCGCCCGAGAGCAGCGCCGCCGCCGTGGCGGCGCTGCCGGGCTCGGCGACCACGCGGAAGGTCTCCCACAGGGCCTGCTGGGCCCGGCGGATGGCGTCGTCGCTCACCAGCACCACGCGCGCGACGTGGGCCTGCGCGATCGGAAACATCACCTCGCCCACGCGCCGGGGCGCCAGCGAGTCGGCGGCGATGCCGCCGGCCGGCGCATCGACGGGGCGTCCCGCGCGGAGGGCCTCGAATAGCGTGGGGGCCGCCTCGGGCTCGACGCCGATCACGCGCACGCGCCCGGCGTACCACGCCGCGATGCCGCCGATGAGGCCGCCGCCGCCCACCGGCACCAGCAGCGTGTCCAGCCGGGCCTGCTGCTCGAGCTCGAGCGCGACCGTGCCTTGCCCGAGCAGCGTTTCCGGCTGATCGAAGGCGTGCACCGGCAGCGCCCCGGACTGCGCCACCCACGCCTCGCTGGCGGCCAGCGCGTCGGCGTATAGATCGCCGCCCACCACCAGCTCGGCGCCGTAACTCTTGATGCGGGCGATCTTGGCGGGGGACGACACCGTCGGCAGGAAGATCCGGGCCGGCACGCCCAGCCGCATGGCCGCGTAGGCGACCGCGACACCGTGGTTGCCGCCCGAGGCCGCCACCACGCCGGCGGCGGGGATCGCGCGCGTCATCAGATTGGTGAAGGCGCCGCGCGCCTTGAACGAGCCGGAGTGCTGCATGAGCTCCAGCTTGAGTGTGAGCGGGAACGGCGGCAGGCCGAGATCGGCGCCGGAGGTCTCCAGCACCGGCGTGAGCCGGACGCGGGGGCGGATGAGCGCGTGCGTCTTCTCGATGGCGGCGCGGTCGATCGTCATGGTGGATGGCATGTTGACATACAATTAGCCATTTGGCAAAGTGGCGAACATGCTCTCCGTGGACGTCGTCAAGGCGCTGGCCAGCGAGAAGCGGCTGCAGATCCTGCACTGGCTGAAGGCGCCGCGCGCGCACTTCCCCCGCCAGGTCGACGGGGATCTCGTGCGCGACGGGGTGTGCGGCCTCTTCATCGCCGACAAGCTCGGGGTGAGCCAGCCCACGGCCAGCGAGCACCTGCGCATCCTGGTGCAGGCCGGGCTCGTGCGGCCCACCCGCATCAAGCAGTGGACCTTCTACAAGCGCGACGAGGCGCGCATCGCCGCGGTGAAGCGCGAGTTCAGGTCGGCCTGGTAGCTACCCGCGCGGCTTGACCCAGCTCTCCGACCACGCCAGGCACGCGCTGGACGACTGGCGGTCGCCGCGCTGCTCGGGCCACACCTGGCCGCTGGCCACGCGGCCGTTCAGCTCGATCTGCGCCGAGCGGGCCGGGAAGAACGTGCTGAAGACGCCGATGGGCCGGCCGTTGGTGCCGGGTGCCATCGTGAGCACGAACGGCTCGATCGTGTCCCACCACGTGAGCGTCACGCGGTCGGTGGCCGCGCTCACCGTCTCCACCGCGGTCGAGCGCGCGTCGCCGGCGCGCGCGAAGGCGGCGGTGATCACCGGCAGGCCGGTGTCGCCGAAGGCCGGGAACAGCAGGGTCTCGATCGTCTTCTGCAGCCAGCGCGTGACCGCCGCGTTGTCGCTGTAGACGCGCGGCTTGTTGTCGGTGAGCTCGGACTGCAGGAAGAGCGTGGTGCCGGAGCCGGCGGGGCACCAGAGCACGCGCCAGTGGCTGGCGCGGTCGGCCAGCGTCTTGCCGCCGTCGTGGCTCAGGCGGACGAACGAGTTCTCCCCGGTCATGAGGACTTCGTTGGGATCGACGGGATTCGCCATGGCTCCTTCTCTCAGGCGGAGGCCGCTACCTCGACGCGCGCGTCGTTGTAGCAGGCGCCCTCGCAGATGTCGGCGTGGGTGGCCGGGGCCAGCGCGGAGACCGTCTGGCCGTTGTCGGTGGTGCGCATCCAGGCGCCCTTGAGGCTCGAGACCACGCCCCGCGGCACGCCGTCGGTGATCAGGAGCGGCAGGCGGACCTCGCCGAGGTCGTTCCACACGCGGACGGTCTGGCCGGCGCGCAGCCCGCGCGCCCGGGCATCGTCCGGGTGCATGTCGAGCGTGGGCGTGTCGTCGCCGAGCGCCGTGCCGCCGAAGGTCGAGGTGATCCGCTGGTCGGAGGCCGGCGTGATGAGCGTGAGCGGGTACCGCGACTCGACGGCCCGGAACGACGGCAGCCGCGCGCCGTATTTCTTGTCGAGGTACGACGAGGCCAGCTCGATCTTCTTGGACGGCGTGGCCGGGAACACGTTGGCGAACAGCATCGCGTCGGCGCCGCTGACCGTCATCGCCATCGCGTGGTCGGTCGGGATCCGGCTGGGCCGCACGCCGCCCAGCCGCGGATCGCTGCCGTCGACGGCGTCGTCCATCAGCTCGGCGTCGGTGGCGGTGAAGCACGGCTCGGTGTAGCCGAACCGTTTAGCGAGACGGCGGAAGATCTCCGTGTTCGGCAGCGCCTCGCCCTGCGGCGGGATGACCGGCTCCGCGCGCTGCAGCCAGTGCTGGCCGTAGGCGGCGAAGAGATCGTGATGCTCGAAGTGGGTGCAGGCCGGCAGCACGACGTCGCAGTAGAACATGCTGTCGGTCATCGCCACCTCGACGCCCACGCTGAAGAGATCCTCGCGCGCGAGGCCGCGGCGCATGCGGTTCTGGTCGGGGTGCACGACGAGCGGGTTGTGGTTGTAGATGAAGAGCGCCTTGAGCGGCGGCGCCAGCCCGGGATCGGTCAGGTGCCGGCCGACGTCCACGATGTTCAGCATGCGCGTGCCCGGCGGCACCAGGTCCGGCCGCTGCAGCTTGGCCGGCGTCTTCGGGAACACGAAGCCGGCCCCGTTGACGAGGCCGCCGCCGGCCACCCCGAACTTCCCGGCCAGCGCCGGCAGCGCGAAGGCGCCGCGGATGCCGCTGCCGCCGTTCTGGTTGCGCTCGAGCCCGTTGCCGACCGAGATCGCGGCCGGCGAGATCGTGGCGTACCACTCGACGAAGCGCGCGATGTCCGCCTCGGCGAGACCGCAGGTCTCGGCCGCGCGCGCGAGCGTCCACGGCCGCGCCAGCGCCATGAACTCCTCGAAGCCCTCCACGTGGCGCTCGATGAACGCGCGGTCCAGCGCGCCGCGGCGCTCGAGCTCCGCCGCCACCGCCCACGCCAGCACCACGTCGGTGCCCGGCCGCAGCATCAGGTGCAGGTCGGCCTGCTCGGCGATCTTGATGCGGCGCGGGTCGATGACGACCAGCTTGCCGCCCGCCTTGCGCACGCGGCTCACGATCGGCGTGAGGTGCAGGTTCGCCCAGGTCACGTTGTTGCCCCACGCCACGATGAGCTTGGAGTGCGCGACCTGCTCGGGGCGAATACCGGGCACGGTGCCGAAGGTGCCCACCCACGCCTCGGTGCGGATGCCGCCGCAGAGCGGCTTGCGGTCCAGCAGCGTGGCGCCCATGCGGTGGAAGAAGCGCAGGTCCATCGAGCCGCCGGCCAGGAATCCGTGGGGGCCGCCGTAGTTGAACGGCATCACCGCCTGCGGCCCGTGCTCGGCGATCACCGCACTCACGCGCGTGTAGATCGTGTCGAGCGCCTCGTCCCAGGAGATGGGCACGAAGCGATCCTCGCCCTTGGCGCCCGCGCGCTTGAGGGGCGTGCGGATCCGCCGGGGACCATGCACGAACTCCGGGAAGGCCGCCGGCACCTTGGCGCAGATGACCGCCTCGGTATACGGGTTGGCTTTCGAGCCGCGGATGTTGACGATCCGCGTGTTCTCGACGGTGACGGTCAGGCTGCAGGTGTCGGGGCAATCGAGCGGACACACGCTGGCATGCTCGGTTTTCATAGGGCTCGACTGTGCCGCGCCCGCCGGGGGGCCGTCAAGTCGGTGATTGGCTGGGTCGTCAGGCCAAGATACGGGCGAGCCACGCCGCGATGTCGAGCACCTCGGCGTCCGTCACCGAGTGCGGCATCGGGTACTCGTGCCACTCCACCCGGTAGCCGAGGCCGGTCAGCGCCTCGCGCGCGTGCTGGGCGCGCGCCAGCGGGATCATCGGATCGTGGATCCCGTGCGCGAAGAAGATCGGCGTGGCGCGATTGACCGGGGTGGCCTCGGCCGCGACGCGGTCGGCCAGCGGCAGGAAGCACGAGAGCGCCATGATGCCGGCCAGCCGCTCGGGATGGCGCAGCCCCGTGTGCAGCGCCATGGCGCCCCCCTGCGAGAAGCCGGCCAGCACGACGTGCTGGGCCGCGATCCCGCGGGCCTTCTCCCGTGCAATGAGCGCCTCGATCCAGCCCTGGGCCTCGCGCACCCCGTCACCATCCTCGCGCCGCACGCCGGCCTCCGCGCGCACGTCGTACCATGCGCGCATCACCATGCCCTGGTTGATCGTCACCTTGCGCATGGGCGCGTGCGGGAACACGAAACGCACCGGCAGCTCGCGCAGCCCGAGGGCGGGCACGATGTCCACGAAGTCGTGGCCGTCGGCGCCGAGCCCGTGCATCCAGATCACGGCCCGGCGCGGTGACGGCGCCGTCTCGATCTCCACCGTCTCCAGCAGGTCGTTGGCCATCAGGGGCGCATGCTACCGCAGCGGCGGGGCGTCGGGCCGGCGAAAGCGCGAGACGAACTTCCAGATCTCCTCGGCCGCGTCGATCACCGTCGTGTCGGGACCCATGAGGCGCTCCGGGAGCGGCGAGCGGTGCCCCGGCCAGCCGTGGCCGGCGCCGGTCAGCCGCCAGTGCGCGACGGCGGCGTCACTCTCGCACGGCTCGTACACCAGAAGCTCCGCGGTGTGCGTCGTGGCGCCGACGGCGGCATTTCGTGACTCGGCCACCCGTGGCTCGGTGGCGCAGCGATCCAGGATCATCCAGCGCGCCAGGCCGCCCTCGACGGAGGCATGGCGGCTGCGCACCTGGGTGCCGGGAAATGGCGGGCCGAGCCCGCCGCGATAGAGCGCGCGCGGGTCGTCCGCGCTGTGGATGTGCAGCACGGCGACCGGCTGCGTGGGCGAGAACCGCTCGACGACCATCATCCCCGCCACCGCCCCCACCGCCGCGACGCGATCCGCCGCCTCGGCCGCCAGCCGGTAGGCCATCATCGCGCCGTTCGAATGGCCGGCGACGTACACGCGCGTGCGGTCCAGCGGAAGGTCGGCGGCCAGCCGTTTGAGCACGGCTAGCGTGAAGGCCACGTCGTCCACCCCGGCCGTCTGCGCGCGCCCGCAGCAGTCACCCGCGTTCCACGTCAGCAGGCGCCGTCCCTGGGTTCCGGTGCCGTCGGGATAGACGACCACGAAGCCGTCGCGATCGGCGAGGCGGTCGAAGCCCGCGTACTTCTGAAAGCCGGTGGCGTTGCCGCCGCCGCCGTGGAAGGCGATCAGGACGGGCAGGGCCCCGCGCGTCTTGAACTCGCGGGGGACGCGCACGAGGAACGTGCGCGTGCCCAGCTTCAGGTCGTGCGTGCCGGGAGCCGGGAAACGCGGGGCGGCCGCGGCGGGTGAGGCCAGCAGCAGGAGAAGGACGAGGGCCGTCTTCGTCAGGGGTTGGCCCACACGTCCATGGCCTGATCCCGCCCGCGGAGTGCGTGCGCGCCGCGCGGGGCCAGGCCGGCGAGCAGCGCGCGATCGGCGCCCTCGCGCTCGAGCGCGGCCAGGAACTCGCCGCTGGCCACCAGCGAGACGTCGAGCTCGCGCGTGAGCGACTGCAGGCGGCTGGCCACGTTGATCGTGTCCCCCACCGTCGCGAACGCCATGCTGCGCGCGCTGCCGATGTCGCCGAGCACGGCCGGCCCGTAGTGCAGGCCCAGCCCCATGCGCAGCGGCGGCTGGCCGTCGCGCGCGCGCTCGTCGTTCCAGGTGGCGAGCGCGCCCAGCATCCCGCGCGCGCACGCCAGCGTGTCGGTCGCGTCGCGCGCGCCGGTGTCGGGCACGCCGAAGGTCGCCAGCAGGGCATCCCCGATGAACTTCTCGAGGCAGCCGCCGTGGCGGAACACCTCGTCCTCCATCCGCCCGTGGAACCCGCGGAGCAGGGCCATCACCTCCTCGGGCGACACGCTCTCGGCGAGCGTGGTGAAGCCCACGAGGTCGGCGAACAGCACCCCGACCGACTGGCGTCGCACGCGCCCGAGCGGCTCGTCGCGCTCGGCCAGGACCTCCACGACCTTGGGCGAGAAGTACCTGGAGAGATTGCCCCGGGCGCGCTCGGCCTCGGCCCGCTCGGCCACCAGCGCGCGGGAGCGCCGCACCAGGAGCGCGAGCCCGGCGCTCACCAGCAGAAAGGCGATCATCTCGTTCTCGTATTTCAGGACGGAGGCGAAGTTCGGATCGAAGTAGGTGGCCAGCATGGCGGCGCGGCCCTGCGCACTCGGCGCGGTGATGATGGTCTCGGGCCGCGTCGCGATCAGCAGGAAGCCGAGCGTCCACGCGCCAAAGGCGCACAGGCCCGTCCACAGCAGCAGGCGCGGGCGGAACGAGAAGGCCGCCTGCATCAGCAGGAGGAAGAGATACGTGCTGCCGCCGTAGCGCAGCGGCAGCGCCCACGGCACGCCCATCCGGTCGAAGGGGTTGGGCAGCAGCAGCACGGCGGCCAGCGCGAGGGCGTCCACCAGCATGAAGGCGTAGGGCGTGATCGAGGGCGCGATGCCGCGCGCGTAGAGCCAGAGCTGCGCGAGACCGGTGACGAGGAAGAACGCGGCGGTGCCCAGGATCCAGGCGTAGGCGAGCCCGTGCTCGGGGTTCGACAGCGCCAGCCAGACGATGATGATCACCACGGCGGCCGAGCGCGTCGCCGCCGCGACCATGAGCCCACGCCGCTCCTCGCGGGCGAAGGCGGCCTCCAGCCGGGCCCCGGTGCCGTGATCGACCCGCGCGAGCGCTCTCACTACCGCTTCTTCGGCGGGTGCGCGCGCACGGCAGCCTCGTTGACGTCGGCGCCCCAGCCCGGCCGCGAGGACAGCGTGAGGTGGCCATCCTTGATGTCGGGCGTGTGCGTGACCAGCTCGTCGTACCAGGGCACCACGTCCGGATCGATCTCCATGATCCGCAAGTTGGGCACCACCGCGCAGAAGTGAGCGTTCTGGAGCGTGGCCAGGTGGCCGTAGAAGTTGTGCGGCGCCACGTTGACCTCGTAGGCGTCCGCCATCGCCGCGATCTTCACCGATTCCGCCACGCCGTTCCACGGCGTGTCGATGATGGCCACGTCAACCGACTGCGCCTCGAAGTACGGGCGATAGTCGCGGCGCCCGAACAGGCACTCGCACGAGGCGACCGGGATGTTGGCCCGCGAGCGAATGTAGTGGAGCGCCCGGGCGTCGCGCGTGTCGATCTCCACCCAGAAGATGTCGAAAGGCTCGATGGCGCGGGCCAGTTTCAGGAAGCCCTCGGTCTTGAAGTTGAAGTTGAGGTCCACCAGGATGTCCACGTCCTTGCCGGTGCCCTCGCGAAACGCGGCGAGCTGGTCGCGCACGGCGTCGAGCACGTGGCGGTCCGCGTTCAGCTCCGGGAAGCCGGGGCCGCGCCGCGCGAACCCGGGCGAGTGCAGGTAGGGCTCGGCGCCCAGCACGAACACGTTGGTCTTGAGCGCGGTGTACCCGCGGGCCACCACTTCCTTGCCCGCCTTGACGCAGTCGTCGAGCGTGCGCAGCGGCGGGATCTGCATCTCCTTCGACCACTGCAGGCGATACGTTCCGCAGTGGGACCAGTAGAGGCGGATGCGGTCGCGCACCGGCCCGCCCAGCAGCTCGTAGACGGGCACGCCCAGCGCCTTGGCCTTGAGATCGAGCAGCGCGTTCTCGATGGCGCCCAGCGCCTGCTGGACGACGCCGCCCGAGGCCTGCCGGCGCACGGCATAGAGCTGCGCGTTGATGGCCTCGTAAGCGCGCGGGTCGCGGCCGATCACCATCGGGGCCAACCCGTCGATGACCGCGGAGACGCCGAGACCCCCGAAGGACTCGTTGTACTCGCTCCAGCCGACCAGCCCGCTGTCGGCGGTGAGCTTGAGGAAGTCGAAGTTACGCTGGCCGGCGTCCGCGTGCAGGTGCTCGACGGTGGTGATTTTCATGCGCGGATCATAGCAGCCCTCACGGCTGCCGGCGCTCCAGGAAGAGCGCGCCGAGCGTCGCGGCGTCGAGCCCGCCGGCGCCGTCGTACACGACGCGGCCCATCCGCATCACGACCGCCCGCGTGGCGATCTCCATGGCCTTGCGCGTGTTCTGCTCGACGATGACCAGCGTGAGGCCGGCTCCGTGCAGGCGCCGGATCTCGCGGAAGACGCCGGCGATCACCACCGGCGCCAGCCCGATCGTGGGCTCGTCGAGCAGCAGCACGCGCGGCGCCCGCACGATGGCCATGGCCATCTCCAGCATCTGCTGCTCGCCGCCCGAGAGATTGCCCGCGCGTTCCCCCGCCCGGGCCGCCAGCACGGGGAAGAGCGCGCGCGCCCGCTCGATGCCCTCGCGCGCGGTCGCCCGCTCGGCCTGGTGCAGCGCCATCTCGAGATTCTCGGTGACGCTCATCAGCGGGAAATTGCAGCGGCCCTGCGGCACGTAGGCGAGCCCGGCCGCCAGCCGCTCGCGCGGGCGCCGGCCCTGCAGCGGTCGCCCGTCGAGGTGAATCGTGCCGCCGTGCTCGGTGGCCAGGCCGAAGAGCGCCTTGAGCAGGGTCGACTTGCCGGCGCCGTTGGGGCCCAGGATCGCCAGCAGGTCGCCGGCGCGCACGTCGAGATCGACACCGTCCACGATCCGCATCGGCCCGTAGCCGGCGGCCAGCCCGCGCACGGTGAGCAGCTCAGCCAAGATAGGCCTCGATCACGCGCGGGTCGCGGGCGATCACCTCGGGCGCGCCGGCGGCCAGCACGCGGCCGCGCGCGAGCACGACGACGCGGACGCAGAGCCCCAGCAGCACGTCGGTGTTGTGCTCGATGACGACGAACGTCGTTCCCGCCTCGCGGTTGACGCGGCGGATGTGGGCCACCAGGCGCTCGACCAGCAGCGGGTTGACGCCGGCCAGCGGCTCGTCGAGCAGCACGAGGCGCGGCTCGCTCATGAGGCAGGACGCGAACTGCAGCAGCTTCTGCTGGCCGAACGAGATCGCCGCCGCCGGCGCCGCGGCCAGCGGTGCCAGGTCGAGCGCGTGCAGCAAGCCCAGCGCGCGCACGCCGAGCGCCGCCGTGCGCCGGGCCGCGGC
>JBKPRI010000199.1:0-14431 GCA_046734515.1 Candidatus Methylomirabilota bacterium | reverse complement strand
GATGCAGGGAAGCATGAGCTACCGGTCGGTGGCGGAGCCGGCCGCCTTCGAGCGCGCGAACTACATGAAGCTGCTGAGCTCGTATGCTCTGCGACGGTCACCACGCCACGACGCCCATCACGATCGCGCGTGAATCCTGCCCCTGGTGCGCCGGCGCCCCAGCGTGGGGGGCGCCGGCGCACCAGGGGGCTGTCCGCGCCACTCATAACTTCCCGAATCGGCGTCGTTGTCGTGTGGCAATCCGTATGCAGCTCTCTCCGTGCGGCCGGGCGCGATGACGCGACCCGGGAAAGGAGGACGCACATGAGGACCCTGGCTCCGTGGGGCGGCGAGCTGAGGCGGGAGATGGAGCGCTTCTTCGATCGCTTCGCCGAACCTGTGTGGGAGCCCTTCGCGACCATGGCCGGCGGCGCATGGGCGCCTATGCTCGATGTGTCGGAGACGAAGGACGCCATGATCGTGACGGCGGAGCTGCCCGGTCTCGAGGCCGAGGACATCGGTGTCGAGCTCACGGGTGATCTGCTCACTCTCAAAGGTGAGAAGGAGACGAACACCGAGGGCAAGGAGGAGCGCTACCACCGCCTCGAGCGGACCCACGGCGCGTTCCTCCGCAGCGTCCGACTGCCGATGGCGGTGGACGGTAGCAAGGTCACCGCAACGTTCAAGAACGGTGTGCTCGTCGTGACGCTGCCCAAGACGCCGGCCGCGAAGGGGGCGATGATCCCAGTGAAGGCCGAGTAGAGGCCGACGTCCCGCCGGGGAGGGATCACGACCTCCCCGGCGGTTTCATTTGGCGAATGGAGGCGGATCATGAACGGCTACTGGGACGACATCGACAACGAGATCCTCGACGCGGTCGCGATGGGGGGCCCCAAGGATCCGGCGGATCTCGCGCGGGCGGTGGGAATGTCCACGGAGGCGGTGTGTTCGTGCCTGGCGATGCTCGCCCAGGCCGGCAAGATTCGCATCTCTTCGGTCGAGGCCATCCGGGAACCGGCCAGGCTGGAGCAGGTGGCGGCATGACGGATGCGCGCTTCGCCTTTCACCATGCGCCGCGGCGCGTGTATTGGGAGACGACGCGCGCGTGCGGTCTCGTGTGTCGCCACTGCCGGGCGGACGCGATCGCCATACCGCATCCGGACGAGCTGACGGCCGCCGAGGGCGTGCGCTTTCTCGACGATCTCACGCGCTTCGGCCATCCCCTCCCGCACGTCGTCCTCACCGGCGGCGATCCTCTCGAGCGCCCGGACGTGCTCGATCTCATCCGGCACGCCCGTGCCATCGGCCTGGGCGTCTCGATCGCGCCCAGCGCGACGCCTCGCCTCGACAGCGCCGCCATCGTCGCGTTGAAGGCCGCCGGCGCCCAGGCGATCTCGCTCAGTCTCGACGGGTCGACCGCGATGCGCCACGCAGCGCTCCGGGGGCTGCCCGGTTGCTATGCCCGGACCATCCAGGCCGCCGGTGAGGCTCGGGCCGCCGGACTGCCCTTCCAGGTGAATACCCTCGTCAGCGCCGAGACCCTGGATGATCTGGGTGCCATCTACGAGCTGGCCGCGAAGCTTGGCGCCGCGCGCTGGAGCCTGTTCTTCCTCGTGACCGTCGGACGCGGAGCGGTGCTGCAGCAGATCACGCCCGAGCAGTTCAGCAATGTCCTCCACTGGCTCCTGGAGCTCAACCGGCACGACGGACCGGTGGTGGCCACGACGGAAGCCCCGCAGCTGCGAGGGTTGCGTTACGGCCTCGACGGCGCGCCGCATGTCGCGGGAGGGGGCATCCGTGACGGCAACGGGATCATGTTCGTGTCCCACACAGGCGACGTCATGCCGTCCGGCTTCCTGCCCATGTCGGTCGGCAACGTCCGCTCGGCGGACGTCGTGGCGCTCTATCGCGAGTCTCCGCTGTTCCGACGCCTGCGTGAGCCGTGGGCATTCGGGCGACCCTGCGGCAGCTGCCGCTATCGGGCCGTGTGCGGCGGCTCGCGGGCCCGCGCCTTCGCCGCGTCCGGCGATCCATGCGGCGGAGATCCGCTCTGCCCTTCCGAGCTGTTCACCGCGGCTGCGTGACGGTCGGGTGGGCTTAGCGCGCTTCGTTGGCCTCGCGGTGGCGGCGCGCCTCGCTGAGCCCCAGCTCTGACCCTGGGCCTGCCATCAGCGGTACGCGCACGGTGAACGTCGCGCCGGCGCCGTCCCCCGGGCTCTCCGCCGTGACGATCCCGTGGTGCAGCTCCACCAGCGCGCGCACGACGGCCAGCCCCAGCCCCAGGCCGCCGTGGGCGCGGGTCATCGAGCTGTCGGCCTGACGAAAGCGGTCGAAGACGTGGGGCAGGAACGCAGGCGCGATGCCGATGCCCGTGTCGCTCACCACCAGGCGCGCCTCGACGCCGGCGCGCTCCACGCTCACCCGCACGCGGCCGCCGGGCGGCGTGAACTTGATGGCGTTCGACAGCAGGTTGCGCACGATCTGCTGCAGGCGCGTGGCGTCGCCGGCCACCGGCGGCAAGGCGTCCGGCAGCGTGCTCTCCAGCGTGAGCCCGCCGTCCTCGGCCTCCGTTTGCGCGGCCTGCACCTCGGCGTCCACGATCTCGACGAAGCGCACGGGGCGCAGCTCGAGCCGCAAGGTGCCGAGCACGATGCTGGAGACATCCAGCAGGTCGTTGACGATCTGCACCTGCATGAGCGCGTTGCGCTCGATGGTGTCGAGCGCGCGGCCGGCATCGGTGGCCGGCATCCGGCCGTTCCGCAGCAGACGCGCGTAGCCCAGGATCGAGGTGAGCGGGGTGCGCAGCTCGTGCGAGAGCGTGGCCAGGAACTGGTCCTTCAGCACGCTGGCTTCCTCGGCGCGCACGCGCAGGGCCTGCTCGCGCGTGAACTGCTCGGCGCGCTCGCGCTCCAGGCGCCGGCGCTCGGTCACATCGCGCGCGAACACGCTGATCCACTCGTGGCCGCCGTGGGCCACGTAGTCGTTGGACGTCTCCACCGGCACGAGGCTGCCGTCGCGCCGGCGGTAGCGCCGGTCGGCGTGGCGGGCGCCCGCCCGCACGGTGGTCCAGAAGGCCTGCCACGTCTCGGGCGAGCCGTCGCTCTCCAGCTCCCACACCGGGCGGCCGAAGAGCTCATCGCGCACGTAACCGGTCAAGTGGCCGGCGGCGGCATTGGCGTTGACGATGCGGCCGGTGGCATCGATCCAGAAGAGCGCCTCCGCCGACCGCTCGATGGCGAACTGGGTCAGCGCCAGGTGCTCGCGCTCCTCGTGGCGGCTGCGCTCGTGGACGAGCAGCATGCCCAGCACCAGCGTCCCGAACGGCAGGAACAGGCCGATGGGCACCGCCGCCGCCGACACCACGCGCTGGGCCAGCTCGATGTCGGGCAGCGCCACGGCCCAGGCCAGCACGATGGCGTCGAGTCCCACGCCGAGGAGCACGAACGTGATCGCCTCGTGACGCCGCGGCCGTCGCCGCCACCAGAGCGCCACCGCCATGCTGAAGAGCCCGGTCGTCAGGATCGAGCCGATACCGGCGGCACTGCCCGCGCCGCCGAGCCAGGCGCGATAGCCGGCTGCCAGGGCGGCCGCGCTCACGGCCGCGGTGGCCCCGCCGAAGGGGCCGGCCAGCAGCACCGGGATGAGGCGCGCGTCGCCGATCACGCCGGGGGCGATCACGAACGGCGTGTGCATCGCCGCGGTGGCGATCAGCCCGAAGAGCACTCCGGTTGCGATCGGCTGCGTGGCGGCGGGCAGCCGGGCGACGTACGGACGGATGACGCTGTAGAGAAGGGTGAGCGAGAGCAGGAGCGCGATGTTCTGCGCCAGCGTGATGAGCGCGTCGACGACGGTGACAACCAACAGCTATTCCATCCGGCGACCTCGGAGGCTATCACACGGCGGCAGTACTCGCGCCGGCGAATCGCATCGGCGGTTGAAAAATCTCCAAAGCGCGCCACGCGGCCGCGCGCGCGCGATCGCGCCGTAGCCGGGCCCGGGTGCGCGCGCGGGCCTGCGCGCCGAACAGGGTGCCGGCGAACGATTCGCCGTCGAGCGGGCGATCCATCCCTTGTAGATCCAGCAATAAGCCGACGGCCGGCGCACCGTTCACGGCGGCGTAGGCCTTGAGGCCGCCGAAGCGGCGAAACTGCAGCCGGCTCTCATAGAAGGAGGCGTGCCGCGGGTTGACCGCGATGCAGAGATAGTCCACGTCCACCACGTCCCGGCCGTACACCCCGATCACGTGCACCAGCTCGCGCATGGCCTGGAGCGCCACGCCGCGGTGATCCTCGCTGACGGCCAGGGCGGAGACCTCGGCCAGCCGGAGTCCCGCACGGCGGAGGGCGGCCATCTCGGCCGCATAGAGCTCGTCGCAGGGCAGCTGGAGCTCGGAATCCTCGAGCAGGGAGACGGTGGCCACCACGGCGTGATCAGCCCGGGCGACGAAGACGGCGGTGGAGGGCATCGCGAGGTACGGGCTCACGTGACGGCCGTCGGCCGAGGGCCGCACGTAGCCGCGATCGAGATAGCACCGGTGGACGAGGCGGCTGGCCGCGTCCAGCTCGCCCCGCGTTATGGCCAGGCCCGTGTCGATTGCAGCTTTGCGTAGCCGCGTCGTCGCGCGCATGGGGGAGAGGCGGCAAGGCAAGCCTGATGCCTCGCCGGGCGCGCACCAAAGAACTTCAATGGCGCGGACTTACGCGCGAAGGAAATATCTGCAATGTCGCGCAGGCGAACGCGCGAGCGTCACGCCGTCGACGCGACGTCGTGCAGGACCTCGCAGACCTCCTCGATCTCGGTCGAGTGCAGGACGCGCTTGGACAGCGCGCGAAGGTGTCCGCCGAGTCGGCGCGGGTCGGCGCAGCGGAGCGTGAGCGCCACCACCGGGATCTTGCGGGTGTCGGCCTCGACGGGGATCGCCCAGGCGTCGCCTTCGAGCTCCACGTCGAGCAGTACCGCATGCGGCTGGGCCCGGAGCGCCTCCACGGCTTCGCGGACGCAGGAGGCGCGCATGCTGGTGGCCCCGCACGCCGTCACGATGGCCGCGAACAGGTTGGCGAGGTCGGTGTGGTCCGACACGATCAGCACGGTGAATCCGTTCAGCAGCTCGTTGAGCACGATTGACACCTGCACTCACGATGCCGCCGAGAGGGGCAGGCCGGGCGCCGAGACGGCTCGGCGCCCGTACCTGGGAGCGTCGGGCTACTTGTCCTTGATCGCGGCCTTCACCTTGGCCGCCATGTCGGGCGGGATCGAGTTCATCTTGTGGGCGTTCTTGGCGTGCTCGGCGCCCTTGCTCATGACCTCGGCCTCGTCCTTGCCCTCGATGACCGCGTTGCAGCCCGGCATCAAGTCTCCGCACCGTAGGACCTTTGCCATACGGACCTCCTTGCGGCTATAGTCTACGCGCATGGCGGGTGACCGCATCCTGGATGGCCTCAATGCTGCCCAGCATGAAGCCGTCACCCACGACGCCGGACCACTCCTCATCGTGGCCGGCGCCGGCACCGGCAAGACCACCGTCATCACCCGCCGTATCGCCTGGCTGATCTCCCAGCGTCGCGCCCGTCCCGAAGAGATCCTCGCGCTCACGTTCACCGACAAGGCCGCCGCCGAGATGGAGGAGCGCGTCGACCAGCTCGTCCCCTACGGCTACGCGGACGTAGAGATCGCCACCTTCCACGCTTTCGGCGACAGCCTGTTGCGGGGGCACTCCCTCGAGATCGGGCTGCAGAACGACTTCAGCGTGTTGAGCCGCGCCGAGCAGGTCATCTTCCTGCGCGATCGGCTGTTCGAGCTGCCGCTCCAGCGCTACCGCCCGCTCGGTGATCCGACGCGCCACCTGCAGGCGATGATCACGCTGATCAGCCGCTGCAAGGACGAGGACATCGCGCCCGAGCACTACGCGGCGTGCGCCGAGCGCCTGCGCGCGGCGGCGGCCGCGGCGCCCGACGACGAGGCCGCCCGCGATCGCGCCGAGGCGCAGACCGAGCTGGCCGCCGTCTACGCCGCCTACCAGGACGTGATGGGGCGCGCAGGCAACATCGACTTCGGCGACCAGATCGTGCTGGCGCTCGGCCTGCTGCGCCGCCGCCCGCACGTGCTCAACTACTACCAGCGCCGGTTCAAGTACATCCTGGTCGACGAGTTCCAGGACACGAACTACGCACAGTTCGAGCTGGTGAAATTGCTGTCCGTGCGGCACCGCAACGTCGCGGTCGTCGCTGACGACGACCAGGCGATCTACAGGTTCAGGGGCGCCGCGATCTCCAATGTGATTCAGTTCCTCGATCATTACTCTGGCGCAAAGCAGGTCGTGCTCACGGAGAACTTCCGCTCGCACCAGGCCATCCTGGACGCCGCCTACAAGGGCATCCTCTATAACAACCCCGATCGCCTGGAAGTGCGCAGCGGCATCGACAAACACCTGATCGCCGTCCGCGAGCCGGCGGGACCCGAGCCGCATCACCTCCACTATGAGACGGCCACGCAGGAAGCCGACGCCGTTGCCACGCTGATTCGCGAGCGCGTGGAGCAGGGGCAGTGGAGCGTGAGCGACGTCGCCGTGCTCGTGCGCTCCAACAACGACGCTGACCAGTTCCTGCGCTCGTTCAACCTGCGTGGTATCCCGTGGACGTTTTCGGGCAACGCCGGACTCTATGGACGCCCGGAAGTCCGCCTGCTGCTCGCGTTCCTGCGCGCAGTCGCGCATCCCGACGACTCGGTGAGCGTGCACTACCTGGCCTCGTCCGATCTCTACCAGGTTCCCATCGCCGATCTCACGCGCTGCGCGACCCACGCCGACCGCAAGCACCGCTGGCTCTTCGACGTGCTGCGCGAGACGGAGTCCATCGCCGAGCTGGCCGGTGAGATCGGCGACGAGGCGCGGCTGGCCATCCGTCACCTGGTCGCCGACCTCACGCGCTACATGGAGCTCGGGCGCGAGATGCCGACCGGCGAGCTGCTCTACCAGTTCCTGGTGGACTCGGGCTGGCTGGCGCGCATGTCGAAGGCCGCCACCGCGCGGGACGAGGCGGAAGTGCAGAACATCTCCAAGTTCTTCCGCCGCATCCAGGACGCGTCCAAGACATTGAAGTACGACAACGTGCGCGAGCTCGTGAAGCACCTGGACGCGCTGATCGACGCCGGGGAAGATCCCGCGGTCGCCGAGGCCGACGTGGAGACGCCGGCCGTGCGCGTGCTCACCGTGCACAAGGCCAAGGGCCTCGAGTTCCCCGTGGTCTTCATGGTCAACTGCGTGCAGGGCAAGTTTCCCGTGCAGCGCCGCGGCGACGCGCTGGAGCTGCCGGCCGAGCTCATCAAGGACCTGCTGCCCTCCGGGGATTTTCACACGCAGGAGGAGCGGCGGCTCTTCTACGTGGGCATGACGCGCGCGCGCCGCGAGCTGTTCTTCACCAGCGCGCGTGACTACGGCGGCGCGCGCGAGCGCAAGGTGAGCCAGTTCGTGCTGGAGGCGCTCGATCTGCCCAAGGACGCCGCGCGGCCGTTCAAGGGGAAGGCGGTCGAGGAGATCGAGCGCTTCGCGCCGCCCACTCCCCAGGACGCCGGCGCCGCGGCGCCGATGCCCGAGTCGGAAGAGCTGCTGCTCAGCCACAAGCAGGTGGACGACTACCAGACGTGCCCGCTGAAGTACCGCTACGTGCACCAGCTCCGCGTGCCGATCCTCCGCCACCACACGGTGGTCTACGGCAGCACCATCCACTCGGTCGTGGAGTTCTATCTCAAGCGGCGCGTCGAGGGCAATTACACCGCGCTCGAGGACCTGCTGGCCGAGTACGAGCGCAAGTGGCTCAACCAGGGGTTCCTCACCTGGGAGCACCAGGAGGCGCGCAAGGCGGCCGGCCGCGAGGCGCTCACGCGCTTCTGGCACCAGGAAGAGGCCGACGGGCTCAAGCCCACCTGGATCGAGAAGGACTTCGCGTTCAGCGTGGGCAACAACCGCGTGCGCGGCCGCTACGATCGTGTGGACGAGGACCTGCTGGGCGCCGTGATCGTCGACTACAAGACGAGCGAGGTGATCCGCCAGAAGGACGCCGACCGCCGCGTGGCCCAGAACCTCCAGCTCAAGATGTACGCGCTGGCCTGGCGCGAGATGACGGGCCGCCTGCCCCAGCGCGTGGAGCTCCGCTTCATCGAGACCGCCGTGGTCGGCCGCCGCGAGCCGACCGAGGCCGACCTGGACGAGGCGCGCCACGCCGTCGAGGCCGCCGCCGCCGGCATCCGCGCGCGCCGTTTCGACGCCACGCCGTCGCGGCAGGCCTGCCGTTACTGCGCCTACAACCAGATCTGCCCGTTCACCGCCACGCGCGAGTAGTTACTCGATGATGTGGTCGGCGCGCGCCCGCAGCGACGGGGGAATCGCGATGCCGACCGCCTTCGCCGTCTTGAGGTTGATCACCAGCTCGAACTTCGTGGGCTGCTCGACCGGCAGGTCGCCGGGCCTGGCACCCCGCAGGATGCGCGCCAGGTACGAGGCGGCGCGCCGGTAGAGATCCTCATAGTCAGGCCCGTACGTGACCAGCGCCCCGGCGCGCGCCGCCGGCCGGAAGGCCCCGATCGTGGCCACGCCCTGACTCAGGCCCGCTTCCACCAGCCGCGCGCGATGCCGGAACGTGAATGGGCTCGGCTGCACGACGACGACGGACGCCCCGGCCTTCTTGAAGGTCGCCATCGCCTCGTCGACCTCGGCGAGGTCGTTGATGGGCCGCGGCCGGAGTGTGACGCCGACCGCCTGCGCGGCGCGCTCGGTGACCTGCAACCGATGGTGCCCGTCCGTCCACCCGTCGTACCAGAGGTAATGCACGACGGCCGGCGCCTTCACCAGCTCGGCCGCGAACTGTACGTACTTGCCGCCGAGATCCGCGAGGTTATCGGCGAAGCCGGTGACGTGGCCGCCCGGACGTGCGAGGTTCTCGACCAGCCCGATCCCGAGTGGATTGCCCACGCTGATGAACAGCATCGGAATCGTCGTCGCGTGGCGCTTCACGAGCATCGAGTTGTCGGTGCCGACCGGAACCAGCACGCGCGCGCCGCGCTGCTTCAGCTTGAGTACGGGCTGCGCGAGCTCGTCGCTGTCCCGGGTCCACACGGTCTCGATGACGAGGTCGCGTCCCTCGACGAGGCCGTTATCGCGCAGACCCTGGCGGAACGCCTCGACGAGGCTGACGTCGTACGCGTCGGTCGGCGAGCCGAGGGGAAGGACGCCCACGAGCGGCGGCGCGCCGCGCGCGGCCGAGACGACCAGCAGGAGGGCCAGGACGGCGCCGAGGGCCACGCGTCGTGGCGCCGGAGAGCGGCCGGACACGCCGAGACTATGCCGTCCTCCGTCTGCCCTCGCAACCTCATTCGTACCCGCGGGCGGTAGCGTTACCATGACCGCGTGACGTGGGGACGCCGGTCCTCCAGGCGCGCTGCGCTCCTCCTGGGCGCCGTCCTGGCCCTCCACGCCTCCGTGCTTCTCGCGCAAACCGTGATCCAGCCGGGCGCCAACCAGAGCGGCGTCACGGTCATCCAGCCGACGTTCACGCCGCCGTACCGTCTCACCGTGCGCGTGTATGTCCGCACGCCGGACGGGCGCCCGCTGCCGCCGCCGCTCGGCGCCAACCTCCTGGTGATCGACGCCCAGGGCCGGCGCGTGGGCATGGACGCCAGCGGCGCGCTGCACGCGGAGATCCCCGGCGCGCGCTGGGAGCTGGCGACCAATGCGCAGCCCAACGCCCCGGTGGGGCCGCGCGGCCTCCTGGGCACCGCGGTCGTGCTGGACGATGCCGCGGACGGCGCATACGTCGTCGAGATCGCGGGCACGGATCGCGTCGAGCTCGACCTCGCCATCGAGCAGTGGGATCGCGCGGGTCAGCGCCGCTGGGCGCACTTCAGTCGCGCGTCCAGCGAGCCGGGCGCCGCCGATCGCTGGGATCTGCCGTACACCGCCGCGAACCGCCCGGCCTTCGATCTGCGCGAGCAGCGCGACGATTCCTACCTGTCCGTGCGCGCGTACGGGCGCCGCGGCGACAGCACGGTCAAGGCCATCACCGAGCTCCTGCTGACCGACCCGCGAGGGCGCCGCCTGGGCCGTATGGCGCGGATCGCCCCGCCGCTGCAGGAGATCCCCCGGGCGATGTACGACAACGGCACGGGGGACGTCGAGAGCCGGGAGCTGGAGGTCATGCGGCCGGCCGCCGGCGCCTACACGCTCGAGGTCATCGGCACCGCCATCGGCGCCTACGATCTGGCCGTGTCCATCGCGGATCGCACGGGGGAGTCGCGCATCCCGCTGGAGATCACCGGCGTGCCGACGCGGGTGGGGGAGACGCATCGCTACCTGTTGCAGAACGACGCCTCGCCGCGGATCGCCGGCGCGCTCGGCCACGACGCGCGCCTGCTGAGCTATGCGTGGCCCCTCACCACGCGCATCGAGCTCGGGCGCACGGAGACGGCCGCCACCCTGGTAATCCTCTATGCGCCCGGCATCGCGCGCGAGACGTTTCGCGCCACGCTGGACGGGCGCGACGTCAGCGCGCGCTTCAAGCCGAAGCCGGGTGGCGCCGAGACGGTGCGGCTGCCGGTGAGCGCGGGCTCCACGGCGCTGGTACTCTCGGTGCAGGGCGATGGCCAGGTGCACACCGACACGCTCCAGATCGTGAGGCGCTGATGAACCGCCACGCAGGGCCGCCGCGCCGCGACGACGCGCCCGTGGTGCCCGAGCCCACGTACGCCGAGCGCGCGCGCACGCTGGCCTATCTCGGCCGCACGGGCACGCTGGCCACGCTCTCGCGCCGGCATCCCGGGCATCCATTCGGCTCCGTCATGCCGTACGCGCTCGACGACGAGGGCCGCCCGCTCCTGCTCATCAGCGCGATGGCCATGCACACGCAGAATCTCGAGGCCGACGCGCGCGCGAGTCTCCTGATCACCCAGCCCGACTGGAGCGGCGATCCCCTGGCCGCCGGCCGTCTCACGCTGCTCGGCGAGGCGCGACGTCTCGACGCCGGGCAGACGGGGCCGGTCCGCGAGGCGTACCTGGCGCGCCATCCGCGGGCGCGCTACTGGGTGGACTTCGACGACTTCGCGTTCTGGCGGCTCGAGCTGCTGGATGCGTACTTCGTCGGCGGCTTCGCGGCGATGGACTGGGTGACCGCGGCCGAGTACGCGGCGGCGCGTCACGATCCGCTCGCGGATGCGGCCGGCGGCATCGTCGAGCACATGAATCGTGATCACGCCGATGCGCTCATCGCCTACGCGCGCCACTATGCGGGCGAGGCGGCCGACGAGGCCACCATGGTCACGGTGGACCGCCTCGGCTTCAAGCTGCGGCTGCGTCAGGGCGAGCGGCTCTCGAGCGTGCGGATCGGCTTCCCGCGCGAGGTCACGACCGCCGGGCAGAGCCGGGAGGTGCTGATCGAGATGCTCCGTCAGGCCAACCGGGGCCCGACAGCTCCACCCGCCACCGGGGCCCCTTGAGGAACATCGCGCCCTCGAACTTCACGAACCCCGGGGCCGGACCCGTCGCGATCCAGTAGTTCAGGTCGGGCGGCTCCTTGCCGATCCAGCCCGCCACCACGCCCTTCACCCCCGGAATCTCCAGATCGACCAGCCAGCGCGTCGCCGTGTGGGTCGCGTCGCCGACGAGGAACTTGTCCTCGCCATTCCGCGACATCGTGGTGCGCACGAGCTGAGGCTTCGGGGTGAACGCCATGATGTGTCCGGTGGCGGTGGCGCCCGGCGGCACATTCTTCAATAGCAGTCCCGTCAGGCCGTTGTGGGCGTCCTCCGGAAGGTCGAGCTTTCCCTCCGACGTATCGCTGCCGGAGCGCGCGCGGTAATGACCGCTCTCGCGATCGAACGACACCTCGGTCGCGGGAAACGACGGCCCCTTCTGGACGAGCTTGTAGCTCATCAGCCGGAAGACGCGGCGCTGGGTGAACGTGACCTGCTCGTCGTAGAGCGACCCGTCAGTGAAGCGGAAAGTCAGCTGATTGTGGATGCGCTCGCCCTGCGGGTGCTGGATGAACTCGCCATGGGCGATCGTGGCGCCGCCGGCGGTGGCCTTGACCACCAGGAAGCCGTGCGTCACCGACTCGGAAAACCGCACGGTGACCGGCGCGGCGGTGGCGGGTGACGCTGACGCGACAGCGAGGACGACGGCGAGGAGCAGCGCGGGCATTCGCATTTCTCCTTCGTGAGAGAGCAAGAGCGATGCCGGGCCTGCGCTTGACAGTCGCCGGGCCCGCGGACATCATCCCCGCCATGACGACATCGGCCTGGGACGTGATCGTGGTGGGCGGCGGCAACGCCGCGATGTGCGCGGCGCTCTCGGCACGCGAGGCGGGCGCCCGCGTGCTGGTGCTGGAGAAGGCACCGGAGGCCTGGCGGGGCGGCAACGGCTTCTTCACCGCCGGCGGCTTCCGCTTCGCCTTCAAGTCCTTCGACGAGCTGCGTACGCTGATCGGCGACCTCTCCGACCAGGAAGCCGCGCAGATGGAGGTCGATCCCTACACCGAGGACAACTTCTACGACGACCTCATGCGCGTCACCGAGGAGTGCGCCGACCCCGACATGGCGCACACGCTGGTGCGCGAGTCGCAGGCCACGGTGCGCTGGATGAAGGACCGCGGCATCCGCTGGATCCCGATGTTCGGCCGCCAGGCCTACAAGGTCGGCGGCAAGTTCCGCTTCTGGGGCGGCCTCGTGCTGGAAGCGGTCGGCGGCGGTCCCGGCCTGATCGAGATGGAGTACGCCTCCGCCGCCAAGGCCGGCGTCGAGGTGCGCTTCGAGGCCAAGGCCCAGCGCCTGGTCACCGACGACCGCGGCCGCGTGACCGGCGTGGTGGTCCGCACACCGGCCGGCACCGAGACGCTCGGCACCAAGGCGGTCGTGCTGGCCTCGGGTGGCTTCGAGGCCAACCCCGAAATGCGCACGCGCTACCTCGGCCAGAACTGGGAGCTCGCGCGCGTGCGCGGCACGCCGTACAACACGGGCGACGGCATCAAGATGGCGCTGGAGATCGGCGCGCTGCCGTGGGGCCACTGGAGCGGCTGCCACTCCGTGCAGTGGGACCTCAACGCGCCGTGGCACGGCGACCGCAAGGTCGGCGACAACTTCCAGAAGCACTCGTACCCGCTCGGCCTCATGGTCAACATCGACGGCAAGCGCTTCGTGGACGAGGGCGCCGACTTCCGCAACTACACGTACGTGAAGTACGGCCGCGCCGTCATCGGTCAGCCGCGGCGCACCGCGTTCCAGATCTTCGACCAGAAGGTCCTCGACATCCTCCGCGAGGAGTACCGCATCCGCGAGGTCACCAAGGCCGAGGACATGACGATC
The DNA here is from genome assembly GCA_046734515.1 of Candidatus Methylomirabilota bacterium. Lineage (GTDB taxonomy): Bacteria > Methylomirabilota > Methylomirabilia > Rokubacteriales > CSP1-6 > AR5. Next base: position 1,108 of record JBKPRI010000199.1, on the reverse strand, counting down.
GAGGGCCTGGCCAAGAAGCTCGAGATCGATCCGGCCGGGCTCGTGAAGACGGTCAGCGAGTACAACGCCGCGGTGATGAAGGACGTCGCCTTCAACCCGGCGGTGAAGGACGGCCGCGGCACGCGCGGCATCACTCCGCCCAAGTCGCACTGGGCGAACCTGCTGGATTCACCGCCTTACGTCGGCTTCGCGGTCACCACCGGCATCACCTTCACGTTCGGCGGGCTCAAGATCGACGACCATGGGCAGGTGATCGACACCGAGCAGCGTCCGATCCCCGGCCTGTACGCCGCCGGCGAGCTGGTGGGCGGCATCTTCTATCACAACTACCCGGGCGGCGCGGGCCTGATGGCCGGCGCCGTCTTCGGCCGCCTGGCCGGCCGCTCGGCCGCGACGGCGGCCCGCACCGCGGCGTCGTAGATCGTGCGCCGTATCGGGCGCCGCCAGTTTTTGCTCGGCGCCTCCGGCGCGGTGCTGGCGACGGCCCGGGCGTACGGTCAGACGCGGCCCAGGCGGATCGCCTGGTTCGGCGCCGGTCGCGCGGGTGCGGCCTCGCCGTTCCTCGAGGCCGTGCGGACCGGGCTGCGGGAGCAGGGCTGGGAGGAAGGTCGCAACATCGCGCTCGCCGAATACTGGACGAGCGGCACGATGGCCGAATCCGAGCAGCTGGCCCGCCAGATGCTCGCCGCCGGTCCGGAGCTGGTCGTCGTCTATGGCCGCGACGTCCTCGCCGTGCACAGCGTGCGACCCAGCGTGCCGGTGGTCTTCGCCTTCAGCGGCGACCCCGTCGACGCCGGCATCGTGCAGAGTCTCTCGCGGCCGGGCACCAACTTCACCGGCATCAGTCTCCTGTCGCTGGAGCTGGCCGGCAAGCGGATCGACCTGCTGCGCGAGACGGTGCCTCGTCTGCGCCGCCTCGGCGTGCTCGCGCGGCCGGAGCATCCTGGGGAGCCGCGCGAGCGCGCCGTCTCCGAGCAGGTGGCACGCGGACTGGGATTACCGGTGACCTATGCGTCGATCCAGGGCGCGGGCGATCTCGACGGGGCACTCCAGACCATCGCGCGAGAGCGCTGCGACGGGATGGTGACCTTCCCGGACGGCATCATGC
>JBKPRI010000198.1:0-4410 GCA_046734515.1 Candidatus Methylomirabilota bacterium | reverse complement strand
CTTCATCACCGACAGCCTGCACGACCAGGTCACGTGGTCGCTGACGCTGGCCAGCCTGTACTACGGGATACCGGCCCAGCGCAATTACTGGAACGGCTGCTCGACGGGCGGCCGTCAGGGATTCGAGATGGCCCAGAAGTACGCCGATCTCTTCGACGGCTTCCTGGTCGGCTCGCCGGCCATGAACTGGAATCGATTCCAGACGGCCGAGCTGTGGCCACCGGTGGCCGTGAAGGAGCTGGTGGGCCCGTCGGGGGTATCGCCGGCCAAGAGCAACGCCGCCAATGCCGCCGCCGTCGCGGCCTGTGACGCGAACGACGGCGTCGTGGATGGGCTCATCAACGAGCCGCGGCGCTGCACGTTCGACGCCCGCTCGCTCATCTGCACCGGCGCTCCGGGCGACCCCGCGACATGCCTCACGCCGGCCGAGGCCGATGCCATCAACCGCATCTGGGACGGGCCTCGTAACACGCGGGGGGCGCGACTCTGGGGCGGGCTGACGATGGGGACGAGCTTCGGCACGTTACTCCCCGGCGGCGTCAACGCCAGCGGCCTGCCGCTCCCCTACGAGCAGTACTGGGTGCACCAGGATCCCAACTGGGACTGGCGCACGCTGACCTTCGACAACTTCGCCGACGAGCTGCGGCTGTCCGATGAAAAGTTCCAGGTGACGGCCTCGACGGACAATCCCGATCTCGATGGCGTCCGCAATCGCAATGGCAAGATCATTCACTACCACGGCATCGCGGATCCCCTGATCGTGCCTTTCGGGTCGTACAACTACGTGCAGCGCGTCTTCGATCGTTACGGAGTCCCCGGCGCCCAGTCGTTCATCCGCTCGTTCTTCTATCCCGGCAACGGCCACTGCGGTGGCGGCAACGCCCCGCTGATCAACGCCAACGACCTGTTCAGCGCCCTGGTGAACTGGGTGGAGAACGGCGTGGCGCCCGACCACATCGTGGCCAGCCAGAACCTCGGCGGCGGCGTCACCCGCACCCGCAAGGTCTGCAAGTACCCCGACGAGGCGACGTACAGCGGTTCCGGCAGCACCGACAGCCAGGCCAGCTTCGTGTGCACGCCGCACGACACCGAGCCGGCCGACCTGGCGGCGTTCAGCAGCCTCGCGCCGGAGGTGAAGTGCAAGAACGTGACGGCGCCGGCGTCGGCGACCTGTTCCGCCAGCGCGTCCGTGAACGACGGTTCCAGCAACCGCTACGGCCAGAGCATTCCCGTCGTGCAGTCGCCGGCGGGTCCGTACGGCCTCGGCGCCACCGGTGTCACGCTGACCGGGACGGACTCGCGCGACGCCTCGAGCTCGTGCCAGGCGACGGTGACGGTCGTCGACCAGACGCCGCCCACCATCACCGGCCTCAGCGCCGCGCCGCCCTCGCTCTGGCCGGCGAACCACAAGCTCGTTCCCGTCCAGGTCGCCGCGTCGACAGCCGACAACTGCGACGCCGCGGCACGCTGCCGCATCGTCTCCGTCTCGAGCAACGAGCCCGTCACGCCCGCGGACTGGCAGATCACCGGCGCGCTGACCGTCAGCCTCCGCGCGGAGCGCAGCGGATCGCGCGGCGATCGCGTCTATACGCTCGGCGTGCAGTGCTCCGATGCCTCGGGCAACAGCGCGCAGAAGACCGTGGCGGTCACCGTTCCGCACGACCAGGGGAAGTGATGCCTCAGCCGCGGGCGACGAGGCTCCGTACGCGGCGGCCGGCCTGCACCAGCCCGCCCGGCAGCAGCAGCACGATGGCGATGAAAAGGGCGCCGAAGATCAGCAGGTGGAAGTCCACCCAGCGGACGGCGAGATATTCCTTGAGCACGACGTAGAGCACCGCGCCCAGCACGGGCCCCTGCAGCGTGCCCACGCCGCCGATGAACGTCATCAGCAGCGCGTCGAAGGTCCAGTGCGGGCCGAACGGGTGCGACGGGTAGTAGCTGATGTGATAGTACGCGAACAGCCCGCCCGCGAAGCCGGCCAGCGCCGTCGAGAGCGCCAGCGCGGTGAGCTTCAGCCGCAGCGCGCCGACGCCCGAGGCTTCCGCCGCCTCTTCGTCCTCGCGAATGGCCTGCATGCCGAGCCCGGCGCGCGAGCCGGCGAGCGCGGCCACGGCGACGACCGAGGCGCCGGCCAGCGCCAGCGCCAGGTAGTAGCGGTGCGTCAGCCGGTAGCCCGCGATGGTGGCCGCGGGCAGCGTGGAGATCTCCGGCAGCACGTTGTTCACCGTCGTCCTCAAGATCTCACCGAGCGCGAGCGTGCCGATGGCGAAGTAGGCGCCGCGCAGCCGGAAGGCCGGTGCGCCGATCACCAGCGCGAAGGCCGTGGCCAGCGCGGCGCCCGCCACCATCGCCAGCACGATCGGCAGACCCTTGATCCACAGCGCGCGGGCCAGCATCGCGCCGAGGCCGAAGAACGCGGCGTGCCCGAGGTTCACCTGCCCCGCGTAACCGGCCACGATGTTCCAGGACTGGGCCAGCGTGATCGACAGCATGATCAGGAACACGAAGTTCAGCACGTCGTCTCGCGGCGCGGCCAGCGGCAGGAAGGCCAGCGCCACCAGGACCAGCAGGATGCCGAGCGCCCAGCGGCGCTCGCCGCGCGCCATCATCGTCCGAAGAGTCCCTTGGGTCGGGCGACCAGCACGAGGACGAAGATGACCAGACCCACGATCTCGCGGTAGGCGCCGCCGAACGCTGCCGCGCTCGCCGCCTCCGCCACGCCGAGTACCAGCCCGCCCACGAACGTCCCCAGCATCGAGCCGAGCCCGGCCAGCACCACGACGATCAGCGCCTTGAGCGTCCACTCGAGCCCGATCGCCGGGCTGACGGAGTAGGCGATGGACACCAGCGTGCCGGCCGCCCCGGCCAGCGCCGTGCCCAGCGCGAAGGCCAGCAGATACGCGCGCCGCACGTCGATGCCGGTGAGCAGCGCGGCTTGCCAGTCCTCGGCCGTGGCACGGATGGCCTTGCCCCAGCGCCAGCGCGCGAGCAACAGGTGCAGCCCCCCGATGAGCAGGAACGCCAGGATCAGGCTCAGCAGGCGCACGAGCGGGACGGCGAGATCGCCCAGCATGAGCACGCTGCCGCCGTAGGGCGTGACGATCGAGCGCTCGTCGGCCGTCCACAGGCGCACCGCGAGGGCGTGGAACGCCAGCGCGAGGCCGAAGCCGATCAGCAGCGAGTTCTTCACGCGCGTCTCCTCGTCGGCGCGCACGACGAAGGCGAAGAGACCCAGGTAGAGGACGGCGCCGAACAGCAACGAGGCCGGGATGACGAGCGCCAGCGAGCCGAACGGATCGAGGCCGAGCAGCGCCACGGCGAAGAAGGCGGCGTAGCCGCCCAGCATGATGAGCTCGCCGTGGGCGACGTCGAGCACCTTCATGACGCCGAAGACCAGCGAGAGCCCGGCGGCGGCGAGGCCGTAGAGGCCGCCGATCAGGAGACCGAGCAGGATCTGCTGGGCCAGCACGCTCATGCGCGGCTGACGGCGAGCGGGCCGAGGTACGCGCGCCGCACGTGCGGATCGCGCAGCAGATCGGCGGCGGCGCCCTCGGCCGCGATGCGCCCGGACTCCAGCACGTAAGCACGGTGGGCCAGCGTGAGCGCGGCCTGCACGTTCTGCTCGACGAGGAAGATGGCCACGCCCGCCCGATTGATCTCGCCGAGCGCCGCGAAGATCGAGGCGACCAGCCGCGGCGCGATGCCGAGCGACGGCTCGTCCAGCATCAGCAGCGCGGGCTGCGCCATGAGCGCACGGCCCACGGCCACCATCTGCTGCTGGCCGCCGGAGAGCGCCCGCACCAGCTGCCGGCGGCGGTCGCGCAGATCCGGAAAGAGCGCGTACACGCGCTCGAAGCCGGCCGCCCGCGACGACCGGGCGCGCGCGGCGAAGGCGCCGAGCTCGAGGTTCTCCTCCACCGTCATGGTGCCGAAGAGCCGGCGCCCCTCGGGCACCAGCGCCACGCCGCGCTCGACGACGAGGTGCGCGCGTAGCGCGGCGAGGTCCTCGCCCTGCCAGCGGACGGCGCCGGCACGCGGCCGCAGCAGGCCGGCGATCGCGTTGAGCAGCGTGCTCTTGCCGGCACCGTTGGGACCGAGGAGCGCGACGATCTCGCCCGGGCGGACCGTGAGGCTGACGCCGGACAGCACGCGGATGTCGCCGTAGGCAGCGTCGAGGGCGCGGATCTCAAGCACGCGCGGGCGCGCCCCCGAGGTAGACGTCCACCACGTTGCGGTCGGCGGCCACCGCCTCCGGCGGACCCTCGGCGATCTTCTCGCCCGCGCTCAGCACGATGAGGCGGCGGCAGAGGTCCATCAGTGCCCACACGATGTGCTCGACCATCAGGACCGTGAGACCGTCGGCCACCAGCCGGCGCACCAGGGCCATGGCGGTCGCCGTCTCCGTCGGGT
>JBKPRI010000197.1:0-16316 GCA_046734515.1 Candidatus Methylomirabilota bacterium | reverse complement strand
CGGCAGGCCGTGACGCCGGCCGCCAGCGCGCGCGTGGCGGGCCGCCCGCCGACCGCCGCGATCGTCATCCCGTGCGGCCGAGCGAGTCCACGACGTGGCGCGCGACGGACTCGTCCACCAGGTCCTCGTAGCGGTGGCGATGCTTGATGAAGCCGCCGTCGAGCAGGATCTGCTGCAGGTACTCGTAGCCGTCGCGGCTGAGCACCGGATGCGAAGGCCACGTACCCTGCGCGAGGTAGCGCGCCACCGCGCGGCGGCGCAGCTCGGGATCGACGTCCGGGAAGGCGGGCGCGATCACGTCGGCGATCGCGTTCGGTCCGGCCTGCGCCATCCACCGCTGCGCCCGGACCAGCGCGCGCGTGAAGCGCACCAGCGTCTCGCGGCCGTCGCGCAGGAACGCGGTCGTCGTCATGTACGACGAGAAGGGCACCGGCCCCGTGGCCTCGCCCATGGACGCCGCGAGGTGCGCGACGCCGTCGGCCAGCAGCGCCTCGGTGAAGGGCTGCCCGGTCTCGAGAAAGTCGCCGTACCCGGAGCGGAACGCCGCCATCGCCTCCGGTGCCGGCCGGGTGCGCTCGATACGCACGCTGGCCGGATCGACGCCGTTCTGCCGCAGCACGGTCAGCATGCACTGCCACGGCGTGGGCGCTTCTGCGAAGCCCAGCACGGTGGCGCCACGCAGCTCGGACCACGCGAAGCGCGGCCGGCGGCCCAGCAGGAAGAAGCCGTTGCGGCTGTTCACCTCGGCGAAGTGCGGCAGGAAGGCGCCGCCGCGATCGGCCACGTCGAGGCTGCGCATGATGCCGCCCAGCGCGATCTGCGCCCCGCCGTCGAGCAGGACGCCGGTGGTGGTGACGCCGCCGCCGGCCGTGCGCACCTCCACCTCGAGCCCCTCGGCGGCGAAATGGCCGCCGTGAATCGTCACCCATTGCGGCGCGTAGAAGATCGAGCGGAACGGCTCCCACACCACCAGCTTGGTCATGGCCATCACCCGTGTACCAGGACGAGGTTGCCGTCGCCCGTGTCGTCGTGAAAGGCGACGGTGAGCCCGGCCGCCGCCGCTTCGGCCTCGATCTCTGCCGGCGTGAACCGATGCTCGTAGTGGATGCAGCGGTTGTCGTGGCGCGCCGCGAAGACGTCGCCGTACTCGGGACGCCAGTCGGAGCGCGTGGCCCACGCGGCCGCGCGCGCCAGGCGCCAGAGACTGCGGCGCGGCGCCGGCTGGGCGCGGATGTAGGAGATGAGCACCCGGCCGTCGGGCGGCAGCAGCGCGCGGACCTTCTCGAGCGCGCGCACGCGGCGGGCCCGCAGCGGGATGTAGCTGTAACAGAACCACGAGAAGAGGAACACGTCGTACCGAGGCTGGAGCGCCGCGATCTCGATCGGCGCCGTGATGAGCTCCGCGCGTAGCCCGCGCTCGGCCAGGCGGCGTCCGGCAAGCGCCACGCAATGCGCCACGGGCTCGAGCCCGGCGACGTGATACCCGAGCTCCAGCAGCGCGAGCAGGTCGCGCCCGCTGCCGCAGCCGACGACGAGGATGCGATCGGACGGCTTGAGGAACGGCAGGCAGAAGTCGCGCTCCCAGGGAAAGAGCCCGGCCGCGATGTCCTGATCGCTCTGGCCCACGCCGAAGTCGCGCCAGTCGCGCTGGGCGTCGCGCTGCAGCGCCTCCAGCGTAAGGGTGCCGGCCGCCGCGTAGGTGGCGACGGTCGACGCCCGCGCGAGCGTGAGCGCCAGAGTCGACAGCGGCGCGGTGAGCAGGCGGCGCACGCTCAGCAGCCGACCGCCGCGCCGTCGGCGCGCGGGTCGGAGCCGCCGGCGAGACCGTCGGCGTCGAGGCGGATGAGCTGCGCGTGGCCCATCAGATCGCTCCAGCCCTCCACGATCTGGACGTCGTGGCCCCGCGCGCGCAGTGTGTCGGCCACGCCGGCCCCGAGGCGGTCCTCCAGGCGCAGCGCGCGCGTGGCGTCGCCCCACGTGCGGCCGAGGAGCCAGCGGGGGGCCTCGACCGCGGCCTGCGGTCCGAGACCGCGATCGATCACGCGCGTGACGAGCGCGGCCTGCGTCTGGGGCTGGCCCTCGCCGCCCATCGTGCCGTAGGCGAAGCGCGGCCGGCCATCGACCAGGTACATGGACGGGATCAGCGTGTGCGCGGTGCGCTTGCCGGGGGCCAGGCAGTTGGGATGGGCGGGATCGAGCGAGAAGAACGCGCCGCGGTTCTGCAGGAGCACGCCGGTGTCGCCGGCAATCACGCCGCTGCCGAACTCGTGGTACGTGCTCTGGATGACCACGACGGCGTTGCCGCTGCCATCCGCGGTGACGATCGCGATCGTATCGCCCTCGGCGGAGCGGGCGTCCAGCGGCCGCGCGCGGCGACGCGAGATCAGCGCGCGGCGGCGCGCGAGCCGCTCGGGATCGAGCGCGCGCGCGACCGGGACATCCACGAAGGCCGGATCGGCGAGCCAGCGGTCGCGGTCCTCGAACGCGAGCTTGGTGGCCTCCACCGTGAGGTGCACGTGGTCAGCGTCGTCCAGCGCCGCCACGTCGAAGCCCTCGAGCAGCGCCAGGATCGCCAGCGCGGCGAAGCCCTGCGTCGGCGGCGGCAGCGTCGCCGCCTCACCGTTGCGGTAGCGCACGCGCAGGGGCTCGACCCAGTCCGCCCGGTGCTCGGCGAGATCGCGCGCCGTCAGCGGGCTTCCCGCGCGCGCGGCGCCCTCGGCGATCTTGCGGGCGAGCGCGCCGCGGTAGAACTCCTCGGCGCCCCCGTCGGCGACGGCGGCCAGCGTGGCGCCCAGCTCAGCCTGCACGAAGCGCTCGGCCGCCAGCCGCTCGGGGTGATAGATCGGCCACAGCGTGCACCGAATTTCCGCGGCCGCGCGCTCGGCGAAGAGATCCTGCGCACCGGCGGTGACCCGTCGCTGGCCGGATGAGACCGGGAAGCCCTCGCGCGCGTGGACGAGCGCGTCCTCGAAGAGCGCGCGCCACTTGAGGGGCGAGCCCATCACGTCGCGGCTGTAGGCGTGCGCTTCCCACCAGCCCGACACAACGCCGGGGACGGTGAGCGCGGCGGCGCCGCCGCGGACGGGGATGGCGTCGCCGAAGCGCGACGCGTATGTCTCGAGCGTGGCCGCGGCGGCCGCGCGGCCGGCGGCGTTCAGCCCACGCAGGCGCGCGCGGCCCGCGTCCCAGACGAGCCAGACGTTGTCGCCGCCGATCGAGTTCATGTGCGGGTACACGACGGCGATCGTGCTGGCGGCGGCGATGGCAGCGTCCAGCGCGTTGCCGCCCGCGCGGATCGCCGCCACGCCGGCCTCGGAGGCCAGCGCGTGCGGGGTCGCGACGAGACCGCGCCGGGCGCGCGTCTCCGGCCACCGGGTCTGGGACGTCACGGCCGGTATCGTACAACGCGGGTGCCGGCTCGTCGGCGCCGCGCCATGGATAGGCTCTGACCAGCGTGCCAGGCTGGCGAGTGGAAGCTGATCGCCGCCATCAGTACGCCAGACGTGGAAGAGCGTCCTTGGTCCGGCGATGTGCGCGCCGTTATTCTCTTTGGTGGTCATGCGCCCCCACCTCCCGAGCCTGCCCCGGGCGTGGCATACCCCTTGCCGTAACTTCCGGTCCGACATGGGTTTCCTGACCTCGCGAGGCGTTCGGCCGGTGCTCCTCTTGATCGCGCTGGTCGCCTGCCTGGCGCCGGGGGCGGGCGAGGCGGCAATCCTCAAGCAGGTCACCGCGAGTTCGATCATTCTCCCGGGCAACACCGTCAACAACGTCGCCCTGGCGAACGTCACCAACATCAACAAGGCCTTCGTCGCCTGCCAGACGGAGACCACCAACACCGCCCCGAGCACGATGATCGCGACGTGCGAGCTGACGACCGACGTCAGCGGCAACGCTCAGCTCACGATCACGACCGGCGCGACGGTGACGAACAACACGATCCTGGTGCAGTACTACGTGGCCGAGTTCTCGGCGGGCGTGACGGTGCAGCGCGGGGTGGCCTCGTTCACCGGCACGAACACGACGCCCGGCTCGGCACCGTCGCTCACCGCGGTGGACTGCACGAAGAGCTTCGTGCTGCTCACCCAGCGGAGCACGTCGACGAGCACGACGGCGGACGAGACGTGGCTGGTCCGGGGCATTCTCGGCACCGGCGCCTCCCCGTGCACCAGCAGCACCACGACGAGCCTCGAGCTCACGCGCCTCGATGCGGTGAACGGTGTGACCGTCTCCGTGGCCTGGCAGGTCGTGACGATGGAAGGCGCCTCGGTGCAGCGCGGCACCTCGTGCATCGGCGGCAACACGAACTGCACGACCAACGCGGGCGGAACCTCGGGCACCAGCAACCGGATCACGCTCGGCACCGCCGTCGACACCACCAAGTCATTCATTCTCGCCAACTGGCGGGGCGGCACCTCGATCGGCGGCGTCGAGGGCGAGTACAACGTCCGCACCGAGTTCCTCTCCACCGGGGCCAGCGTGACCGGCGTGCAGTTCGTACGCGCCCGGAACAGCACGACCGGCAACCATCAGGTGGACATCGCCTACGAGGTCATCTCGCTGAGCGACGGCAGCACGGTGCAGACCAGCGGCACGTCGCCGACCGCCATGGCGGTCAACACGGGAAGCGTGAACGTGACCCTCACGACTGTCGACACCACCCGGACGGCGGTGTTCTACTCGACGTCCGGCGGTGACAACAACGCCACCCGCACGCCCGACACCACGGTGGTCATCGCGTTGACCGGCTCGAACGGCGGCGCCGCCAGCTCGCGCCTGACCCTGAACCGCGCGACGAACACCAACCTGGCGACCTCCACGGCCTGGTTCGCCGTCTCGTTCTTCCGCTGCAGTACCTCCAGCGGCACCAGCTACGACACCCTCTGTACGGTCGGCGCCTCGACGACCGGCACGACGGCGACCGTGAACTGGTCCAGCGTCAACACGGTGCTGGTGGCCCGGTCGACCTCGACGATCAGCGCCGCGCCGACGAACGGCACGCCCTACACGGCCGGCAATACACTCGCCGCCGGCGTGACCGTGATCTACAGCGGCTCGACCGCGTCGGACACGAGTTTCGCCGACACCGGGCGGACGACCAACCAGCCGTACTTCTACAAGGTCTGGGCGAAGGCCGGGGCGACCGGCGCCTGCACCGCCAGTCCCTGCTACGTGGCCGGTGTCGAGGTGAGCGTGACGCCGCGCTCGGGCAGCACGGCGTGGAGCTCGCTGGTCGCCGCCGGCGGCGCGACGCTGAATCCGGCCGTCGCCGGCACGGGCCGCGTGTCGCTGCCGTCCAACAACGGCAAGCTCATCACCGTGGACTCCGCGACGGGCATCTGGGACAGCGTGCCGGCCGCGACCACGGGAGCCGTGCAGGGCTATCTCAGCGTGTTCGGCACCACCGAGATGGTGGTCGGCGGCGACTCCAGCGGCTGGGTGTACTCGGTGGACCCGAACACGGGCGCCTACAACTGGCTGGTCAAGCTCGGCAGCACGACCTCGACGGTGGACGCCATCCAGGCCGCCGTCAGCGTCTACTCGCGCGCGTTCTTCAGCTCCCAGATGACGAGCACGTACCCGGGCTCCTACGACATCATCTTCGTGGCGACGAACAACACCTTGCTGACGAACAACAAGGTCATCGCGCTGCGCTCGGACACCGGGGGCACGCTGTGGACCTTCGACCCGGCGACCCTCAACGTCGCGCCCTGCGTGGGCGGCTGCCCGATGGACCAGATCGTGGGCCAGCCGTTCGTGGACTACTTCAACGACCGGCTCTACATTTCGAGCGGCCCCGGCAGCGGCGGCAGCCAGAAGAGCCAGTGGTCGCTCAATCTGCGGACCAACCCGCCCACGCTGCTCTCGGTCATCGCCAACGGCGCCGACTTCACGACCGCGCCCAGCCAGTCGTTCGACGGGACCAAGCTCTATACCGGTGATGCTGCCGGCCTGCTGCACATCGTCACCGTGAGCGGGTTCAGCGATACCACGAACAGCGCGGCCAGCGGCACCGCCTTCAAGGGGTTCGTCTGGGAGGACTTCGAGGTCGCCACCGGCAAGATCTACTTCGTCACCACCGACGGCAACGTGTGGTGTCTGGTCCCGCCCTCGACCACCCCGTGCTGGAAGACCAAGCCGGTGGCGAGTGGCACCGTGTCGCAGATGCTGATCTCCTTCGACTACGCGTGGGTGGGCGGCTCCAACGGCACGCTCTACCAGCTGAGTCTCGCCACCGGCAGCATCGTGAAGACCTTCGCGGTCGGCGCCGGCACGCTGACGCTGGGCCCGATCAGCACCGAGACCGGCGACGAGCTCTACGTGACGACCAGCGACCAGACGCTGTACAAGATCTCGCTGACCAACGGGAGCCTGCCGTGACGCGCCGTCTGCTCGCCGCCGCCGCGCTCGTGCTGACGCTGCCGCTCGGTCCGGTGCGCCCGGCCGGCGCCACCCCGGACGACGACTGCACGCAGCAGAGCCTGCGCGTGCGGCTGCCCGGAGGATTCGCGAGCGCGCGCCTGACGTTCAGCGGCCTGCTGAAGAACGGCCGCACGCGCGTGGGCGAGCAGTTCACGATGAGCGAGCTGCGCGAGCTGCGCGTCATCACGAGCTGGACCGAGGCCGAGGACGCGCACCTGCAGCGCGTGGACCTCTACGCTCCCGACGGCACCCTCTACCAGCGCTTCGGCGGCTCCTTCACCGGCGACCGCCGTCCGGTGTCCGTCGTCACCCGGGTGGCGGTGGCCGGCTCCTCGATCACCGACTCCTCGCTGTTCGGCGAGTGGTGCGCGGAGGTGTTCGTGGACGACGACGACGCTCCCATCGCCCGCCGCCGCTTCGAGCTACTCGCGCCCTGAGCCTTCCCGACCTCGCAGCGGAGTCCCTGCGGCGCGGCAACGCGCTGCGGGTGCGCGCGCGCGGCGACAGCATGCTGCCCTTCCTGCGTCACGGCGATGTCCTGCACGTGCGCCCGCTGCCGGCGGCGGCCGTGTGCGTCGGCGATGTAATATGCTATGCGCCGGCGCCGGGGAGGCTCCACCTCCACCGTGTCGTCGCGCGCGACGAGCGAGGGTTCCTGACGAGAGGTGACGCCCTGCCGTACGTCGAGGACGTGCCCGCGGCCGCCCTCCTGGGACGCGTGATCGCGCGCGAGCGCGCCGGTCGCGTGCGCCGGCTCGACACCGCCGCCGCCGCGCGGTGCGCCCGCATCATCACCGCGACGGCGCCGCTCGTCGCCCACCTCCTGCCGCTGGCGCGCGTACTGGCGCGCGCCTGGCGCACGGTGCGCCATGGCTGAGGTCACCGTCGAGATCGGCGGCTTGCGCACGGCCATCCACACCGCGGACGCCGAGATCGCGGAGGTCGTCACGCGCCGCTACGTAGGCTTCCTCGCCGAGGGTCCGGCCGCCTGGCGGATCGAAGCCCGGCGGCGGCCCGAGGGCGTCGTGCCGATGACCGACGTCACCGTGCGGGCGGGCGATGCGCCGGGGCGCCTTGTGCTGGAACGGCACGACTTCCTTGCCACGCTCGATCTCCGCGCGCACGCCGGCACGCTGGCGCTCGGCGCGGTGGACCACATGGCCGTGGACAGCTTCCTGCGCGTGACGTACTCGCTGGCGCTGCTGGAGCAGGGCGGGCTCCTCGTCCACGCCGCAAGCCTGGCCCGCGACGCGCGCGCGTGGGTCTTCAGCGGACCATCGGGCAGCGGCAAGACGACGCTGACGCGGCTCTCGCCGGACGCCGCACTGCTCAGCGACGAGATCTCGATCGTGCGGCTGCGCGACGGCCGGCTGCGCTGCCACGGCTCGCCGTTCTGGGGCGAGCTGGGCAAGCCCGGGGAGAACATGGAGGTCGACGTGGCCGCCATCCACTTCCTGAGCCACGCCGCCCACCACACCGCCGCGCCGCTGACCGCGCGGCGCGCCCTCGAGCGGCTGCTGCCCAACGTGCTGTTCTTCGCCGCCGAGCCGGGCCTGGTCCGGCGCGTGCTCGACGTGGCCGCCGCGGTGGTGGCCGCGGTGCCGTGCTTTGCGCTGGCCTTCCGCCCCGAGCCGGACGTGTGGGAGGTGGTCGCCGGTGCCTGAGACGTATCCCGAACAGAATCCGAAAGCGGCCTGGCGCGTGTACGACGGCGAGGCAGTGATCGTCTCGCCGGAGGACAGCACGCTGCACACGCTCAACGCGGTCGGCACCGTGATCTGGGAGGCGGCCGACGGCCGCACCGCGATGGACGCCATCGTCGGCCGTGTCTGCGACGCCTTCGAGGTGGACCCAGCCACCGCCGCCCGCGACACCGCGGCCTTCGTCGATTCGCTGCGCCAGCGGGGATTGCTGACAGTCCTGGACGTGCCGCGACCATAACGGAGGAGAGCGACCATGGAGAAGAAGCGACCCTACGAGCCACCTGCCGTCACCAGCGAGCAGATCTTCGAGACGACGGCGCTGGCCTGCGGCAAGAAGCCGGCCCAGGGCGGCAAGTGCAGCACCCGCCCGAAAGCGTCCTGAGGCGCCGTCGATGACGGCGCTCGGCGAGGCGGTGGTGGAGCGGACGATGGCGCGGGCCATCCCGTTGTCGGTGCACGTGGACCTCACCATGGCGTGCAACGAGCGCTGCGTGCATTGCTATCGCGTGATCGAGGACCGCCGCGAGCTGTCGACCGAGGAAATCAAGGCGCTGCTGGCCGATCTCGCTCGCGCCGGCACGCTCTACCTCACGTTCAGCGGCGGGGAGATCTTCCTGCGCCGCGACCTCTTCGAGCTGATCGCCGAGGCCAAGCGGCTGCGCTTCGACCTGCGGCTGAAGACCAACGCGCTACTGCTGACCGCCGCGCGCGCCCGCCGGCTCGGCGAGCTGGGCGTGCGCCAGGTGGACATCAGCATCTACAGCGCGGATCCGGCCGCCCACGACGCGGTGACGCAGATCCCTGGCTCGCTCGAGCGCAGCCTCACGGCGATCGGCCACCTCCGCGACGCCGGGGTGAGCGTGAAGCTCAACTGCCCGCTGATGCGCGACACCGTCGGCGGCTACCGCGAGGTGCGGGCGCTGGCCGAGCGCCTCGGCGTGGCGTACGGCATCGACCCGATGATCACCGCGAAGAACGACGGCGATCGCGCGCCCGTGGCGCTGCGCATCGGCCGCAAGGAGATGGCGCAGGTGCTGCGCGACGGCGCTGCCGCCGTCGAGCCGCTGCCGTCCTGCGCGCCGGCCGCGCGCCCCGACCTGGACGAGATCGCCTGCGGCGCCGGCCACAACGCCGCCTACGTGAGCTCCTACGGCGACGTGACGCCGTGCGTGGCGCTGCCCGTCGTGTGCGGCAACGTGCGCGAGACGCCGTTCGCCGAGATCTGGGGCGCGTCCCCGCGGATGCGCGAAGTGCGCGCCATTCGCGTGCGCGACCTCCACACCTGCGCCGGCTGCGCCGCCTCCGTGTTCTGCACGCGCTGCCCCGGCCAGGCCCTGATCGAGGACGGCGACCTCTACGGCCCGTCCACCGCCGCCTGCGAGCACGCCCTGGCCGCGGCCGACGTGGCCGGCGTCACCGTGGTGCCGGCCTCCCGCCTGCGGCCCCTCGCCGTCCGGTAGCATTGCAGTCCGACCGCGCGTGGCTCGTGGCCTGCGTGCGCGCCCTTGGCCGGCGCGAGCCACCGCCGTTGCCGCCGCCCGGACTCGACTGGGACGCGCTGCTCGCCGACGCCGACACGGAAGACCTGCTCCCCGCCCTCGCCGCCGCCGTCCCGGCCACGGCGCCGCTGCCCGCGCGGCGCCGGCTGACCGAGGCACTGGCCGCCGGCCGCGCGCGCCACCTCATCATGACGCGTGCGCTTGCTCCCGTGCTCGCGCGGTTCGAGGCCGACGGGATTCCCGCGATGGTGCTCAAGGGCCCGGCGCTGGCGGAGACCGTCTACCCCGATCCGGCCTGGCGGCCGTTCGGCGATCTGGACGTGCTCGTGCACCGTGAGGACCGGCGGCGGGCCGACGGGGCGCTGCTCGCGCTCGGCCATCGCCGAGTGGCGGACGGACACACGTGGGAGTTCGACATGGACTACGACGGCGCCACGCTCTACGCGTCCCCCGACGGCGTCCACGTGGACCTGCACTGGGCGCTCGTCACCGAGCCGCGCTACGCGTGGAGCGGCGAGCGCGAGGCGGCGCTCTGGCAGCGTGCAGTGGCGCTCACCGTCGCCGGCCGGCCGGCGCGCGGCCTGGCGCGCGAGGACCTCGTCCTCTACCTGGCGACGCACCTGGCGGTACACCACGCGCTCGCCGGACTCTTGCGCCACTGGGACGTGGCGCTCCTGCTGGCGTCCGGCCCGCTCGACTGGAACGTGCTGCTGGCGCGCGCGGCGAACTGGCGCGTGCGCCGCCCGCTCTACTTCGTCCTGCGCACCGTGGAGCGCGCGTTCGGACCGCTCGTGCCCGCCGGGGTGCTGACCGCGCTGGCGCCGCACGGGCCGCGCGCCGCGCTGCTCGCCGCGCTGCTGCGGGATGCCGACGCCGAGCGCCGCGTCCGCCTGGAGTACCTCGTCACGCTACTCCTGGTCGACCGCGGGCGCGACGTGTGCGGCGCGCTGCGTGAGGCGTTGCTGCCGCCCGCCGACTGGCTGCGCGCGCGATACGGCGGCGCCGGGACGCGGCCGGCCCTCTACTGGGCGCACGCGCGACGGCTCGGCGGAGTCTTGGGGAGTCTGAGAAACTGACGTCCATGTTGCTGACGACGATCGCCGGAAGCCTGCCCAAGCCGGCCTGGCTCGCGGAGCCCGAGCGTTTGTGGGCGCCCTGGCGCCTGCCGCCCGAGACCCTGGCCCAGGGCCAGCGCGACGCCGTGCTGGCCGCGCTCAAGGAGCAGGAGGCGGCCGGCATCGACATCGTCACGGACGGTGAGCAGCCGCGGCAGCATTTCGTCCACGGATTCCTGGCGCGCCTGGACGGCATCGACTTCGGCAAGCGCGTGACGATCGGCATCCGCGCCGACCGCTACAAGGCGGAGGTCCCGACCGTCACCGGCCCGCTGGCCCGCCGGGCGCCCGTGCACCTCGATGAAGTCCGCTGGGCGCGCGCGCACACCGAGCGGCGGCTGAAGTTCACGATCCCCGGCCCGATGACGATCGTCGACACGCTGGCCGACGAGCACTATCGCGACCGGCGCGCACTGGCCATGGAGTTCGCGCGCGTCATCAACGAGGAGGCGCGCGATCTCGTCGCCGCCGGGCTCGACGTGCTGCAGCTCGACGAGCCCGCGTTCAACGTCTACATGGACGACGTGGCGGCGTGGGGCATCGAGGCGCTGCACCGGGCCATCGACGGGCTGGCGTGCACGACGGCGGTCCACATCTGCTACGGGTACGGCATCAAGGCCAACGTGGACTGGAAGGGCACGCTCGGCTCGGAGTGGCGCCAGTACGAGCAGACCTTCCCGCTGCTGGCCCGCAGCCGCATCGGCCAGGTGTCGCTCGAGTGTGCGAACTCGCGCGTGCCGATCTCGCTGCTCGGTCTGCTGGCTGGCAAGGACGTCCTGGTCGGGTGCATCGACGTGGCCACCGAGAAGGTCGAGACGCCGGACGACGTCGCCGCCACCATCCGCCGCGCGCTCGACTACGTGCCCGCCGCGCGCCTGTTGCCGTGCACGAACTGCGGGATGGTCCCGCTGCCGCGGGACGTCGCGCGGGCCAAGCTGCGCGCGCTCGGCGCCGGCGCCCGGCTCGTCAGAAAGGAGCTGGGGGCTTCCTAGCCATGGGACGACAGGACGACGACTGGTTCAGCAACGACGAGGGCGCGCTGCCGCTCGGCGCGCCGTTCCGCCCGGGGCTGGATCCCTTGCCCGCGCGGCAGCATGCGTGGGCCGTCGTGAAGGACCGCTGGGGGCGGCCGGCGCACGACGAGCCGCGCCTGGCGCTGGTGCCCGTCACGCTGCCGGTGGAGCCGCCGGCGCCCGACGAGGCGCTGGGGTACGTGCTGTACGCGGGGCTGACGTACAACACCATCTTCGCCGCGCGCGGCGTGCCGATCTCGGTGTTCGATCTCCACGACCGCGATCTGCACGTGCCGGGCAGCGGCGCCGTCGTGCTCGTCGCCGCCCTCGGCAGCGAGACGGCGCGCGAGGGCCGGCTCAAGGTCGGCGAGCTCCGCGTGCTCTATCCCGGTGTCTCGAACCTGCTCTCGCCGCGGGCCGGCGCCGATCCGATGCACGCCGACTTCAAGATCCAGGGCTACGAGACGCCCGACGGCTCCTTCTGTCAGTTCGTGCGCTGCCAGGCGCCTCAGCTCCTGGCTCACTCCGAGCGGCTCACCCTGCCCGCCGGCTCCTCGTACATGCTCGACCTCGAGACGGTCTACAAGGCCCTCTACGACGTCGCGCGCCTCGAGGTCGGGGAGCGCGTCTTCATCGAGGGCGCTGCCGGCGGCACCGGCCTCTACGCGGTCGCGTGCTCGGCGCTGCGCGGGGCGCGCGTCACCGGCCTCGTGTCGACGGAGGCCAAGGGCCGCCTCGTCCTCGAGCGCGGCGGCGCCGCGGTGGTGAACCGCAAGGACCCCGCGCTGGCCGCGGCGTTCACCATGGTGCCGGCCGAGCCCGCCTCGCGCGCGGCGTGGGTGAGCGCCGGCGCCAAGCTGCTCGAGACCGTTCGCGCGGCCAACGACGGCGCGCTCATCGACGTCGTCGTCTCCTCGGTCGGCCGCGACCTCTTCGGTCGCATGGTCGACCTGCTCGCGCCGGGCGGCCGGCTCGTCTTCTACGGCGCGACCAGCGGCTACACGCTGGCGTTCCTGGGCAAGGCAGGCGCCGCACCCGCGCGCGAGATGCTCCGCCGCGCCGGGCTGCGCCCGGCGCACGGCGTGCTGATCTATCGCGGCGCCGGCCTCGACGACCCGGCGGGTGACGACGCCATCGCCACGGCGCTGGCGTCGGGCGCTCGCGTGGTGGTCGCCACCCAGAGCGACGCCGACGCGGCGCGCGTGAGCGCCGCGCACCGCGTGGCCGGCACGGTGAGCCTCGAGACGCTGGCGCGTGCCGGAGGGTTCACGTGGCCGTCGGCAATGCCCGACTACGACAGCGACGCCGAGGGCTACCGGCGCTATCAGGACGCCTCGCTGAAGCCGTTCGGCCAGGCCGTCGGCCGGCTGCTGGCGACGGGCGACAACCCGCGCGGCAACCCCGACGTGATCGTCGAGCGCGCCGGCCAGGACACGCTCGGCATCAGCACGTTCCTGGCCCGGCCGTTCACCGGCGTCGTCGTCTACCTCGAGGACACCTCGGCCGACCGGCTGTCGTTCTACGCGCCGAACGTCTGGATGCACCAGAAGCGCGTGCTCTTCCCCGGGTTCGCGATCCTGGGCAGCCACCTCTCCAACGCGCACCAGGCCGAGGAGGTCGTCCGCCTGCTCGACGGCGGTGCGCTGGCCGTGCACCCGCCGGCGATCCATGACTGGGACGAGCTCGCCGAGGCCCACCAGGCCATCCACGAGAACCGCCACGCGGGCACGCTGACCGTGCGGGTCGGCGCCACCGCGGCGCTCGACGGCGTGCGTGCCGCGCGCCCGGTGTTCGAGGCGTGGGGCTCGCGCTTCGTCGATTTCGCGCGGGTGCGCGTGCGGATCGATCCGGTGAAGCCCGGCCGGCCGGAGCGCGTGGCGCTGATGACGATCGACTGGGCCCCCGCCAACGCACTCGGCGGCCCCACGCTCGACGATCTCGAGCGCGCGCTCGCCGCCGTGGAGGCCGAGCCGACCATCAAGGCCGCCGTGCTGACCGGCGCCGGCGCGATGTTCGTGGCCGGCGCCGACATTCGCCAGCTTCGCGGCTTCGCGCGCGCCGAGGACGTGGAGGCGCTGGCGGCGCGCGCCCAGCGCCTCTTCGGGCGTATCGCGCGGCTCGGTGCGCCGGTGATCGCCGCGGTGGACGGCTACGCGCTCGGCGGCGGCAACGAGCTCCAGATGGCGTGCGCGTGGCGCGTGGCCTCGCGCCGTGCCGAGCTGGGCCAGCCGGAGATCAATCTGCACGTGATTCCCGGCTTCGGCGGCACGCAGATGCTGCCGCGGCTGGCCGCGCGCCGCGCTCGCACGGGCGGCGGCCACATGTTCTCGCTGCTCGTGGACGCCCTCGCCGTGCTTCTCGACGGCCGCCGCCGTCCGGCCGCGCGGATGCACGCACTCGGCGTGGTCGACGAGGTCGCGCCCGCCGACGCGCTGAGCCACGCGCTTGGTGTCGCACGGCGCGTGGCGCTCGGCCGGTTCACCGGCGCCTTGTGGTCGCCGCTCGCCGATGACGGCACGCTGGCGTTCCCCAACGTCGAGCGCGATCCGGAGATCCAGCGGCTGCTGGCGCACCACGCCCACGTGCCACGGGAGGCGCCCGCGCGGGCCATCCTCGAGCTGGTGCGGGTCGGCTTCACGCAGGGCCTCACCACCGGGCTCGCCGCCGAGGCGCGCGAGTTCGGCCGCCTCACCGCCTCCGCCGACGGCCGCGCCGGCCTCGACCGCTTCCTCGCCCGTCGCTCGCTCCCGCTTCCGCGGCGCAAGGACGATCTCGGCTAGTCAGGCCGCCCATGCGGTGGCTCGTCGACGGCTACAACGTGATCCGGCGGGATGCGGAGCTGCGCGACCGCGAGACGGGCCGCCTCGAGGCCGGGCGCGCAGCGCTGCTGGCGCTGCTCGCCGGCGTGGCGCGGGACGTGCGCGACGACTTCGTCGTCGTCTTCGACGGCGCCCATCGCCACGGCGACTCGCCGGGACCCGGACGCGTGCAGACGGTGTTCTCCCGCCCGCCCGAGACCGCCGACGACGTGCTTCGCCGGCTGGCCGCCACCCATCGCGAGGGCGCCGTGGTGGTCACCTCCGATCGCGCCGTCCTCGATTCCGCGCGCCGCGCCGGCGCGGTCGGCGTCACCGCGGAAGCCTTTCTCGACGCCGTGCGCCGGCCCGCGGAGGACGAGCCTGACGGCGACGAGGACGGGGACGAGGACACGCCGCGGCGCGGACCGAATCGCCGGCCCTCGCGCGAGGCGCGCGCCGCCGCGCGCGTGCTGCGACGGCTGGCGAGCCGTTGACGATGCCCCGGCAGATCGGCTAGAACCGACGCCGTGAGCCAGCACCTCTTCATCGTGTCCCGCCAGCAGCTGGCGCTGTACTCGTACCTGACGCGGGAGTTTTCGAGCGAGCCGGACGTGCAGGTCATCCTCGATCGCCGCCGCGGCGAGCGCCGGCGTCAGTCCGACACCCTGACGACCGACGGGGGCGATCGCCGCCACGCGCAGCGGCGAGGTGAGAGCGAAGTCGGGGACCAGCTGTCGTCCCTCGGCTACGCCTTCGTACGAGTCGCGTGAGCGGAAGGTTTTACAAGAAAGTGCGGAATTTTCAAGCCCAACGCGTCCGACTAAAACCGTAAACCCCCGCGGAATCACAGTTCTTTTCTGGCATTGCCCGTGCACGCCCTTCAGCGCTCATGATCGTGGTGTGCGCGTGGTGCGAGGCCGAGGGGCGACCGCACGTCCTGGCCGAGCGCGAGCCGCTCGAGGATCGATCGCCCACGCATACTGCGTGCGCCCACCATCAGGCGGTGCTCTACGAGGAGCTCCGGCGCATGGCGGCCGAAGATACCAATGCCGCCGCCTGAGCTGGGCGTCGTCGCCTCGGCGGCGGCGAACCCGGCATACAATCCCGATCGCCACGAGCGGCGGCCTCGTGCTCGCCGCGTGTCCCGTCCGCCGGTGCCGGCGTCATTGCCGGCGCCCCGCGTGCTCCGCAATCGTCGCCGCGCCGGCCTCGTGCTCATCGTCGACGACTCGCTCCATACCCGCGAGCTCTACACCGAGTACCTGACCTTCCGCGGTCTCGGCGTGCTCACCGCGCCCGATGGCGAGGCCGGTCTCACCCTGGCGCTGGCGATGAAGCCGGACGTGGTCGTGATGGACCTGGCGATGCCGGGCCTGAATGGGATCACCGTGACCCACCGGCTCAAGCAGCACCCGCGCACGCGGCGGATTCCGGTGATCGTGCTCACGGGGTATGCCTTCCGCGCGATCCAGCAGGGCGCGCTCGAGGCAGGCGCCGACGCCTTCCTGACGAAGCCCTGCCTCCCCGAAGACCTCGAGCGCTCCGTCCGCGACCTGCTCGGCCGCTCCCGCCGCTAGCCCGGAACGCGCCCGAGCACCTCGTCCATCCCGCCGGCGAAGCGGAACGCCGCCTCCGGCACGTGGTCCCACAGGCCGTCCAGGATGCCGGCGCACGCGCGCACCGTCTCGTGGCGCGGCACGCTCGTCCCCGGCCGCTTCGTGTACGGCTCCGCGATGAAAAACGGCTGGCTGAAGAACTGCCGCAG
>JBKPRI010000196.1:0-7952 GCA_046734515.1 Candidatus Methylomirabilota bacterium | reverse complement strand
GCGCTACACCGAGCGCCGCACGCTCGCCGCCTTCGCCGAGTTCCCCGACGGGACCTTCGGCGCGGAGATGCTGATGGACGGCGACGGCGTCACCGACGAGCCGGTCAAGCTCGCCGCCACGGTCAGCATCGAGCGCGGCCGCCTCTCCGTCGACCTCACGGGCTGCGACGACCAGCGCAAGTCGCCGACGAACGCGACGACGTCGCAGGCCTACTCGGGCGTCGTGTACGTGCTCAAGTGCCTCATCGACCCCGATATCCCCGTCAACGACGGCTTCTACCGGCTCATCGACATCAAGAGCCGCCCGGGCTCGGTCGTCCACGCCCGGCACCCGGCCGCGGTCGCCGCCGGCTGGGAGATCGCCATGCAGCTCTGCGATCTGCTCTTCCGCGCGCTGGCGCCGGCGCTGCCCGACCGCGTGGTGGCGGGCACCAAGGGCTGCGTCTGCAACATCGCGTTCGGCGGGGTGAACCCGGCCAGCGGTGAGTACTTCACCTACTACGAGACCATCGCCGGTGGCTACGGCGCCACGCTGACGACCGACGGCATGGACGCCGTGCAGGCGCACTTCCAGAACACCGAGAACGCGCCGGTGGAGGAGACCGAGTCGAGCTATCCCGTCCGCATCGTGCGCTACGAGCTGATCGAGAACTCCGAGGGCGGCGGGCGCCACCGCGGCGGCCTCGGCGTGCGGCGCGACTACACGTTCCCCGGCCACGCGCCGAGCTTCTCGATCCTCTCGGACAAGGCGCGCTTCGCCCCCTGGGGCCTCTTCGGCGGCCAGGACGCGCGGCCGGCCAAGTACATCCTGAACCCCGGCACGCCGGGCGCGCGCGAGCTGCCCTCCAAGATCACCTTCCAGCTCGCGCCGGGCGACGTGGTCAGCGTGCAGACGCCGGGCGGCGGCGGCACCGAGTCGGCCATCGCGCGCGCCGCCGAGGCCGTGGCGGCCGACGTCGCGCTCGGCAAGATCTCCCCGGAGCGCGCCCGCACGATCTACGGCGTGGTCGTCGATCCCCGGACGGGTGCGCTCGATACGGCGGCCACCGCCGACGAGCGCGGACGGCGCGCCTGATGGGCACGCTGCGCATCGGCATCGACATCGGCGGCACGTTCACGGACGCCGCGCTCGTCGACGGCGACACCGGCGCCATCCGCGTGGTCAAGGTGCTGACGACGCCGGAGAACCCGGCGCTCGGCTTCATGGCCGCCCTCGAGCGCGGGCTGGCCGAGTCCCGCGCGGGCGGCGACGGCATCGCCGCCGTCGTCCACGCCACCACCGTGGCGACCAACGCGATCATCGAGGGCAAGACCGCGCGCGTCGGCATGCTCGTCACGCGCGGCTTTCGCGACATCCTGGAGATCGGCCGGCAGATCCGCTCGCGGCTCTACGACGTCCACCTGCAGAAGCCGGTGCCGCTGGTGGAGCGGCGCTTCAGCCTGGAGGTCGGCGAGCGGCTCGATCACGAGGGCCGCGTGCTGCAGCCGCTCGACCTCGACGAGGTGCGCCGGGCCGCCCAGCAGCTCGGGCGCGATGGCGTCGAGGCCGTTGTCGTCTGCCTGCTGCACTCCTATCTCAATCCGGCGCACGAGCGCGCGGTGGCCGAGGTCGTGCGCAAGGAGCTGCCGGGCGTCTACCTGTCCGTGTCGTCGGAGGTGTGCCCGGAGTACCGCGAGTACCTGCGGGCCAGCACGACGGCGGTCAACGCCGCCGTGATGCCGATCGTCTCCCGCTACGTCGACGCGCTCGAATCCCGCCTGAAGGCGCTCGGCGCCACCGCGCCCTTCTACGTCATGCAGTCCAACGGCGGCGTGATGACGTCCGCCTCGGCCAAGGCGCGCCCCGTCTACATGGTGGAGTCGGGGCCGGCCGCCGGGGTCATCGCCGCCGGCGCGATCGCCGCACCGTACGGCCACCGCGACGTGATGTCCTTCGACATGGGCGGTACCACGGCCAAGGTCGGCCTCATCCAGGACGGCCAGCTGCGCCTGTCCACGGAGATCGAGGTCGGCGCGCAGGCGGTGACGCCGCTGGGCGAGGGCCGCGGCGGCGGCTATCCCGTGCGCACACCCGTGATCGACCTGGTCGAGGTCGGCGCCGGCGGCGGCAGCGAGGCGTGGATCGATGCCGGCGGCGCGCTCCGCGTGGGCCCGCGCAGCGCCGGCGCGCGCCCCGGTCCCGCCTGCTACGGCCGCGGCGGCACGACGCCCACGATCACCGACGCGAACCTCGCGCTCGGACGGCTGAACCCGTCATTCTTCCTCGGCGGCGAGATGGCGCTGGACGCCGACGCCGCGCGTCGGGCCATCGCCGAGCGGGTGGCCACACCGCTCGGGCTCGACCCGATTGCCGCCGCCGCCGGCATCGTGGAGATCGCCAACGCGCACATGATCGGCGCCATGCGCCTGGTCTCCGTCCAGCGCGGCTACGACCCCCGGCGGTTCGTGCTGGTCGCCTTCGGCGGCGCCGGTCCCCTGCACGCCAACGCGCTGGCGCGCGAGCTCGGCATTCCATCCGTGCTGGTGCCGCCGAACCCGGGCATCGCCTCCGCCGTCGGCATGCTGATGACCGACATCCGCCACGAGTTCGTGACCACCCGGCGGCTGCGCGTGGACGCGCTGACGCCGGCGGCGCTCGAGGCGCTCTTCGCCGAGTTCCTGGCCGAAGGTCAGGCGCGTCTCGACCGTGACGGCGTCCCCGCCGCGAACCGCCGCATGCTGCGCAGCGTCGACCTCCGCTACCACGGCCAGTCGTTCGAGCTCTCGATCGCCGTGCCGCCCGGCACGCTCACCGCGGCGGACGTCGCCCGCCTGCGGGGCGAGTTCGACGCCGCGCACGAGCGCGCTTACGGCTACGCCGCGCCCGAGGACGCCGTGGAGCTCGTGAACGTGCGCCTGGCCGCGATCGGCGTCACCCCCCGCCCGCGCCGCGCGCCGCTAGCCGCCGGCCCCCGCGACCCCGCCGCCGCGGTCAAGGGCCACCGGGACGTGTGGTTCGGAGAGGTCGCGGAGAAGACGGTGGTCCTGGACCGGGCCAAGCTGCTGCAGGGCAACGTCATTGCCGGGCCGGCCGTCATCGAGGAGCACGACGCGAGCACGCTCGTGCACCCGGGCTGGGAAGCGGCCGTGGACGAGCACGGCAACCTGCTCCTGCGGGCCACGACCTGACCCCGCGAAGAACATTGACGCGGCCCCAGCGTTGTGCGACACTCCTCCTCGACTTGGTTCATGGTTGTTCGGTCGATCGGTTTGGAAGAGATCGAAAGCGACGCCGCGCGAGACCAACTCGCGCGGCGTTTTTTTGTTTGTGCGCTTTTCGCTTGGGCTACCCATGGTGGAGCTCAACCCGCTTCGGCGGGAACATCGGGGTAACCCCCCGCAGATAGGATGGTCGTACGCACATGGCTCAGGGACGAGTGAAGTGGTTCAACGATGCGAAGGGGTTCGGTTTCATCACGCAGGAAGGCGGAGAGGACGTGTTCGTCCACTTCAGCGCCATCGCCGCACAGGGCTTCAAGAGCCTGGCTGAGGGCGATCAGGTCGAGTTCGAGGTCACCCGCGGCCCGAAGGGGCTGCAGGCGGCCAACGTCCGCAAGGTCTAACCGACCCGCAGATCTAGGCCCGGTGCGCCTCGTCGGCAACGGCGAGGCGCACCGCCGCCTCCGCCAGCAGCGCCACCGGATTGACGAGGTCGCGGCTCTCGGCATCCTCGCCCAGCAGCAGCGGGATCTCCGTGCACCCGAGCACCACGCCGTCCACGCCCCGCGCCCGGACGGCATCCACGGCCGCGCGCGCCGCCTTGGTCTCCGCCGCGCCTTCGCGGCCCTCCATCAGCCTCAGGATGGCTGCGTCCAGCGAGGCCTGGAGACCGGCGTCGATGACCTCGCAGCGAATTCCGCGCGCACGCAGCGGATCGAGGTAGATCGCGGGCGCGCCGCCGAAGCCCAGCACGCCGGCGCTGCGCCAGCCGCGCCGCGCAACGTCCTCGATCACCAGGTCGATCATGCTCAGCACCGGGCAGCCGGCCGCCGCGGTGATCGCCGGCACACCGACGTGCGCGGCGTTGCAGGGGATGACGAGGAAGTCGACGCCCTTGCCGAGCCACCGGGCGGCGTCCACGAGCTGCGGATCCACCTCGCGCGGCGCCACCGGGCGGCCGGCGTCGTCGACCTTGATCGGCAGTCGCCGGTGATACCACACCACCATCGGCGGGTAGCCGGAGTTCCGGTCCTGGGGGATGAGCCGCTGCGAGACGCGATGCACGCGCACCTCGAAGTCCATCGTCGCCTGCGGGCTGATGCCGCCGAGCACGCCGATCGTTTTCATGACTGACCTCCTGGCCTAGACGGCCGCCGTCACCGCGCCGCCGTCCAGGAATCGCTTGACGTCGGCGGCGCCGAAGCCCGCCCATTCCAGGATCGACTGCACCTCGCTGCCGAAGGGCGGCGTGGGCAGCCCCGCGACGAAGCCGTCGTCGGACATGCGCACGGCGGGACCGAGCACGGTGACGGGGCCCAGCACCGGATGCTCGCTGCGATGGAACATCGCGTTCGCGGCCGGCTGCGGGTCGTCGAGGATCTCGAGCGGCAGCGCGACGCCGCTGGCCGGCACGCCGGCCTTGGCCATGATCTCGCGCCACTCGGCCGTGGTGCGTGAGGCCACCACCGCGTCCGCCGAGCGCTTGAGCGCTTCATAGTGGGCGTCGACGTCGGGCACGCTGCCGGCGAGTGCGGCGTCCTTCAGCCCCAGCGCCTCGATGAAGCGGCGGCGGAGCGACGGGCTGCCGCACGCGACGGCCAGCGCGGCGTCCTTCGTGGCGTAGGTGCGGTAGTAGATCGCCGTCATCGCCACCGGCCGGTTGCGCGGCATGCGCTCGGCCTGCTCGGCGAACGGCACGCCGTCGCGCCGTGCCTGCGTCAGCCACTGGCCGAACTCGGCGTAGCGCGGGCCGTCGACGTTCTCGACGCGGACCATCAGGTTGTTCTGGAGCGCGAGCGCGGCCTGGAGCAGCGAGGTGTCCACGCGGCCGCCGCGGCCGGTGCGCTCGCGGCGATAGAGGGCGGACGCCACGCCGAAGGCCAGCAGCGAGGCGGCCATGTAGTCGGCGATCGGCGACTCGCCGGTCGCCGGCAAGCCGTCCTTCACCTTGCCGCCCGTCACCAGCAAGCCGCTGCGCGCCTGGACGACCAGATCCATGCCGGCCAGCGGCGCGTCCGGGCCCTGGGCGCCGAACGCGGTGACCGTGCCGACGATCAGGCGGGGATAGCGGGGCGCGAGCTGCGCGTAGTCGAGGCCGAGCTCGGCGGCGAGGCCCGGGCGCATGTTGGCCAGCACCACGTCGGCGCGGCTCAGCAGCGCGTCGAGGATCTCGCGCGCGTGCGGGTGCTTCAGCTCGAGCGGCAGCGCGTGCTTGCCGCGGTTACGGATGACGAAGTGCCGGCTCTCCCCGGGCGCGAGCGGGGCGATGTGGCGGCTCGGCTCGCCCTCGCGCGGCTCGACCTTGATGACGTGCGCGCCGCCGTCGGCGAGGATCTGGCCCGCCCACGGCACCGCCACGAAGTGGCCGAGCTCCAGCACGGTGAGGCCCTCGAACGCCCTCATCTCACCATTCCAGCACGTCGGCCATGCGCCGCTTGTGCCAGCGCGGATCGCCGAGATAGGAAAACAGCGTGCGCGACATCCGCGTGTGGGGCACCAGCCCGTACTCGACGAGGCTCCCCTGCCCGGCGTGGACCTCGTGGGCGGCGTTGCACGCTTCCACGTAGGCTTCGCTGCTCACCGCCTTGGCCAGGTGCACCGCGTCGGCGGCCGGATGCCCGGCGTCGAGCTTCCACAGCGCCTCCGCCGTCGTCCAGCGCGCGGCGTCGACGTGGTTCACGAGCCGGATGATGTGATCCTGCACGCGCTGGAAGCGGCCGATCGGCACGCCGAACTGCACGCGCTCGCGACTGTGCGCGACCGACATCTCGAAGACCGCCTGGCAGCCGCCCACCATGTACGAGCACAGCACCGGCCACGCGCGCAGCAGCGCGCGCTCCAGCGCCGCCCAGCCGCGGTTCTCGCGCTCGCCGAGCAGATGGGCCGTCTCCACCGCCACGCCGTCGAAGGTCACCTCGCACTGCCCCGCGAGCAGGCCCGGCAGGCGGCGCGCGCTCACGCCCTTCGCGCGCGCCTCGACGAGCAGCAGGCTCACGTCCTCCGCCTGCGTGCCCGTGCGCGCGGCCACGATCAGGTGCGTGGCCTCGGTCGCGTCGCTGACGAACACCTTGGCGCCGTCCAGGCGATAGTGGCCGTCCGCGCGCGGCGCGCGCAGCGTGACGCCGGGCGCGCCCCACGAGGCGTTCGGCTCGGTGATGGCGACCGCCAGCACCGTCTCGCCGGCGGCGACGGCGGGCAGGATGGCGCGGCGCTGCGCCTCGCTCGCGGCCTCCAGCACCGTGAGCGTGCCGAGCACGCCGGAGCTGAAGAAGGGACCCGGCAGCGGCCCGCGGCCGAGCTCCTCGAAGAGCACGGCGACGTCGGTGAGCGCGCTCTCGCTGCCGCCGTACTCGGCCGGCACCAGCACGCCCAGCCAGCCGAGCTCCGCGGCCTTGCGCCAGAGCGCCGCGGGGAGCCGCGCGTCCTCGCGCTGGAGTCCCACGATCACGTGTCCGGGCGCCTCGCGCTCGACGAAGGCGCGGGCGGCCGAGCGCAGCAGCTCCTGGGATTCGGTCAGCGCCAGGTCCACGGCGTGGGCCTCAGTGCACCGTGCCGGCCGCCTCGCGGGCGCCGCGGCCGATGCCGATCCGGCGCGCCATGCTCACGCGCTGGATGTCCGCGGTGCCACCCGGGTGGACCGCGATGATGCCGTTGCGCTGCTGCTGCTCCAGGAACGCCTCGGGCGAGCCCCACGTGGGATCGGTCGTGAGCGCCGCCGGGCCCACCGCGTCCAGGATGGCGCCGGTCATCCAGAGGCCGGTCATCTTGCGGTAGTACGAGAGCTGCGGGCCCTCGTACGAGCGCGGCCGCTTGGCGTAGGTCAGCCAGAAATTGCGCAGGCCGAAGAGCCGCATCACCTGCGTCTTGATGTAGATGTCGGCCAGCACGTCGCGCGTGTCCTGCTGCTCGACCAGCCGCACGCCGTCGCGCTTGGTCTGCTGGCAGTACGCGAGCAGCCGGTCCCACACGCGGTTGCGCCCGATGCGGCCGCCGGCGCCGTGCTCCAGCTCGAGGTGCGTGCTGGCCGCCTTCCAGCCGTTGTTCTCGCCGCCGACGAGCGTGAAGGCGGGCACGCGCACCTGGTCGAAGAACACGGTGTTCTTCTGGACCGGATCGGTCCCGCCCTCACCGCCGGTGCCCAGCAGCTCCATCGGCTGCACGGTGATGCCCGGCAGATCGGCGTCGATCATGAACCACGAGACGTTCTCGTGACGCTTCCCTTTCGGGTTCGTCACCGCGATCATCCAGATGCGATCGGTGCCGTGGTCGCTGCCGACGAAGATCTTCTGGCCGTTGATCACGTACTCGTCGCCGTCGCGGATCGCGGTCGTCTGCACGCCCGCGAGATCGGAGCCGGCGCCGGGCTCGGTGAGAAGCTGCCACGTGCGGACCTCGCCGCGGTAGATCGGCGGCAGGAACGCCTGCTTCTGCTCCTCGGTGCCCCACACGAGGATGGTCGCCCCGCCCAGACGACCGCCGCTGTCGTAGTACGGCGGCAGCGCGAGGCCGAAGCGATCGGCTTCCTCCTCCAGGATGATGCTGTGGTCGACGTCGAGTCCGCCGCCGCCGTATTGCTTGGGCGCCCGCGCGTAGAGCCAGCCCTTCTCGCCGAGCTTGCGTCCGAGCGCGCGAAGCTGGCGATAGCGCGCGAGGCTGTCGGCGTCGAGCGCCGGCACGTTGGCCTCGAACCACGTCCGCACCTCGCCGCGGAAGCGCTGCTGCTCCTCGGTGTACGTGACCTCGAAGTCCATGGC
>JBKPRI010000195.1:0-7774 GCA_046734515.1 Candidatus Methylomirabilota bacterium | reverse complement strand
ACTCCGACGTGCGCGACGTGGGCAAAGCGGCCAAGGACTGGCCGAAGATGAACTTCATCATCTATCACGGCGGCTACCGCTATGCGGGCGGCGGCAAGGTCGAGGACGCTTGGGCGCAGTTCGAGAAGACCGGCCGTATCGAATGGGTGACGGATCTGGCCGAGGTCCCCTCGAAGTTCGGCGTGTCCAACGTGTACGCCGATGTCGGTCAGCTCTTCGCGCAGTCGACCATCGCCGACCCGCGCGTGTCCGCCGTGATGATGGGCCAGCTCATCCGCGGTCTCGGCGCCGACCACGTCGTGTGGGGCTCGGACGCCATCTGGACCGGCTCACCGCAGTGGCAGATCGAGGCGCTGCGCCGTCTCGAAATCCCCGAGGATCTGCAGAAGTCCCACAACCTGAAGCCGCTCGGCGCCGCCGACGGGCCGGTGAAGACGGCCATCTTCGGCGAGAACAACGCGCGCCTGTACAAGTACGACAAGCGCCAGGCGCTGGCGACCGACCGCATCGCCGCGCTCAAGCAGGAGTACGAGGAGCACGGCGGCCAGCGCAGCAACCTGCGTTACGGCTACATCGCTCGCACGCGCGTCTGAGAGTTGGCGCCGGCGCTACGCTGGGCATCATGGAGGTCACGCCCATGATTCCTCGCGTAGCTCCGGCGCTCCTCGCCTTGCTGATTCTTGCTCACGCCGGCGTCGCGCCGGCCGCTTCGCCCGATTGGAAAGCCGTCGAGCAGGCGCTCGGCAAGCCGGGGCAGCTGCAGCCGGGCGATGTCTTCCGGATCGGGATGCCGCGGACGGATCTCGCGGTGACCGTGAAGGGCGTGCCCGTGAAGGCCGGCTTCGCGCTCGGCTCGTACGCGGCGTTCGTTCAGGTGGGCGACGGCGCGATGGTGATGGGCGACCTCGTGCTCCTCGATCAGGAGGTGCCCGCCGTCATGTCGGGGCTCTTCGCCGGTGGCTTCGAGGTCACCGCCGTCCACAATCACCTCAACGAGATGTCGCCGCACGTCATGTACATGCACTACGAGGGCCACGGCGACGCCGTGCAGCTGGCGAAGGCGCTGCGACAGGCACTCGCATCGAGCGCGACGCCGCTGGGCGGCCCGGCCGC
Source organism: Candidatus Methylomirabilota bacterium (assembly GCA_046734515.1). GTDB lineage: Bacteria > Methylomirabilota > Methylomirabilia > Rokubacteriales > CSP1-6 > AR5. The sequence goes on along the minus strand of JBKPRI010000195.1, from coordinate 6,661 downwards.
CGGCAAAGAGGCCGGACATCACCGCGGGAACTTCCTGATCGAGGAGCACGAGGTCGCCCATCACCATCGCGCTGTCGCCGACCGGCGCGAAGGCGGCATAGGAGCCGAGCGCGAAGCCGGGCTTGACGGGCACGCCCTTGACCGTCACCGCGAGGTCGGTGCGCGGCATGCCGATGCGGAACACGTCACCCGCCTGAAGCTGTCCCGGCTTGCCGAGCGCCTGTTCCACGGCCTTCCAGTCGGGACCGGCGGCGCCGGCAACGCCGGCGACAGCAAGAATCAGACAGCCAATCAGCACCGTCGCGTACGCGCGTGGCATAAGTGCGACCTCCATGCACTCAGCCTAGCGCCGGCACCAAGCGTCAGACGCGCGCTGGCGCCACGTAGCCGTAGCGCAGGTTGCTGCGCTGGCCGCCGTGTGCCTCGTACTCCTGCTTCAGCGCGGCGATCCGGTCGGTGGCCAGCGCCTGGCGCTTGTCGTACCTGTACAGCCGCGCGTTGTTCTCGCCGAAGATGGCCGTCTTGATCGAACCGTCGGCGGCGCCCAGCGGCTTCAGGTTGTGCGACTTCTGAAGGTCGTCGGGAATCTCCAGGCGGCGCAGCGCTTCGATCTGCCACTGCGGCGATCCGGTCCAGATGGCGTCGCTGCCCCACACGACGTGGTCGGCGCCGAGGCCGCGCACGAGCTGGCCCATCATGACGGCGGAGACGCGCGGGTCGGCGATCGTGCTCTGCGCGAAGAGCTGGCCGACGTCGGCGTAGACGTTGCTGACGCCGAACTTCGATGGGATCTCGGCGAGGTCGGTCACCCACTCGATGCGGCCGGTCTTCTCGAACTGGGCCCAGGCGTCCTCGACCTTGCCGCCGCCGGCGTAGCGGTAGCCGCCGTGATAGATGATGAAGTTCATCTTGGGCCAGTCCTTGGCCGCCTTGCCCACGTCGCGCACGTCGGAATACGCGAGCAGGTGGGGGAACTGCTGCTCGACCGAGGGCGGGAACAGGCCCTTGTGCACGCACACCTTGTCGTAGCCGGCCTTGAGCAGCTTCTCGTAGAACGGATAGAGGAGCTTCTCGTCGTCCATCCGCCACGGGTGCTTGCTGAGGTTCTTGTTGGTGTTGTCGCCGATCGTGTAGCCCTTGAAGGAGTCGGGCTTCAACTCCTGGATGGCCTTGTCGACTTGCTCCGTCCAGCCCGGGTAGCCCGGGGCGAAGATCGCGTGGCTCAGCATCCGCCGCGCGCCGGCGTCCTTGTTCACCTTCGCGCGGGCCTCCGCCTTCATCTCGTTGGTGAGGAACCAGTCTTGAGGGATCTCCGACGGCGAGCCCGAGATCAGCGCCACCTTGGTGTCGCTGTCGAGATAGATCTCCTTGTAGTAGTTCGCGAACTTCAGATCCTCGATCGTCTGCTCCTTGTCCTGCAGCGCGGGGTTCCAGCCGGCCTTGCCCACGGCCTGCCGCTGGCGCACGAAGCCCATGATGCGCGTGTCGTCGCGCAGGAAGTGCGTGTGGCAGTCCATGATGAACTGGCCCTTGAGCGCCTTGGCCCGCGCGTCCGCCGCGTCCTTGTCCTGGGCTTCCGCGCGGCTGACGCCGTAGAGCGGCCCGTAGACCTCGTTCATCGCCAGGAACGCCGCAGCCATGCCGGAGGCCGTCGTGAGGAAGCGCCGGCGCGTCATGCCGTGCTTCTTCGCGAGCGCGCCGCCCATCTCGCGGATGCGCGCCTCGACCTCGCGCTGCCGCGCGGTCTGCGGCGACGGCAGGAACTCGTCGCTGGAGACCGGCTGGGTCGGGATCGGTCCGGCGAAGGCGTGGGTCTCGGCCGGCAGCAGCCCGGCCAGCTCGCGGTCACTCAGCAGTCCCATGGATCTCGCCTCACGCGCCGGGGCGGCCCGGCAGTTCGAGGAACGCGCGCATCACGTGCCAGAGCTGCTGGCGCGTGTGGCCGAGCGCGACGGCGTGCGAGGCGCCGGCCAGGATGATGAACTGGCGGTCGGGGTTCGGCAGGCGGCGATAGAACTCCAGCAGATCTTCCTCGGTGGCGATCCCGTCGTGCTCGCCGCGCACCAGCAAGACCGGCGCCTGCACCCTGGCCGGATCGACGACGGGCAGGTTCGCCGTCATGTCGAGATAGGTGCCGGTGGGGATCGTGTCGCCGAACGGCAGCTCGGCGTCGGCCAGCGCCTCGGCCACGCGCGGATCGGAGGTGCCCGGCTTATCGCGCGTGAAGATGGAACGGATCATGTCGCGGCCGCGCGGCCGCCGGTTGTTGGCGCGGAAGTAGGCGAGGTTCTCGGCGCGCTTGCCGAGCGTGGGCGAGCCCTTGCCGGTCCACGTGAATGCTTCCAGGATGAGCCGGTCGATGCGGTCGGGCCGCGCCATGGCGAAGGCGCCGGCCCGCAGCGCGCCCGAGGAGCCGCCGTAGAAGTGGAAGCGCGCGCGGCTCGTCTCGCGCGCGATCACCTCGGTGGCGGCCTTCAGGTCCTCCACGCCGCTGGCGATGTCCGCGTTGCCGTCGGTGCGCGAGGAGCGGCCGTAGCCCTCGTGGTCGAGCGTCCAGGTGTCGTACCCCCAGCGCGCGAACACGTTCATCATCGAGTACTCGCCGGCGCCCGGCACGGTGAGATCGAAGCTCGGCCGCGAGGAGATCGACGAGCCGTGCACGAACACCAGCACCGCGCGCGGCCGCTCGCCGGCCTGCGGCGGGCCGACGCGCTTGCGGAACATCGCCAGGGAGACGCTGCCCTTCTTGGCGCCGTACTCCGCGCTCCACACGGGCGCCCCCGGCGCCGGTGGCGGCTCGATGGCCTGCGCCGGCGTGCGGCCGACGCTGCCGAGCCCCGCGAGGGCGGCCACCGCCAGCAGCGCGCGGCGCGAGAGCTCAGGCAATCTGGATGATCCCGTCGTGGAGCTGCTTGAAGCGATCGGCCACGAGCGGATCGTGGCCCGCGACGATGAGCTTCTGCGGCCCGGCCAGCCGGTGAATGGTCTCGAAAGCCGCCAGCATCTCGGGCAGGCTCGTGATGATCTGCACCGGCTGGCGCGTCTCGACGTTGTGATAGAAGTGCGAGGCGTCGGAGGTCAGCACCACGGTGCCGCGCGCCGTCTCCACCGTCACGATCTGCAGCCCCGCGGTGTGGCCGCCCACGCGATAGAGCCGGATGCCCGGCAGCACCTCGTGGTCGCCGTGCACGAACCGGATCTTGTTGGCGTAGTTCAGGGTGACCAGGTCGGCCAGCGCCGGCACGTTGGCCGAGCCGCGGAAGGCCGGCGTGGCGGCGTAGGGGCCGGTCCAGAAGGCGACCTCTTCCGCCTGCACCCAGTGCTCGGCGTTCGGGAACAGGCTGTGGCCGGCCCAGTGATCGTAGTGCAGGTGGCTGATGAGCGTCATCGGCACGTCGGCCGCGCGGACGCCCATGCGCTCGACCACGGCGGCCGGGCTCACGTAGTTGCGGATGTGGCGCTCGCGCGCGTCGTCCTCGAGAAAGCCCGTGTCCACCAGCACCGGATGCGGGCCGCCCAGGATGAGCCACACGAAATAGTGCAGCGTCAGCGGATCGTGCTTGGGCTCGCGGTAGAAGAACTGGCACGTGGTCGTGTCGCGCTCGCCGTACTTCAGGGCATAGACCTGATACATGGCCACCTCGCTGGCGCGAGATTCTACACCTAGCCGGCCCGCCCGGCCGCCTTCGCGCGGCGCTGGATCTCCTCGTCGCTGACGTCCTCGACCTTGGTGGAGAGCGTCCAGCGATAGCCGAACGGATCGGTGATCTCGCCGGTCCGGTGGCCGTAGAACTGCGTGGCCACCGGCTTCGTCAGCCGGCCGCCCGCGGCCACCGCGCGCGCCACCATGGTGTCCACGTCGGGCACCGAGACGAAGAGCTGCATGTGAGCGCCGCCGAGCGTCTGGGGGCTGACGAATTTCAGCTCGGGATGCTCGTCGGCCATCATCACGGTGGCGCCGCCGATGTCGATCTCGGCGTGCCCGACACGTCCGCTCGCATCGGTGATGCGCGTCATGCGCTCGCGCGCGCCGAACGCCCGGGAGTAGAAGTCGATGGCCTGGCCGACCCCCTTGATGCACAGGTACGGAATGACCTCGCTCATGACGCCCTCCTCTCTCGCGGTACGCTGATCTTCCCATGCGCCTGTGGTCGCTGCATCCGCGCTATCTCGATACCGCCGGGCTCGTCGCCGTGTGGCGCGAGGGGCTGCTGGCGCGGGCCGTGCTCCGTGGTGAGACCCGGGGCTACAGCCGCCATCCGCAGCTCGAGCGGTTCCGCGCGTGCCGCCGTCCGCTGGCGGCGCTCGATACCTACCTCGCGGCGATCTGCGAGGAAGGCCGCCGGCGCGGCTACCGCTTCGACCGCGCGAAGCTGGGGCGCGCACGGACACGGGTTCCCTTGACGGTCACGCGCGGACAGCTGCGCTTCGAGTGGCGTCACCTGCGTGGAAAGCTGCGGCGGCGCGCGACCGCGCACTGGCGGGCGGTGTGCGCCGGCCGCCGCCCGGTGTCGCACCCGCTGTTCCGGTCGATAGCGGGGCCGGTCGCGTCGTGGGAGCGGGGAGGTCGCGCCCTTACGGGCTCTGCAGCGTCGTCGCGGCGGCCGGTGTCGCGCCGAGGACCACGAGGCCCGGCGCCTGCGAGACGATCTGCACGCTCTCGATGACGCCCGGGTCCGCGATCTCGACGCAGCGACACGCGCCGTCGGCCGATTCGACCGTGGCGACCGAAGGCGGCGTCACCTCGTCCGCGCTCGCGGCCTCCGCGGCGCCGGCGGCGGGCGGCGCCGTCGCCGTGCCCTCGCCCGTGACCGTGGCGAGCGAGCTGGCGTCCGGCGTCACGACGACGGTGCGGGTGACGATCCGTGACTGGCCGCCGGCGAGCGTGCCGACCCGCACCGAGCGGCCCGCGTCGACGATGACGATGTTGCGGGCCGACTCGCGGCTGGTGTTGGTCACCGTGTAGCAGTACGTCACGCTCGTGGCGGCGAGCACGCGGACACGGTCGTCGCCGGAGCAGGCGCCGTTGATGCCGACGGTCCGGTGCCACTTCAGCGCGGGCGGCAGCCGGAGAGGCCGGGGGAAGTCCGCCAGCATGAGCAGGACGAGAACGGCGCCGCCGAAGAGCAGGGGTCTTCGGGTCATCGCCTCAGTTCGACTTGCCGATCTGCCGGTTGAGCTCGGCCATCGGCACCATGCGCCCGTGCAGGGGCAGGTGGTTGTCGACGGCGAGCCCCAGGCGCGTGATGTTGTCGGCCAGTCCCACGTTGAACGGGCTGGGCGGCATCGGCGGCGCGGTTCCCGCCGGCACCGGAGTGAAGGTGTCCGCCTGCACGAGCAGCTTCTCCTTCGGCAGGTACACCATCAGCAGACCGTCGTCGTGCAGCACGCCGGCGATGTGGTGGATCTCGACCGTGCGCGTGCCGTCGGTGAGCACGCGCTTGTCCTTCACGCCCTCCACCATGCCCTTCTTGCCGGACTTCGCCAGGTGATCGGGCTCGATCTTGGCCGGCGCGGCGAGATTGCGCTCGACGTACGCGCGGTTGATCTCATGCGTGATCACCGTGAGGCCCTCGCCGGCGGCGGCGCGCAGCCCCCCAGCGTGATCGAAGTGATGATGGCTGTTCACCACATAGCGAACCGGCTTGCCGGGCACGAGGTTCCGCGCCTCGGCAATGACGGCCAGCGTACGCTCGTCGTTCAGCGGCGCCTCGCAGAGGACGAGGTGATCCTTCATCTCGATGAGCACGCTGTGGTGCGTGCCGCCGGTCAGATACCAGACGCCGTCGGCCACCATCTGCGTGGCCACGCGCGCGTAGGGATTGGCGGCCTGCTTGACCGCGTCGGGGACCGGGATCTCGACGGCCGCGTTCGGCCGGACGTCGGTCACGGTGAGGTCGAGGCTGGGAGCGCCGCCCGCCGACTGGCGGATCTTCGCGGGGAACTTCACGCCGCCGTAGTCCTTGTAGTCGGCGTACGTCACCTCGACCGGCGTGTCGCCGAGGACGGGGTTCGGAATCGCGACCTCGACGCGCTCGATCAGGTTCTGCGCGTTGACGGTCGCCTTGACGGGCACCCGGTTGGGCAGCGTGAAGGCGATCACCGGGCCCTGCTTGGTGGCGTTGTTCGCCAGCGCCGCCTTGACCACCCCGTGCGGGGTGATCCACAGCTGCGTCTGCCGTTCCGTGAGCGAGATCGGCGACGGGATCGCGGCGTCGCCCATCACGTTCCAGGCCTGATCGCCATTCACTACGAAGATCTGGCGCTGCTCGCCGCGGATCGGCTGCACGCCGCCGCCGCGCGGCGGATCGAGCGCCTGCGTGCGCACCCAGTCCTCGCGCCCCGAGGCCGTCTCGTAGTTGACCGAGCGCGTCAGGCTCTTGATGTTGAAGCGGGGCCACGGCTGGCCCGGCGCCTGGCTCTGCCCGAACTGGAAGAGCGTGCCGCCGGCGTTGTACTCGATCGACTTGAGGCCCGGCTCGCCGAGCGCGCGGCCGACCGCTTCGATGCCGGCCTTGCCGTCCTGGGCGAGTGCGGTGCACGGCACGAGAAGCGCGAGCGCGGCCAGCATCGCGAGCAATGAGCGCATGTCGGGCCTCCTGGCCCCGCGGGGGGGCGCGGGCATGCTACACGCCGCCGTGATGCTTGGCAAACGCGGTAC
>JBKPRI010000194.1:0-6463 GCA_046734515.1 Candidatus Methylomirabilota bacterium | reverse complement strand
ACATCGGTCATCGGATCGTCTCGATCGAAGAGAATGGCGATCCGCTCTCGCTGAGGTCCGGCGCTCCCGGCGCGTTCTTCGAGAATCGACACGACGCGCTCGAAGCCGATCGAGAAGCCGCAGGCCGGGACCTCACGGCCGAGCAGCTTGCCGACCATCCGGTCGTAGCGGCCGCCGCCGGCGACGGAGCCCGAGAAGCCCGGCATCGAGACCTCGAAGATCGTGCCGGTGTAGTAGCCCATCCCGCGCACCAGCGTCGGGTCGAACTGCACGCGCGCCCCGGCCGGCAGCGCGCCGGCGGCCGCCCCGATGATGGTGGCCAGCGTGTCGAAGGCGGCCTCGTCGCCGGCGCCGAGCGCGGTGCGCAGCGCCTCCAGCGAGAGATCGCCCTTCTGCAGCGTGGGCAGCAGCGCCTCGAAGCGGGCGATCGCGCCCGTGTCCCGGCCGGCCTCGCGCAGCTCGGCCAGCACTCCCTCGGCACCGACCTTGTCGAGCTTGTCGAAGGCGATGAAGAAGCTGCCCTCTTCCCGCTCGGCGAACCCACAGTGCCGGGCGATGCGGCTCAGGATGCGGCGATCGTTGATTCGCACCGTCAGCTCGGGAAGACCGAACGCCGCGCGCAGCGCCTCGCACGTGGCCAGGATCAGCTCGATCTCTACCAGCGGCGAGGCCGCGCCCAGCACGTCGATGTCGCACTGGGTGAACTGCCGGTACCGCCCTTTCTGCGGGCGCTCGGCGCGCCACACCGGGCCGATCTGGATCGCCTTGAGCGGATCGGGGAGCTGCGCGTGGTTCTCGGCGTAGTAGCGGGCGAGCGGCACGGTGAGATCGAAGCGCAGGCCGAGGTCGGCCAGGTCGCCCTCACCGCCGCGCAGCGCCCGCTCCAGGTCCTCCCCGCGCTTGAGGATCTTGAAGATCAGCTTCTCGTTCTCGCCGCCGTCGCTGCCGGCCAGCAAGGCCAGGCTCTCCAGCGCCGGGGTCTCGATGCGGCGGAAGCCGTAGCTGCGATAGACGGCCAGGATGCGCTGGGTGGCGGCGTCGCGCAGCTCGACCTCGTCGGGCAGCACGTCGCGCGTCCCGCGCGGCGGAGCGGTGTTGAGCTTGGCGGCCATGCGCGCGTCAGTCCTCGCGGGTCAGCTGCAGGACGGCGGAAGGCGTGCCGGCGTCACTCCGGGATCGTCATGATGATCTGCGTGTCGCCCGCGTTGCTGATCACGCCGTAGTAGCGCGTCACCGCCACGATGAGCGACGGCGTCGGATCACCCGGAATGGCGCCCAGCCCCGTGATCGTGCCCTCGAAGCCGGAGTTCACGGACTGGAAGCGATAGCCAGCCGGGCCCTTGAAGACGACGGCCAGCCGGCCCGACACCTGATTCTGCGGCACCACGATCTCCTCGACGCCGTCCCCGTCCAGGTCGATGGCGAGCGGCATCGACTGCGTCTGGTAGATGAAGGGACGGCCGCCGCGCTCGATCATGGTCTCGACGGTCAGCTTCACCCCGGCGCCCTTGGGATCACCGACCGGCGAGGACGAGCGCCATACCTCCTCGGTGTCCACGGCGATGCGCAGGCGCTCGTACTCGTCGACGTACGCCAGCGAGCGCGGTCCGCTCTTGCCGCCGATGTTGGCCATCACGGCGCCCGTCGCGCGGAAATTGCTCGGTACCCGCACGGGCCCCTCCACGACCAGCTTGCCGTCCTTGAGCACGAGGCGGTCGGCGTAGCCCTTCTTGAAGAACCCGGCCTGGACGAAATCCTGGCCCCACAGCGTGCGCTTCACGCCGTCCCCGGTCGTGTCCAGCGCGAACAGGATCTGCGACACGTCCTTGACGAGCGCCACCGGCCTGCCGTTGCGCGTGCCGAGCACGAGCGACTTCAGCAGGATGCCGGGGTTGGGATGGTACCGGTTGACCACCACTTCCAGCGTGCCGTCGCCGTCGAGATCGGCGAGCTGCACGCTGAAGACGGACGCCACGGCGTCACCCGGCCACGTCCACTCGGGCTCCAGCGCACGCTCCACGATCTTGTAGAGGTAAGCCTTGTTGCCGTCGGTGATGACCATGCGGGGGATCTTGTCGGCCGGCGACACCGCGACGTCGAGCGACAGCACCACGAACGGGAACTTGGCGACCTCCTTGAGCGGGATCGAGCCCTCGCCGCTCGAGTAGGCGCCGGCATCGAGCTCGCCGGTGAGCAGCCGCGAGAGGAACGACTGCGTCGTACGCGCGGTCTGGTTCGGGCGGGCCTTCTCGGAAGCCGAGAAGTCGCCCTTCGGCACCGGGCGGATGGAGGCCGGCACGTAGAAGCCCGCCACCAGCAGCTCGCTGGGACCGGGGAACGAGAACAGCCGCACGTCCATGTACGGCTTCTTCTGGACCATCTTCACGTACACGACCAGCGCGTTGTCGATCCGGGAGCGCGCCGCGGCCTTGGCCAGGCCCTGGCCTTTGAAGATGTCTTCCTTCTGCAGCCCTTCCTGCACCAGCCCGGCGGCGATGAGATCGTTGGTGCCGATGGCGAAGCGTCCGGTGTGGTTCAGGCCTTCGACCAGCGCCTGCACGGCCGCCTCGGCCAGGGCGTCCTTCACGCCTTCGACGAGCGGAATGACCGTGAGCGGGATCTTGCCGGCCGACACGCGGGCGCGATCGCCCGGCTGCACCTCGCCGCCCTGCGTGACCCGGGCCGTGGAATACGCCTCGAAGACCTGCTCGATGAGCACGCGGCCCACCGTCTGCTCCGTCCGGCCCAGGAGCGCGCCCGTCTTCGGATGGCGCAGCTCGCGTCCCTCGCGGTAGACCGACAGCTCGATGCCGGCGGCGATGCCGTCCTTCTGGCCGAGCGACAGCGTGACCGCCTTGTCCTGGACCTCGATGACGTCGCCGTCGACCTTCGGGAAGCGGTCCCTCACCTGGTCGACGAGCAGACTGTTGGACGAGGGTCCGGAGGGCGCGGCAGGCGCCGCCGGTGTCTGTGCTCCGGCGCTGAGCGTGAGGAGCGCGACGGTGAGGAGGGTCAGGCCGACGGCGAGCCCGCGGGCTACGCGGAACGACGTGAGGCGGGCCGCGACCATGGCCCCGAGGCTAGCGTAGCGGTCGATACGAGTCAAGGAATGGAACCCCCAAAAGCGAAACGGGGCATGGGGTTTGACCCCATGCCCCGCCCCTACCGCATGACTGCTGTGAGACTTAGAACGCCAACCGGACGCGGGCGACGGCCGTCCACGCGTCGTGAGCATCTTCCTTGTGGCACGCGCCGGCCGAGCCGCCGGAGGAGCAAACGCGCGTGTCGAGCGCCGAGCCGGCGAAGAGGTACGCGCCGACCAGGTCGAACGCCGTGTTGGGCGCAAACCGCCACGTCAGGCCGAGGTCCGCCTCGGTACCGAGGTAGCTGCTGTCACCCTTCACGAAGCAGATGCCACCGATGTCACCCGTGCGCGAGCAGGTACGGATACCCGCGCTGCCGCTCTGGGTGATACCGGTGACCGTGGTGTCCGTATCCACCTTCTGAGCCGTCCACGTCGGGCTGACGCTGGTGTAGATCGCCAGCTCGGGGGTCAGGCTGTACGTCACCCGCACGCCGAACCCGGCACGACCATACCGGTCGTAGCCGATGTTGTTGGCCATGCTGTGCGGGTTACCGTTGAAGTAGTCGACACCGAGGGCGAAGATGTTCGACCACGTGATCCAGTAGTTGGTGTCGAGGTCCAGCGGCTCGAAGTAGTTGATGCCCTTGGCGATGTTGTCACCGGCCTTGTTACCGGTGGTGTACATACCGCGGGCCTCGATGAGCAGCGGGCCGAGCTGGAACCCACCCTGGACGTCGATGAGCCAGGAGTTCATGTCGGCCTCGACGGAGTGCTTCTGGAACGCCGAACCGGCCGGGCCGGTGTAGTCGACGTTGCTGCGCTTACCGAACTGGTAGAGGACCGTCGGATCCAGCGAGAACGGACCCGAGCGCCAGCGGGCATCGATACCGATCGTATGGCGGCTCTCATGCTGGCTCGGATCGCCGTTCGCGTAGGCCGCGCCGGCCGCACCAGCCGTGTTGTTCTCGAGCTGGTACGCGGTTGCGCTGGCGACGTTACCGCCCGGCGTGAAGCCCGCGTACGTCGAGCTCGTGGTGATGTTCGTGGCGCTGCGGCGCGACGAGCCGCTCGTCGTGCCCTGGAAGTACGCGAACGAGTAGATCGGCTTGATGTCCAGCCCCTTGAACGGCGTGAACTCGGGGCTGAAGATCACGGCGAAATCGTCGCCGCGCGTGCCCTTGATGCCAGCGCCCGAGCCGTTGAAGCCGGCGCGATCGCTGTTGGCAAGCTGCTCGTCGATCTGGATGTAGGCCAGGTTGGTCTTGAGGTTCGGCGCCCACGTGGTGACCGCCGAGATACCCATGAAGTCACCGGCCGTGTAGGTGGCGCGGTACGTGCCCAGCGTGGCGAAAGGCTGCGCACCGACGCGCGCCACGGTCTGGACCGGGATGAACGGCATCAGGGAGTCCTTACCGGTCAGGTCGAACTCCGTGTACATCCACTTGATCTCGAAGATGCCCGTCACGTCCGTGTTGAGGGTGGCGCTCGCGGTCGAGCCGTTCTTCTCACCCACGCACGGTGCGCCGTTCTTGCTCGGGCCGGCGGGGCAGCTTCCGGCCGCGCCGTACGTCATGTCCATCTCGAGGCCGAGGACGGCCTTCGTGCGGCCGACTTCGAACGTGAAGTCGGGGCGGAAGCGGGTGCGCGCGTACCACTCCTTGTCACCCTTCCGCGAGAAGTCACCGTCGTACTGGTTGGAGCCTGCTGACGTGATCTGGTCGAACAGGCCGTTGATCGTCACCTTCGGAGTCGGCGCCTGGGCGAATGCCGCAGGAGCAACGAGTCCGAGGATGGCGACAAGGCAAGCGACGACTGCCACTGTCCTTCTCATGCTGCCTCCTCAGTTGTGGTGCGTTTCGCTTACGGTCGTTGCGCAATAGCGACATCACCAACAGAAGCAGACTTCGGACGACGTGTCGGTTTTACCCTGGGGGCTCCGAGAACGTCAAGAAAAATGTAGCATTAGCGGCAACGGATCAGCCGCCTTCCCCCAGTATTTTCAGGCGTTCTATCGCAGCCTGGCCGAACGGTGTCTCCGGGGCCAGCTCCCGGGCCTGCCGGAAGGCCGCCCGGGCCTCCTGGGAGCGGTTCTCGGCCATCAGGACGAGGCCGAGGTTGTAGTATCCGGCCTGCAGCTTGGGGTCGAGGCTGAGCGCAAACCGTAGTGAGCTCTCCGCCTCCGGGTACCGCTTGAGGTGGTACAGGGCGAGGCCCATGTTCTGGTGGACCAGGTCTGGGATGCCGAGTGTCGGCATGGCCAGCGCGTTGCGGTAGCTGAGCACGGCCTCCTCCCAGCGGCCGCTCTCGGCGTAGGCGGTACCCAGATGGAAGTGCGCGTCGGCAAGCTTGGGATCGAGCTCGACGGCCTTGCGCAGCTGCTCGATGGCGAGATCCGGACGGCCGAGCTCGAGATAGACGAGCCCGAGCGCGTCGCGATAGGTCGCGACCCACGGATCGACACCCACGGCTTCCTTGAGCGCGCCGAGCGCCGCCGACGGCTGACGCTCACGCATGTGGCCGAGGCCGCGCTCGTAGGCGGCCTGGGCGCGAAACCGATCGGTCTGCGAGACCTCGGTGGAGGCGCAACCGGCCAAGAGCAGCGCACTCAGCGTGAGCGCAACTCCGCGTCGTGTTGACACGTTTTCCCCTCCCATGTAGCCTTCACTCGTGCCGACATACGAATACGAGTGCGACGCCTGCCATCGGGTGTTCGAAGTTCGCCAGCGCATCACCGAGGATCCTCTGACGACGTGTGACGCCTGCGGCGGCGCCGTTCACCGGCTGCTCTCGGCGGCCCCGTTCATCCTCAAGGGCGAGGGCTGGTACGTCACCGACTATCCCTCGGAGTCCCGCAAGAAGGCCCTGGACTCCGAGAAGTCCTCCTCGTCGTCGTCGAGCGCATCGTCCGACAAGCCGGCCGCCAAGACCGACGGCGCCAAGTCCGAGAGCGCCAAGACCGACGGCGCCAAGTCCGACGGCGGCGCGTCGAGCACTAGCGGCGCCTCCTCGTCGTCGTCCGCCGCGCCGAAATCCGACTGACCACGACCGCCGTGCCGCGCCGCGCGCGCAGCAGCGTGGCGGCGCTGCCTTCCCGCACCGCGATCTCCAGACGTCCGCTCGATCCGATCAGCGCGCCGGGACGGCCGACCGACAGGTCTCCGTAGGTTCCGACCAGCGGCACCTCTCGTCCTCCCACGCGGACGACAAGATCCCCGTTGACCGGTGCCAGCGTGCGGGCGTGGATGGACGTGATGAGGTTGCCGAACCGGTCGGCGTGCACGACGGCGCCCGCCACCGCACCCTCGACCGCGTGCACCTCCGGCCACGCCAGACGCACGGGGTCGCTCAGCGGCGGGCCGAGCCGCGCAGGGTCCACGC
>JBKPRI010000193.1:0-9371 GCA_046734515.1 Candidatus Methylomirabilota bacterium | reverse complement strand
GGTCTACGGCATCGTGGAGCTCATCAATTTCGCCCACGGTGACGTCTTCATGCTGGGGCTCTTCATCTCGCTCGCCTGGTTCAGCCTGTTCGGGATCTCGTCCACCCTCGGCGCCTGGCAGCTCGTCACCCTCCTGCCCCTGGTGTTCGTGCTCACGATGCTGAGCACCGCGATCCTCAACGTCTCCATCGACCGCGTGGCCTATCGTCCCCTGCGGCGCTCCACGCGCCTGGCGCCTCTCATCACCGCCATCGGCGTGTCGTTCATGCTCGAGAACCTGGCGCTGCTGTGGAAGGGACCCGCGCCCATCGCCTACCCCGACGTGTTCCCGTCGGTGGACATACTGCGCGAGTGGTTCGGGGTGGACTCCGCCATCTTCATCACTACCAAGGACATCCTCGTGGTGGGCGCCACCATCCCCCTCATGATCGGCCTCAATTATTTCGTGACGCGCACGCGCTGGGGGAAGGCCATGCGCGCCACCGCGCAGGATCGCGAAACCGCGCAGGCCATGGGCATCGACGTCGAGCGGACGATTCTCCTCACCTTCTTCGTGGGCGGCGCCCTTGCCGGCGCGGCGGGGCTCATCCAGGGCCTCTACTACAACATCGGGATGTGGTGGATGGGCTACCAGGCGGGACTGCGCGCCTTCACCGCCGCGGTGCTCGGCGGCATCGGCAACATGCCGGGGGCCGCGCTGGGCGGCCTCGTCATCGGGTTCCTGTCCGCGTGGAGCGATCAGTACATATCGGCGCGGTGGACCAACGCGATCGTGTTTTCCCTCCTCATCCTGGTCCTCGTGTTCCGGCCCCAGGGCCTCCTGGGCGACCGCACCCCCGAGAAGGTCTGACCGGCGTGGAGACGCGGCGCGCGCTGGGCGTGGTCCTGCTCATCGCGTTCGTGCTCGCGTATCCGTTCATCGACCGCGCCCTCGGACTTCAGACCGTCCACGCGGTCTCGGACGGGATGATCTACGTCCTCCTCGCCCTCGGGCTCAACATCGTGGTCGGCTACGCGGGGCTGCTCGACCTGGGATACGCGGCCTTCTTCGCCATCGGGGCCTACGCGATGGGCCTGTTGAACTCGCCCGTGCTCGGCTCGCCGCTCTACGGACACCCGTGGAGCTTCTGGCTCTGCATCTGGATCGCGGCCGCGGTCTCGGCGCTGCTCGGCGTGGTGATCGGCGCGCCCACCCTGCGCGTGCGCGGCGACTATCTGGCCATCATCACGCTCGGCTTCGGCGAGATCATCCCGGTGGCCATCCGCAACCTCGGCGACATCACCATCGACATCGGCGGCTGGCGCCTGGTCGATCGCCTCAATCTCACGGGCGGCGAGAACGGCGTGAATCCGATCGGCCGGCCCTACCTGCCCGGCGTGCCGTTCGAGACCGACGCGACCCCGTGGTACTTCCTGATCCTCGTCGTCGGCCTCGGCTCGCTGTGGGCCATGAACCGGCTGCGCGACTCGCGCCTGGGCCGCGCGTGGATGGCCATCCGCGAGGACGAGACCGCGGCCGATTGCACCGGCGTGAACCCGGTCTCCACCAAGCTGCTGGCCTTCGCGCTCGGCGCCTCGTTCTCGGGGTTCGCGGGCAGCATCTACGCGGCCAAGCTGCAGGCCATCACGCCGGGCGCCTTCGAGTTCCAGGTGTCCATCATGCTGCTGTGCATGGTCGTCCTCGGCGGCGCCGGCAGCCTGCGCGGCGTGATCCTGGGCGGCATGCTGATCACCATCTTCGACCGCGTCGTGCTCTCGCAGTCCACGTTCCTGGTGCGGGCACTCGGGCGCGCGACCGGCGTGCCGCTACTCGCCACCATCGACCTCACGCTGTGGCGCTGGTTCTTCTTCGGGCTGGGGCTGGTGCTCGTCATGCTGCTGCGGCCCCAGGGGCTGGCCGGCCGCCGCGAGCGCGCGCTGGTCATTCGCGACGAAGACGACGCGCCGGTGGCCGAGCCGGCGGCGCCGCCCGCGCGCACGGAGACGATTCCCGCGTGGCTGCGCGAGCGGAGCGCCGGGACCACGGCGGGCACGCCGCTGCTGGAAGTGCGCGGGCTGGTGCGGCGCTTCGAGGGCATCGTGGCCGTCAACGAGGTGGACCTGGTCGTGCCGCGCGCGGCCATCATCGGGCTGATCGGGCCCAACGGCGCCGGCAAGACCACGTTCTTCAACGTGGTGACCGGGCTCATCCGGCCCGACGGCGGCCGCATCACCTTCGAGGGCGCGAGCCTGGTCGGCCTGCGGCCCAACGCCATCGTGGCCCGCGGCGTGGCGCGCACCTTCCAGTCGATCCGCCTGTTCCCGCACATGAGCGTGCTCGACAACGTGCTCGTCGGCGAGCACTGCCGTCTGGCCGCCACCGTGCCGGGCGCCGTGCTGCGGCCGCCCTCGGTGCGCGCGGAGGAGATCCGCGCGCGCGAGCGAGCGCGGGCGCTGCTGGCCTTCGTGGGCCTGGCCGACAAGGACGCCGACATGGCGCGCAACCTGCCGTACGGCGATCAGCGGCGGCTGGAGATCGCCCGCGCGCTGGCCACCGAGCCCAAGCTGCTGCTGCTCGACGAGCCGACGGCGGGGATGAATCCGAACGAGACCGAGCGGCTGACCGACCTGATCGGCCTGCTGCGGCGCGAGCTTGGCCTCTCCGTGCTCCTCATCGAGCACGACATGGAAGTGGTGATGCGCATCTCCGATCGCATCACCGTGCTGGACTACGGCACGCGGATCGCCGAGGGCACGCCGGCGGAGATCCAGCGCCACCCGCGGGTCATCGAGGCCTACCTGGGCACCGGCTTCGAGCCGGCAGCGCGCTAGCGCCATGCTGGAGCTGGCCGACGTCCACGCCTACTACGGCAACATCCGGGCGCTGCGCGGGCTGTCGCTGACGGTCGAGCGCGGCGAGATCGTCACGCTCATCGGCGCCAACGGCGCCGGCAAGACCACCACGCTGCGCACCATCCTCGGCACCGTGCGGGCGCGGCGCGGCAGCGTGAGCTTCGACGGTCACCGCCTCGACGGGCTCGCCACCGATCGCATCGTGCGCCTGGGGATCGCGCAGTCGCCCGAGGGCCGGCGCATCTTCCCGCGCATGAGCGTGCTGGAGAACCTGGAGCTGGGCGCCTTCGCGCGCGTCGACCGCGACGGCATCGCGAGCGACCTCGAGCGGGTGTTCGGCCTCTTCCCGCGGCTGCGCGAGCGCGTCACCCAGAAGGGCGGAACGCTCTCCGGCGGCGAGCAGCAGATGCTGGCCATCGGCCGCGCGCTGATGGCGCGCCCCGGCCTGCTGCTCCTCGACGAGCCGTCGATGGGCCTGTCGCCCATCCTCGTGGAGACGATCTTCCGCATCGTGCAGGACATCAACCGGCAGGGCACGACGATCCTGCTGGTCGAGCAGAACGCGCGCATGGCCCTGCAGGTGGCGCACCGCGGCTACGTGATCCAGACCGGGCGCATCGTGCTGCACGATGCCGCGCCCGCCCTGCTGCGCTCCGATCTGGTGCGCAAGACCTACCTCGGGGAGAAGTAGTCCCGAGCGGCGTCAGCGCCGCAGCGTGAGGCCCGCCAGGTCGAGCTCCGGCATCCGGCCGGTCATGAGGTCGGCCACGATGCGCGCGGTGCCGCACGCCATCGTCCACCCCATGTGACCGTGGCCGCAGTTGAGGAAGAGGTTGCGGTGGCGGCCGAGGCCGAGGATGGGCGGCCCATCCGGCGTCATCGGGCGCAGGCACGCGCGGTACTCGCCGCGCTCGTAGTCGGCGGCGTCCGGGAAGAGATCGCGCGCGAGCGTGCGGATGTTGTTGAAGTCGCGCGGCGTCCAGCCCCAGTCGTAGCCGGTGAACTCCGCCGTGGAGGTCAGCCGCAGCCGATCGCCCAGGCGCGACCAGCCGACGAGCCACCGCTCGTCCACGCCGGGCACCGTCGGCGCCAGGCCGCCGGGCTTGAGCGGGAACGTCGAGGAGTAGCCCTTGGCCGGGTAGATCGGCAGCCGCAGGCCGGCCGTGCGCGCCACGCGCGCGCTGCCCACGCCGAGTGCGAGCACGTAGGCGTCGGCCGCGAGCACGCCGTCGCTCGTCACCACGCCGTCGATGCGGTCGCCGTCGGCGCGCAGCGCCGTCACCCGCATGCCGAGGCGCATGGTGGCGCCATGCTTCTCGCAGGCGATCCGCATCAGCTCCTCGGAGAACACGCGCGAGTCGCCGCTGGAGTCGCCGAGGTCACGAATGGCGCCGGCGAGCTTGCTCTTCACCGGCTCGAAGACGGGATCCAGGCGCGCCAGCGCGGCGGCGTCGAGGATCTCCTGTTTCTGGCCGTGCTCGGCCAGCAGCGCCATCTTCTTGATCCCCGCCTCCAGCTCGCGCGGGTCGCGATGCAGGTAGAGCGCGCCGCGGCTGACCTCGTGGTACGCAATACCCTCGGTGCGCACGATGTCCTTCATCACGGCCTGGCTGTACTGGCAGAGACGCAGCTTGACGAGCGTGTTGCGGCGGGCGCGCGCGCTCGTGCACTCGCGCAGGAAGCGCAGGCCCCACGCGTACAGCGCGGGATCGGCGCCCAGGCGCAGGCGGATGGCGGTCTCGGCGCCGCGCAGCGACTGCCAGAGCATCTGCGGCGCCCGCGGCGAGGCCCACGCGAAGGAATGACCCGGCGCGATGATGCCCGCGTTGCCGCCGGTGGCCTCCAGCCCGAGCGCGGGCTTCTCCTCGAGCAGCGTGACCTCGTGGCCCGCCCGGGCCAGGAAGTACGCGGTGGTGACGCCGACCACGCCGCCGCCCAGTACCAGCGTCTTCATGGTGTGGAGCTCCCGCTCACACGTGGTTGCGCAGCATGAGTTCCCGGGGATGCGGGTTCAGGTAGACCTGGCCGGCCAGCGCGTCGAGCCCAAGCCGCCGCGCGTGATGGCGCACGAGCGTGATGGGCACGATCAGCGGCACCAGTCCCCGGCGGTATTCGTCGATGACCTCGCCCAGCTCCGCGCGGTCGTCCGCGGGGACGTCGCGCTTGAAGTACCCGGCCAGGTGGCCCAGGACGTTGGCGTGCCGGCCGCGCGTGGCGCGCACGGCCAGCGCTTCCATCAACACACGCCCGTACTCCTCGAGGCGCAGCGCGCGGCCCGCCGTCGCCACGAGGCGTCCCAGGCGCGTGTAGTGCGCCGGGCTGTGCGCGAGCACCGCGTACTTCTGCGCGGTGTGGAAGGCCACCAGGTCACGCGGCCGTGGCCGGGCGGTCACGAGCGCGCGCCAGCGCGCCATCGTGAACACGCGCTCGATGAAGTTCTCGCGCAAGCCCGGATCGGTCAGGCGGCCTTCCTCCTCGACCGGCAGCATCGGCAGCCGCTCGACGAGCGTGGCCGCGAAGAGTCCCCGGCCGTCGGTGCCCGGCGCGCCGCCGTCGCGATACACGCGCACCCGGAAGAGACCACAGGAAGGTGACGCGCGCTTGAGCACGTAGCCGTCGAGCTCGAGGTCCTCCAGCTCCTTCACGCGCGCCTCGGCGTACCCGCGCATACGCGCAGTGAGGTCCTCGCCGTCCGCTTCCCGCACCAGGCGCGGCGCCCTGGCGTTGCCCTCGAGCCGGAGCGTGGGCCGCGGGACGCCGAGGCCGATCTCCACCTCGGGGCAGACCGGCACCCACTCGACGTGGGGGCCGAGGACCTCGGTGAGAAACGCGTCCCGCTTGTGACCGCCGTCGTAGCGCACGGGCTCGCCGAGCAGGCACGCGGAGACGCCGAGGCGGATGCTACGCAAGCTCGATCGGCTCGTCGACGAACACCGTGTACCGGCGCGGCTTGACGGCGGCGCGGGCGGGATCGACGTACACGATCGAGCTCTGGCCGCGGATCTCCCGCGGCAGGATCGAGCAGCGGATGAAGCTCGTCGCCTCCTCCGCCGACGCGCGCGCGTGGACCGCCTCGCGCCCGCTCTCGAACCACGCCTGCCCGGGCTTGACGATGCGGTCGGGCTCGCCCTCGATGCGCAGTTCCAGGCCACCGGCGATCAGGCAGCGGATGCCGCCTCCCTTGTGGCGATGGGGCAGCGCCTCGCCGCCGCGGTCGAAATCCACGCGATCGCAGCGCATGAGATATGCCGCGGCGGGGTCGAGACGGATCGCATGCTCGAGCACCACGACGCCGGCGGGGGCCGGCGCGCCCGGCCCCACGAGCTCGTAGCGCAGCACCGTCGCACCGCCTCCGCCGGCGGTGGCCGTGCACGCGCCGGCCCCGTGCCACGCCCCGTTGGCGTGGAGGTCGGCGCCGTCGAGCGAGACGGCGCCCTCGAGCACGTACAGCACGCGGTTCAGCGCCGGCAGCATCAGCCGCGCGCCTGGATCCAGCCGGTCGCGCAGCAGGCGGAGCGCGTGGCCCTCCGCCCCGGTCACCGCCGCGTCAGCTCCTCGCGGAGCCGCCGCACGAGGATCGCGTCATCGCCCGGCTGCAGGTTGATCGGATCGACGGCGATCTCGTCGAAGTAGCCGCCCTGGTGCGCGCCCTGCTGGACGTAGATGTGCGGCTCGCCCTTCGCGAGCGCCACCTGCACACTGTGGCCCGACGGCCCCACCCATTCGGGCGTGAAGTAGACGACGGCGTGCGGGAGCACGCGGTTGACGCTGTCCTGCTCGACGACCACGCGCAGACCGGGAATGTCGGCCAGCCCCTCGGCGATGGTCGTGCACACGTCGTGATAGCGCTTCATCTCGGCCTTCTCGTCCTCGGCCATGAAGCACTCCAGCGCGACGACGAGCCCGCAGATCTCCTCCTTGGACGTCTTGGCCGCGCGCGCGAGGGCCTGGTTGGGGCTCGCGTTGAGCGCCACCGCGCGGATCAGGTCGCGCCGGCCGGCCAGGATGCCCGTGGACTGCGGCCCGCGGATGCCCTTGCCGCCGCTGAAGCTCACCAGGTCGGCGCCCTGGCGCAGGTACTTCGTGAGGTTCTCGCGCGGCGGCAGCATCGAGGCCGCGTCCACGATGACGGGCACGCTGCGCTTGTGCGCGATGGCGACCACCTGCTCGAGCGTCAGCACACCCGGCGGGCTCGTGAACGGCGAGACGAGGTAGGCCACCGCGGCCGTGTGCTCGGTGATGGCGTCCTCCAGCTCGAACGGCTGCGTGCGCCGGGCCAGGCCGATCTCCACCAGCACGCCGCCGGCCACGCGGTAGGCCTGGTCGTAGGCGAAGCGATGCGCGCGCTGGATGACGATCTCGTTGCGCATGCCGCGCGAGTCGGGCAGGCGCGTGATCTTCGCGGGATCGGTCCCGGCGATGCACGCCGCCGCCTGCAAGATCAGCCCGGAGCTGGCGCCCGCGCTGACGAAGGCCGCCTCGGCGCCGAGCATGCGCGCGATGGCGGCGCCGGCCGCCTCGTTCAGCTCGTCGAGGTTCACGAGCGTGGTGGAGGCCTCCCGCATCGTCTCCAGCACCTCCGGGCGCAGGCGCGAGCCGCCGTAGCGCGTGGTGGTGCCGGAGCCGTGGATGACGGGACGCACGCCCAGACGACGGTAGATCTCGGGCACGGGCTTGGACACGCTCACGCGATTCCCTCCTCTCGCAGCGCGGTGATCGCCTCGGCGAACGCCGCCACGGTCTCGTCGATGATCTCGTCGGTATGGCAGGTGCTGACCAGCGCGCGGGCGCCGTTGAAGTCGACGCCCCGGAGAATCAGCGCCTGGCGCAGCGCGCGGCTGCGCGCGGGATCCTTGGTGTCCAGGCGCCGCCAGTCGATCCCCGCGATCGACTGATCCTCACCGTCGCGCGGCGGCGCCTCCGCCGCGAAGAAGATCTTCCAGTCGCTGTGCTCGCCGTAGATCTTCCACGGCACGCGCTCGCGCGCCAGCACCTCGTTGAGGCCACGGCGCAGCCGGGCCGCCTGCGCGTTGGCGATCCGGATCGCCTGGCCGTCGGCCACCGCGCTCAGCATGGCGACGCCGGCGGCCGCGGTCAGCGGGTTGGCGTTGAAGGTCCCGTGGTGGGCCACCTTCGGCGCGCCCGGCCGTGTGGAGAGATACGCCAGCACGTCCTCGCGCCCGACGACGGCGCCGCCCGGCAGTCCGCCGGCCAGGATCTTCGCCAGCGTCGTCATGTCCGGCTTCACGCCGAGCAGCTGCTGCGCGCCGCCCGGCGCCACCCGGAAGCCCGTGACGACCTCGTCGAAGATGAGCAGCGTGCCGGCCCGCTGGGTCTCCGCGCGCAGCGCGCGGACGAACGCAGGCGCCACCGGCACCGCGCCGAAGTGCGCGCCGGTCGGCTCGATGATCACCGCCGCCACGTCGCCGTCGGCGAGCCGCTCGCGCACGGCCACGATGTCGTTGGGCGGCAGGACCGTCACCAGCTCCACCACCTCGGCGAGCTGGCCGGCCTCGGGCTCGGCCTCGTAGGGCGCGCGCACGCCGATCTCCAGGCCCTCGTGCCAGCCGTGGAAGTGGCCCGCGAACTTCACCACGTGCTTGCGGCCGGTGAACGCGCGCGCCAGGCGCACCGCCATGTGCGTGGCCTCGGTGCCGGAAGCCGTGAAGCGCACGCGCTCGGCGCTGGGCACGAGGCGCTGCACCCATTCCCCCCATTCGACTTCCCTGGGATGGCAGGCGCCGTAGTGCGTGCCCTTGCCGGCCTGCTCGCGCACGGCGTCGCGCACCGCGGGCGGGTTGTGGCCGAGCAGCAGCGCGCCGTGCCCCATCCAGTAGTCGATGTAGCGGTGCCCGTCCACGTCCCACTTCAGCGCGCCCTCCGCGCGCTCGACGTAGAGCGGGAACGGCTGCATCCGCCGGTTGTCGTGCGTGACCGCGTCGGGGAACTGACGCTGCGCGCGCTCGTACAGCGCGCGCGAGGCGGGGAGGGCGTCGGCGTAGGCGTCGGCGAGCTTGGGCGTCGTCGTGATCCGGGCCATCGTGGGGCTCTCCTTTATCCGAGGAGCCATAGTATATGCCGCTCCCCAAGCCCACTGGCGTCGCCGGGCTCTTGTGTAATTACTGCATATATCCGTGTAAGAACTACTTCGCGTGAGTAAAGTCCTGCCGCTGACCTCGTAATTCCGTGAAAAAGCGGGCCTCACCGAACTGCACCCACTTGGCGCGAAGCGTGCATTTTGCCCCGCCTATGCAAACAGCCGACGTCGAAAGGACGCAAGCCACCATGAACGAGTTGGACCTCTGCACCGGAGCGGCGATGCGGGCCGTGCGCGATCTCGTCTCGAAGGTCGCCGCCACGAGCGCCTCGGTGCTGCTGACGGGCGAGAGCGGCGTCGGCAAGGAAGTCGTGGCGCGCGCCATTCATCGCGCGTCGCCTCGCTCCGCGCACCCGCTGCTCAAGGTCAACTGCGCCGCCCTGCCGGGCGAGCTGCTGGAGTCCGAGCTCTTCGGGCATGAGCGCGGCGCGTTCACGGGGGC
>JBKPRI010000192.1:0-7771 GCA_046734515.1 Candidatus Methylomirabilota bacterium | reverse complement strand
GCCACCTGATGGAAGGCGACCCCCATCGGCTCCTGGAGGCCGTGCTCCTCGCCGCGTTCGCCATTGGGGCCGGACGCGCCATCCTCTATATCCACGGCGAGGCCGAGCTGTCGGCCGAGCGCATGCGGATGGCCCTCGAGCAGGCCCGCGCCTGGGGCCTGGTCGGCGACGGCATTCTGGGCTCAGACTTCTCGCTGGCGATCGAGATCCGGCGCGGCGCCGGCGGCTTCGTGCTGGGTGAGGAGACGGCGCTGCTGGAGTCGATCGAGGGCCGGCGCGCGATGCCGCGCACGCGCCCGCCGTTTCCGGTCGAGGCCGGCCTCTACGGCAAGCCCACCGTCATCAACAACGTCGAGACGCTCTGTGCGGTGCCGTCGATCGTGCAGCGCGGCGGCGCCTGGTTCGCCGGCCTGGGCGGGGGCCGCGGCACCAAGCTCTTCGGTCTCTCCGGACACCTGCGCCGGCCGGGCATCGTGGAAGTGGAGGTCGGCGGCACGCTGCGCACGCTCATCGAGGAGATCGGCGGCGGCTCCTCGACCGGGCGGCCGATCCGCGCCGCCGTGGTCGGCGGCCCGTCGGGCAGCGTGGTGCCGCCGCATCGCTTCGACGAGCCGCTGATCCCCCGCGGGCCGGTGAACCCAGGAACGGGCGGCGTGGTGGCGCTGGACGATGCGCTGCCGGTGCCCGCCGCCGTGCGCACGCTGCTCGCCTTCAACGCGCGCGAGTCCTGCGGCAAGTGCACGCCGTGCCGCGAGGGCGCCGCGCGGCTGCTGGCCATGCTCGACGCGCCGCTCGACGTGGCGCGCGTGAAGGAGCTGAGCGAGGCGATCCAGCTCGCCTCGCTGTGCGGGCTCGGGCAGGCCGCGCCGCTGTCCGTGCTGTCGGGGCTCGCCGAGTTCCCCCGGGAGTTCGGCGTATCATCGGGAGCCCGATGAAGCTCACGATCGACGGCCGCGTGGTGGACCTGCACGACGGCGCCACCGTGCTCGACGGCGTGAATCGCCTCGGGCTGGCGCTGCCGCAGCTCTGCAAGGATCCCGATCGTCCGCCGCTCGGCGCCTGTCGCACGTGCCTGGTCCACGTCGAAGGTCAGCGGGGCACGCCGGCCGCGTGCCACCTGCCCGCGCGCGACGGCATGGTCGTGTCGACCGATCACCCCGAGGTGATGCGGGTCCGCTCCGTCGTGCTCGACCTCACGCGCTCCATGCTGAGCGCGGGGGAGCAACGAGGCTTCGGTCAGCTGGGCGTTGCGCTGAAGGCGCACACGCGGCCCGAGCCGACGTGGCTGCCGATGCATCGCTTCCCCGTCGACGACACCAAGTCGTTCTTCGTCCTCGACCGGGAGGCGTGCATCCTGTGCGGCCGCTGCACCGTCGCCTGCGACGACGTCCAGCAGATCGGCGCCATCGCGCTGCTCGGCCGCGGTCACGCCACCAAGGTCGGCGTCTTCGGCGACGGCCCGATGGCGACGAGCGTGTGCACCTCGTGCGGCCAGTGCGTGGCCACCTGCCCCACCGGCGCGCTGCGTCCGAAGGAGGCGCCGGCGGCGATCGTGCGCTCCGTGGAGACGACGTGCCCGTACTGCGGAGTGGGGTGCGGGATCGAGTCCCGCGTGACCGCCGGCGGCCGCCTGGCCGTCATGGCCGACGACATCCCGGCCAACCGCTCCAGCCTCGGCATGCTGTGCGTCAAGGGCCGCTTCGGCACGGGCTTCGTGCACGCCCCCGATCGCATCACGACGCCGCGGATCAAGCGCGACGGCCGCTGGGTCGACGTCGGGTGGGACGAGGCCCTCGACGTTGCCGCCGAGGGCCTGGCGCGCCACCGCGGCGCGTTCGGCACGCTGGCCAGCGCCAAGGCCACCAACGAGGATGGCTACCTCGTGCAGAAGTTCGCGCGCGTGGTCATGGCCACCAACGACATCGACCACTGCACGCGCCTGTGCCATTCGCCGTCGGTGGAGGCCATGCTGGCCTCGATGGGCTCGGGCGCCACCTCGAACTCGTACCAGGACTACGAGGAGGCCGGCTGTCTCATGGTGGTCGGCGCCGACGCCTCGGCGAATCACCCGGTCATCGCCGTGCGCTTCCGCCGGGCGGTGAGCCGCGGCGCGCGGCTGATCGTCGTCAATCCCAAGCGCGTCGAGCTGTGCGATCAGGCCGATCTGTGGATCCACCAGCGGCCGGGCACCGACGTGGCGCTCTTCAACGCCATGGCCCGCGTGATCCTCGACGAGGGCCTCGCGGACGACGCCTTCGTCCGTGCGCGCACCGAGGGCTTCCACGCCTGGCGCGGCTCGCTGGAGCCGTACACGCTCGAGTACGCGGAGCGCGTGACGGGCGTGCCCGCGCGCGACATCGTCCAGGCCGCCCGCTGGTACGCCAAACCCGAGGGGGAGTCGCGAGGGGGGTCTCCCCTTCGCCCAACAGGATCCTGCCTCATCTGGGGTATGGGCGTCACCCAGCACGTCAACGGAATCCACAACGCGCACGCGCTGCTCAACCTGTCGCTCGTCGCGGGGCAGATGGGACGCCCGGGCTCCGGCATCTCGCCGCTGCGCGGCCAGAACAACGTGCAGGGCTGCGGGGACGCCGGCTGCATCCCGACGAACCTGCCCGGCTACGCCCACTACGTGCCGGAGACGCTGGCGCGCTTCGAGCAGGCGTGGGGCGTGCGGCCGCCGGGCCAGAGCGGCCGCGTGGTGACGGAGATCGTGGAAGGCGCGCTGACCGGGGCCACCCGCGCGATGTACGTGGTCGGCGAGAACCCGCTGCTCTCCGAGCCCGACCTGCACCACGCCGAGAAGGCCTTCGGGCAGCTGGAGTTCCTCGTCGTGCAGGATCTCTTCCTGCACGAGACGGCCGAGCGTGCCCACGTGTTCCTGCCGGCGGCCGCTTTCGCCGAGAAGGAGGGCACGTTCACCAACTCCGAGCGACGCGTGCAGCGCGTGCGCACGGTCATCCCGCCGCCCGGCCAGGCGAAGCCCGACTGGTGGATCACCGCCGAGCTGGCCAAGCGCGTCGCGCGACGGCTCGGCCTCGACGTCGGCCGGCAGTTCGATTACGAGGGGCCGGCGGCGATCTTCGACGAGATGGCGCGCCTGACGCCCTTCCTGGGCGGCCTCTCGCACGCGCGCCTCGATCGCGAGGGCGGCATCCAGTGGCCGTGTCCGACGCCGGAGCACCCCGGCACCCGCTACCTGTACGGCGACACGTTTCCGCGCGGCCGCGCGCGCTTCATCCCGGCGCGCCAGATCGAGGAAGCGGCCGAGCTGCCCGACACCGACTATCCCTTCGTGCTCAACACGGGCCGGCTGCTCTATCACTGGCACGGCGGCACGCTCACCCGCCGCGTACAGGGGCTGCTGGAGCTGGCGCCGCGGCTGGAGGTGGCCATCCATCCGAGCGACGCGCGGCGGCTGGGCGTGGACACCGGCAGCCTTGTGCGCGTGGCCTCGCGCCGCGGCGAGCTCACGGGCTACGCGCGGGTGACCGAGGCGGTGCGCGCCGGCGCCGTCTTCGTGCCGTTCGTGAAGCTGGCCGACTCCGCCGCCAACTTCCTGACGAACTCCGCGGCGGATCCCGCCTCGAAGATCCCCGAGTACAAGGTGTGCGCCGTCCGCCTGGAGCGCGCCTGATGGCCCGGCGCGCGATCTTCGTCGTGAAGGCCACGATCGCGCCCGAGCAGGAGGCCGCCTTCAACGAGTGGTACGACACCGTCCGCGCGGCCGAGATCGCGCGCGTGCCCGGCTGCCTCGGCATGACGCGCTACGCCGCCCTGCCGCTCGAGAGCGCGCACGCCGGCCGCGAGCCGTGGCAGTACATGGTTTGCTACGAGTTCGACTCGGAGGCGTCGCTCCAGGCCTTCGTCCGCTCCGACATGCTGCGGGCCATGACGAAGGACTACGACTCACGCTTCCGCGGCGAGCGGGCCCGCTTCGCCTACCGGCAGATCTTCCCCTAGAGCCCCTTCAGGAAGTCCCCGAGCACGGCGGTGAACTCCGCCGGGCGGTCGAGCGTCAGGTGATGGTAGGCGTCGGGGATCGTCACCAGCGTCGAGCGTGCGATGCCGGCGCGCAGGCGCTCGGCCATGTCGGCCGTGAGGACCGGAGACAGCCCGCCGCGCACGACGAGCGTGCGCGCGGTGATGCGATCCAGCAAGGGCCAGGCGTCCACCGGCTGGCGATTGCCGTGCGTGGCCGGATCGAAGCGCCAGCCCCAGCCGCCGTTGCGCCGGGTCATGCCGGCGCGCGCGAGATGGGCCAGGAAGGCCGGCTCGGCCACCGTCTCGCGCGGCAGCAGGCGGAAGGCCTGCACGGCGGCGTCCTCGCTGGGATGCGGGCGCGGCATCCGGCGCCCGCGCGCGTGCATGACTTGTAGGCGCTCGGCCGGGATCGCCGGCCGTGAGTCGATGATGACCAGCGCGCTCACGCGCTCGGGGTGCCAGGCCGCGAACGTCATCGCGTTGTGCCCGCCCATCGAGTGGCCGATCACCGTCATCCGGTCGAGCTCCAGGCGGTCCATCAGCTCCACGAGGTCGCCGGTGAAATCGGCCGTGCCGTACGCCGGCGGCTCTGCCCATTCGCTCTCCCCGTGGCCCCGCTGATCGAGCGCGATGACGTGGAACTGCTGCGTGAGGCCCGGGGTTACCCGGTCAAACCAATGGGCATGGGCGGCGCCGCCGTGCAGGAAGCAGAGGACCGGCGCACCGCCGCGACCCGATTCGAGGTAGTGCAGGCGAAGCCCGCGCACGTCGAGTGTGCGCGAGCGCGCGGTCTCGCAGCCGAGCGTCGTCGTCATGAGCGCGATTCTACGATGCTTGTCGGCATTGCAATCGCGCGTCCGCAAAATTTTTCTTGGCGGCATTTCCAACGAGCCGCTATTGTCGAAAACGGAAATGCTCGACGCGCCGCCGCAGCCTGAAACACGTCGTCATCTCCTCGACGGCGGCTATACCGTGGCGCTCCTGGCGATCGCCATCGCCGCCGGCTACGGGATTCTCGGGTCTTCCCCGGCCCCGGCGAAATCGGTGAGGCCGGATGTGCCTGCGCCCGCCATCGTCGGCGCGGTCGTGACCCCGCCCGTTGAGGCGCCGCCGGCCTCGATCCCCGACACGTCGCGGGCGCCCGAGACCATCAAGCCGGCCGAGCCGACCGTGGCCCTGGCGCGCCCGCCGGCCGTCACGCCGGAGCCGCCGCGTCCGACTCCCCAGGTGCGGCCGATCCCCACGCCGACGCCGCGGCCGGTCAAGCCCGAGCCAGCGGTGGAGTTTCCGTGGCCATCGCCCACGGTCACCGGGAAGGTGCTCGACAGCGAACGCAAGCCGCTCGCCGGCGCCTCCGTGGTCGTCCGGGGAGTGGAGGTACGGACCGACGCCGACGGGGCCTTCAAGCTCGAGCAGGTGCCGCCGGAGGCGACGCTGCTGGTCAAGATGCCGGGCTTCGAGAAGGTCCAGGTGCCGCCGACCAAGGGCGCGGTCGAGGCCGTGCTCAAGCCCCAGCACATCAAGGCCGCGTACCTCACCTACTTCGGCTTCGGGGACCGGGGCATCCGCACGCGCGTGCTCGACCTCACGGCCCGCACGGAGCTGAACGCGGTGGTCATCGACGTCAAGGGCGACCGCGGCTGGATCATCTACCAGACCGAGGTGCCCGCCGCGCTGCAGGCCGGCGCCCAGGGCCCGGCGACGCTGCGCGACTTCGATGGGATGATGGCCGACCTCAAGGCCCGCGGCATCTACACGATCGCCCGCATCGTCACGTTCAAGGACAACATCCTGGCCAACGCACGGCCCGACCTGGCCATCATCGACACGCGCACCGGCAAGCCGTGGATCGACAACGAGAAGCTGGCGTGGGTGGACCCGTTCCAGGAAGAGGTCTGGAACTACAACATCGCGCTGGGCAAGGAAGCCATCCGACGGGGGTTCGACGAGGTCCAGTTCGACTACGTGCGCTTTCCGACGGACGGCAAGCTGGGCGCGGCCAAGTACGCCAAGCCGAACTCCAAGGAGACGCGGCTGCCGGCCATCGCCGGCTTCCTGTCGAAGGCGCGGCGTGAGCTGGGCGCGGCGGGCGGCTTCGTGGGCGCCGATCTCTTCGGCTACACCGCCTTCAACGAGAACGACACCGACATCGGGCAGCGCATCGAGGAGCTCGCACCCCATCTCGACTTCATCTGCCCGATGGTCTACCCGTCCGGCTATCACAAGGGCATCCCCGGGCATCCGAACCCGGTGCTGGTGCCCTACAAGGTCGTACACGAGAGCGTGCGGCTGATCCGCAAGCGCGCCGTGAACAGCGTGGCCCGCGTGCGGCCGTGGCTACAGGACTTCAAGGACTACGCCTTCGACAAGCGCATCTTCGGCGTCCCCGAGGTCCAGGCGCAGATCCGCGGTGCCGAGGAAGCCGGCGGCGCCGGCTGGATGCTGTGGAACCCGCGCAACGACTACACGGGGAGCGCGCTCCGCAACAAGGGCGCGGTGGCCTCGCGATGAGGCTGGTGCTGGTCCTGGTGCTGCTGCTGACCGCCGCGCTGCTGATCGCCTCGTTCGCGATCGCCGAGCCGCCGCTGCCCAACGAGCTCGGGCGGATCATGATCCTCGAGTACCACAAGATCGATTACCCGGAAGAGCGCTGGACCCGCACGCCCGAGAACTTCCGCCGCGACCTCGAGACGCTGTATACCCGGGGCTACCGGCTGCAGAGCCTGACCGCGCTGCTGGAGGGCCGGGTGACCGTCCCCGCCGGCACCACGCCGGTCGTCCTGACGTTCGACGACTCCTCGCCGGGCCAGTTCCGCTACGTCGACAAGAACGGCGCGCCGGAGATCGACCCCAAGTCGGGCATTGGCGTGCTGGAGGCGTTCATCAAGGAGAAGCCGGACTTCGGGCGGGCCGCGACGTTCTTCGTGCTGCCGGGCGCCAGTCGCCCCAACCGGCTGTTCGATCAGCCCGAGCACGAGGGACGCAAGCTGCGCTGGCTCGTGGAGAACGGCTACGAGATCGGCAATCACACGCTCTGGCACGCCAACCTCGGCAAGTACGACGAGGCCGTCGTTCGCGCCCAGCTCGCCGACGCCCAGGTATGGGTCCAGAAGCACGTGCCCGACTACAAGCTGCGCACGCTCGCGCTGCCGCACGGGGTCTATCCCAAGCAGGTCGATTGGGCCGTGACCGGCAGCGCCAAGGGCACGACGTACCGCCACGAGGCCATCTTGATGGTCGCCGGCGGCGCCGCCCCTTCGCCGTTCTCGGCGCGGTTCGATCCGGTCCGTCTCCCGCGCATCCAGGCCGTGGAGCGCGATCTCAAGGAGTGGCTCACCCACTTCGAAAAGAATCCCGAGGACCGCTTCGTCAGCGACGGCGACCCCGCCACTATCACCGTCCCCACGGCCCAGCGCGACCGCGTCCGCCCCACACTCCCCAAGCCCCTCAAGGTCGTCGAACGCTAACCGACCCGTCCCGCAGCACCGCGACCGTGTGACCCCCAACCCTGGTCACCCCGTCGCTTGACCGCCACCGTCGGCACCCACCGACACCCGATCTCAAAGCCCAGACAGTCTTCGTCGCCGATGCGCCGCGCCGTACGTTTCCGGCGAACGACCTCTTCCACGAATTACGACCGGTCGGATTCGACCCGGGCCACTTCCTGAAGCGTCGGTGGTCAGGCTCATGCATCGCCAACCATCCAGTCGTCCCGAATTTGCCAAGGGAGTGCGCCCGGGCGGGGCGGCGGGGCGGGTCCGCCGACCCATTTCCCGCGCCGTATGAC
>JBKPRI010000191.1:0-6707 GCA_046734515.1 Candidatus Methylomirabilota bacterium | reverse complement strand
CCTGGGCCGCGTGCTGGTGAGCTATCCCGAGGTCCGCTACATCGTGCCCGACCGCATCAGCCTCGATGCTGCCGTGGACGCGCGCACGCTCGAGACGCTCGTGCGCTTCCTCGAGCGCCAGAGCTGGCTCGTCAAGTCGGTGGTGCTGGAGTGAGCTCGCGGGCGTGATCTGGAACCCCGAGGCCGAGCGCGAGGCGCCGGCCGCGCGGGCGGCCCGCCAGCTCGAGCGCCTGCGCGAGACGGTGGCGTGGGCCGTCGCCCGGGTGCCCTTCCACGCCGAGCGCTTGGGTGCGGCGCGCCTGCGCACGCTCGACGACCTCGCCGCGCTGCCCTTCACGCGCAAGAGCGACCTGCGCGAGCACTATCCCTTCGGCCTGTTCGCCGTGCCGCCGCACGAGCTTGCCCGCATCCACGCCTCGTCCGGCACCAAGGGCAAGCCGACGGTGGTGGGCTACACCGCGGGCGACCTGGACGTCTGGCGCGAGGTGATGGCGCGCGTGATGACGGCGGCCGGCGCGCGCCGCGGTGACCTGCTCCATGTCGCCTTCGGCTACGGCCTCTTCACCGGCGGGCTCGGCTTTCACGACGGCGGCGAGCGCATCGGCATGACGGTGGTGCCGGCCTCGTCCGGCAATACCGCGCGCCATCATCTGCTGCTGCAGGACTTCCGTCCCGCCGCCATCTGCGGCACGCCCTCGTTCGCGCTCCACATCGCCGAGAGTCTGCGTGAGCAGGGCGGCGACCCGAGCGCTCTCGGCCTGCGCTACGGCATGTACGGGGCCGAGCCGTGGACCGAGGGGCTGCGCGGAGCCCTCGAGCGCGCGTTCGGCTGCCCGGCCTACGACACCTACGGGCTCAGCGAGATCGTCGGCCCCGGCGTGGCCGGGGAGTGCGAGGCGCGCCGCGGCCTGCACGTCTGTGACGACCACTTCCTGCCCGAGGTGATCGATCCCGCCACGGGCGCGCGGCTCCCGCCGGGCCAGGAAGGCGAGCTCGTGCTGACGACCCTCACCAAGCGCGCGATCCCCATGCTCCGGTATCGCACCGGGGATGTGACCACGCTCGACCCCGAGCCGTGCCCGTGCGGGCGCACCTCGGTCCGCATCGGGCGCATCAAGGGGCGCAGCGACGACATGCTGGTCATCAAGGGCGTCAACCTCTATCCCTCCGAGGTCGAAGCCACACTGCTCGCCGTCGGCGAGCTGGAGCCGCACTACGTGCTGATCGTCGACCGCCGCGAGACCCTGGCCCGCGTCGAGGTGCAGGTCGAGCCGGCGCCCTCGCTGCTCGCGCGGTGCGGCGGCCACTTCGAGGCCGGACACCCGGCGCTCGCCGAGGTCCGCCGTCGCGCCGCCGAGCGCCTGCGCATCGCCACCGGGCTCACGATGGAGCTGACCCTGGTGGCGCCGCGCACCATCCCGCGCTCCGAGGGCAAAGCCGTCCGCGTGATCGACAAGCCCGCGCCGTAGTACGCCTCAAGTCGGTTCATACCATTGCGCACATAACATACCGCTGCAGCGAATGTCCTGCGTGCAGGCGGTGAGGGACGATGACCGCGGGACGGCGTCTCGCCACGAGTAATCGAACGCCGTAACTGTCGGCGTTGGTAATTGACATAATGCGCCTTATCGGAATCACCGAACGTTCCTTTACGACGTTCCTTGGCAGGCCGGGTGCCCTTTTCTCTCGAAATCCTCGGAAGTCATACCGCAGCACTTGCACTTGAACGTCTCGTAGTTTGGGACGTGGCCTGCTACCTTCATCGCCTTCATCGTATCGGGAATCTTCATCCGCTCCCCCTGGGCACCGCTCAGGTCCTGCGGGTGGTCGCCTCCACATCCGCAAGCACTGCGCGTATTCTGTCCCAGACGTTGAGACTCAGCCGGGCGTCTGCTCCCGGCTTTCCCCGCTACGCCTTATCGGTCTGGATGGCTTCTCCGAAGTTCTTCTGCTCGTCAGGCGTGGGCTTCGATCGGCGCTGTCGCCGGGTAACTTGTTCGGTGTCCATTGCGCTCCTGAGTCTGCGGCTTTCTTCGAGCGCTCGATCCGCTAGCGCCCTGTACTTCTCAGCCTCCAGTCTCAGTCGGCGCGCCAGTTCGATTAGTCGCTGTTCGACCAGCTCAGGCGGATCGGAATTCCCGTTGTTCTCTTCCACAGGCGCGCATTTTATCAAGGCACCGGGTGTCGTCCTGTAGGCTCATGGTCCTACGTCTTCCTCGGTGGTCACGTCCCTCGACGTCGATTCGTTGCGCGCACTGGTACGTCTCAAACTCCGGGACGGCACGCTTCCCTGGGACAGTATTCCGCGCGTGTGGGGCGGAAAAGGCGCGAACGAAATCTGTTCGGCGTGCGGTGAGAAGGTCAGGCCCAAGGGGCTCGTGATGGAAGGCATCGGCGAGAAAATGGCGGCGGTGCAGTTTCACGTCGGCTGCTTCCACATGTGGGACGTCGAGAGACGGATGCCGCCGACAGACTGAAAGGCCTGCTGGCACCCCGCTCGGTCAGCGCGCCGCGGTGCCGAGGGCGGCGAGGCGCGTGCGGATGTCGTCGGCCCGGCGGGCGTTCGGGACGTCCTTCAACACGCGCTGGTAGGCCGCCACCGCTTCGTCCTTGCGGCCGGCCAGCTCGAGCGCGCGGGCCCAGTCAATCAGCGACTCCTCGTAGGCAAAGCTCTTCGCGTCGAGGTCCTTCACCAGCGCGCCGTAGGCGTCGGCGGCCTTGGCGAAGTCGCGCTCGGCCTCCCAGCTACGCGCGATCCCGCTGCGAGCCAGCGCGCGGATCATCGCCGGCGCCCCGCGCTGTAGCGCCAGCTCGTAGGCCGTGCGGGCGCCGGCGTAGTTGCGTGTGGCGAAGCGCAGGTTGCCGAGATCGTAGGCGGCCTGCGGCACCATGCGTGCCGAGGGATATTGCGTGAGCAGGCCCTCGAGGTCCTTGATCGCCGCAGTCTTCGCCTCGGTCGACGCCTCCGCGCCCTCGGCGGCCTGGACGCGGGCGTTGACCTGGGCGTAGGCCGCGGAGACACGGCGCTGGCTGGCGTCGTACCAGGCCCAGCCGCCGAGCGCGGCGAGGCCGACGGCGATCACGACCAGCACGGCGATGATCAATGTGCGCGTGGACGGCAGCGTCGGAATCCAGCTCAGCACGAAGCCTCCTCGAGAGTGGCGATCATCGCAGGCGCAGACCTCGCCGGTACTGCCGTCCGCAGCGGCGGCAGCGCTTCCATCCGGCATAGACGCGCCGGGCCAGGGCCCCGCAATGCGGACAGAACTGGTAGTACTGCCGCCAGCCCCAGAGCGCCAATGCGAGGATCACGGCCGCGCCGAGCACTATCGGCGAGACCGGAAGGCTGTCTGCCACGGCCCCCATGCTAGCCCCGAACGTCATTCCACGGAAGTTCCCAGAATTGCTATCCAGGTCTACAATTCCAGACTCTGCCGAAACCCTGAGGTGCAGTATGACGCGGAGTTGCCATGCCCACGTCACGGGCACCGCGATTGCATTTTTTCCGCGCCGCAGTTCCACAAGGAGGCAAATTGATGCAGTCGACGAGGCGCCAGGAGTTCACAGTCGCGGTCCGTCTGATGTCCGAGCCATGCCTGTGGCGCTGGGAGATACGTGAGCCCGCGCAAGGCGAGGTCGTTGCGAACAGCTGGACGAGCGAGTGGATGGCCTACGAGTCGCCCGACGAAGCGTTCCGCGCCGGCCAGGCGCGCCTCAGCAACATCGCCCGCCGCCGCTGAACACACCGACGCCCGGGAGCCGCCTGGCCCCCGGGCGTCAGACTTACCCGCGCTCCGAGCTCAGGACTTGATGCCGAGCGAGGCCAGCGTTTCCTTCGCCAGCTTCTCCGACTCGGCGTGCTTGCCGGCGGCGTGCAGCGCCTCGGCTTCCTTCGTCTTCACCTTGGCGTTGGCCGCGGCGGCATCGAAGCGCCGCGCGGTCTCATCGTTCAGCTGCTTGACGAGCTTCGGGCACTGAAACGCGAACGCCGGAGAGCTGAGGGCCAGCACGGTCAGGGCAGCGACGGCTGTCAAAGCGATACGATACATACGCTACCTCCCTTGATGGGATCTGGGGCTCGGAGCGCCCGCAGTATAGCTCAAGTCACCGCCACGAAGATGCTCCCCTGCTCGACCGTCACCGGGTAGCAGCTCACCCGGACGGCGGGGTTGTTGGCATTGGACCCCGTGGTCACGTCCCAGCGCCACCCGTGCCAGGGGCAGACCACGACCGCGCCCTCCACGTCGCCTTCCCCCAGCGGCCCCCCGCGGTGGGGGCAAAGGTTGTCGATCGCATAGAAGCGCCCGGCCACGTTGAAGACGGCCACGCTGCGCCCGTCCACCTCCACGACCCTCGCCTGCCCATCGCCCACCTCGGCGACGTCGGCGACCTTCGTCCGGCTCCCAGCGCTCATCGAGTCTCCCCCTGCGCCCGTGTTCAGATATCGGCCCCGCCCGGCTGTTGTCAAGGCGGCCCGGCGGCACGCGTTGTGCGTCATAGACCCCCGGAGCATTCAACGGGAGGCGTTCATGAGCTCGGAGGGTCTGCACGAGTCCGAAGAACGGCTGAGCGCGGCCACGCGCGACATGCACCGGGCCATCGTCAGCTTGATGGAAGAGCTGGAGGCGGTGGACTGGTACCAGCAGCGCATGGACGCCACCGACGATGGCGAGCTGCGCGACATCCTGCGCCACAACCGCGACGAGGAAAAAGAGCACGCGGCGATGGTGCTCGAGTGGATCCGCCGGCGCGACACCATCTTTGACGCCAAGCTGCGGGAG
Organism: Candidatus Methylomirabilota bacterium; assembly: GCA_046734515.1. Classification (GTDB taxonomy): domain Bacteria; phylum Methylomirabilota; class Methylomirabilia; order Rokubacteriales; family CSP1-6; genus AR5. The sequence goes on along the minus strand of JBKPRI010000191.1, from coordinate 1,926 downwards.
TTCCTGTTCACCGAGGGCCCGATCGTCGGCCGCGAGAAGGCGCTCGAGCGGGCCGAGCATGGCGGCGGCGTCTCGAACGGCCGTACCCCCGCCGGCAGCCTGGGCTCGCTCCGAGGAGGCCGCTGATGATGGACTACCTGCGCCGCCACACCGCCCCGATCTCCGAGCGCGTCTGGAAAGCGCTCGATGACGCCGTCGTGCAGTCCGCCCGGCACGCGCTGGCCGGCCGCCGCATCGCGACCTTCGACGGTCCGCGCGGCTGGGACCACGTGGCCACGCGCCTGGGCACGATGACGCCGTGCCGGAGCGCCGAGGGCCAGGCCGTCGTCTGCGTGCCGGACGTCGTCCTCATGCTGGAAGTCCGCGTGGACTTCAGCGTGCCGTGGTCGTCGATCGAGAACTTCGAGCGGGGCGCGCCCGTGCTCGACACGGGCCCGGCGGAGACGGCCGCGCGCGAGCTGGCGCTGGCCGAGGACCGCGTGGTCTTCCACGGCGACCCGACCGGCAACGGCTTCCTCACCGGGCGCAAGTCGCCGCGCATCGCGACCCACGACTGGGCGCGTCCCGGCCAGGTGCTCGCGGACCTCGTCAAGGCCGTGGAGACGCTGGATGCGGCCGGTATTCCCGGACCATACGAGGTCGTGCTGCCGCCGGCGCGTTACTACGCCTACCTGCAGGCGGTGGACGACAACGGCTATCCGACGGCGCGCCAGCTGCGCGACGTGCTCGCGGCCGTGCACCGCTCACCCGTGATCCGCGAGGCGGGCGCGGTCTTCTCGACGCGTGGCGGCGACTTCGTCATCACCGTGGGCGGTGATCTGGCCACGGGCTACCGGCTGCACGATCGCGACGCCGTGCACCTGTTCTGCGTCGAGACGCTGGCGCCCCAGACGGTGTCGCCGGAGGCGGTCTGCCTGCTCGACACCTAGCGGGTAATCGGTTGCAGCCTACGACAGGCGTGGTACGCTGGGGCGCGTCGGATGCCGTACCGGTGGTTGCCTCGTCTCACCTGTCGCACCCGGCTCGCCGCCGCGCTCGCTCTGAGCCTCGCCGCGATGCCGGTCGCGCTGGCGCTCGCCGACCCGAGCGATCTCCCGTGGCACCTCGGCTCCAAGGGCTTTCGTAACCTCGACAGCTCATACAACTACACGATGTCGGGACGCGCGCTCAGCCTCGTGCGGCGCGCCTTCACGAAGGAGCCGCCCCGCGGCGCCCCGCCCCGCCCCGTCGCCAACGATGGCGCCGAGCTTCGCGCCAACGGCCAGCACCCCACGGTGACCTGGGTCGGCCATGCCACGCTGCTCGTGCAGCTGGCGGGCGTGAACATCCTCACCGATCCGATCTGGAGCGACCACGTCGGGCCGCCCATCCTCGGCGTGAGCCGGCTGGTGCCGCCGGGGATTCGCTTCAAGGATCTGCCGCGCATCCAGGCGGTCGTCATCTCGCACGATCACTACGATCACCTCGATCTGGCGACCGTGCAGCGGCTGGCGCGCGAGCATCAGCCGACCTTCTTCGTGCCGCTCGGCATCGGCGCCTGGCTGGCCGAGCGCGGCGTCAAGAACGTGGTGGAGCTCGACTGGTGGCAGAGCCGGACGTTCCATGGCCTCACGTTCACGGCCACGCCCGCACAGCATGGCTCGGGCCGCGGCCTGCTCGATCAGAACGAGCGCCTCTGGGCCTCGTGGGTCATCACCGGCGGCGGCAAGCGCTTCTTCTTCGGCGGCGACACCGGTTACACGAAGGCGATGGCTGAGATCGGCCGGCGCCTCGGTCCCTTCGACTTGGCAGCGCTGCCCATCGGCGGCTACAGCTCGTTCACGGCGGGCCACCCGAACCACGTCAACCCCGAGGAAGCCCTCCAGCTCTTCGACGACCTGCGCGGCCGCGTCTTCGTCCCCATGCACTGGGGCACCTTCGCCCTCA
>JBKPRI010000190.1:0-5401 GCA_046734515.1 Candidatus Methylomirabilota bacterium | reverse complement strand
CAGCAGCGAGAAGCCCGCCAGCCCCCAGAACCAGGTATAGAAGTGAGCGGGCACCTGGCCGACGCTCGTCTCCTTGCCGGCCTCACGGAGCGACGTCATCTCCTCGGGCGCACCTTCTTTCGCCGGCGCGGCCGCCTTGTCTGACTCGCCGGCCGCCCCCAGCTCCTGCGGCTTGTCCTCGGCGACGGTCGCGGTGACGGCGCCGAGCTCCTGCGGCTTGTCCTCGGCGGGCGCGGCCGGCGCGCTCGCCGGGGCCTTGCCGGTGGGCGCCGGCGCGCCCGGAACGGCGGTCGCCTTCGTGGTCGGCGCCACCACGGCCGTCGTCACCTCGGGCGCGTTGTAGATGACGACATACCACCACGTGGCGGTGAAGGTGCCGACCGTCAGCAGCACCGGCACCGACAGCGCCGCCACGTCGCGGGCGATGATGCGATACCCGCCGGCCACGCGGGATATCGCCGGACGGACGGCGGCGGCGAGCAGGCCCGGCACCACCGTGCGCGTGCTGCCGCGCTCCAGCGCCAGGAGATAGTCGGGCACCTTGACGCGGTACTGATCGGGCGGCAGCTTGGGCGCGATGCTCGGATTGATGATCGCCCAGCCGAGGATGTAGACGAGGTAGAGGAAGGTCAGGAAGAAGCCCGGCAGCATGGCCGCCGCGTAGAGCTTGACGATCGACTGGCCCGCCACCGCCGCGTACACGATGAGCATGACCGACGGGGGGATCAGGATGCCGAGCGTGCCGCCGGCGGTGATGGCGCCCGAGGCCAGCTTCACGTCGTAGCCGGCCTTCAGCATGGGGCGCATGGCGATGACGCCCATCAGCACGACGACGGCGCCTACGATGCCGGAGGCGATGCCCCAGAACGCGCACACCAGGAGCGTCGTGACCGCGAGCGAGGCCGGCACCCGGCGGAAGGCGAGCTGCACGCTGTGGAACATGCGATCGACCAGCGCCGCGCGCTCCATGATGTAGCCCATGAAGACGAACAGCGGCACCGACAATAGCGTGTCGTTGGTCATCACACCGTAGGTGCGCTGGGCGACGAGGTCGAAGATCTTGTTCTGCCACCAGTGGCCGCCCGGCGTCCAGAACGCGATGAAGCCGAAGACGAGTCCCAGCCCCATCAACGTGAAGGCGGTCGGGTAGCCCATCATGATGGCGGCCACGATGAGCCCGAGCATGGTGAGGCCGAGCGAGGGATCGCTCATCGCTTCCGCTCGTCGTCCTTGAGGGCCTGTTCGTGGATGACGCCTTCCTCCATGACGCTGCGGTGGCGGGCGGCCTCGTCGATGGCCTTGGCGCCCTCCATGGCCGCGCGGCGCGACTCCTCGTCGACGTACTCGCTGCGGCCGAGCTGCGTCTCGATGACGTCGATCTCCTCGACGTCTTCCAGGCGCGCCGGCCACTTGCCGGTCCGGATCGCCACGATGCACCGCATGATCTCGGCCAGGCCCTGCAGCATGACGAGCGCGCCGGCGATCGGGATCACCGTCTTGAAGTGATAGACCGGCGGGCCTTCCGCGGTCACCGTCGAGTGCTCGCCGATGCGCCAGGAGTCGGCGGCGAAGTCGCTGCCCGCGTAGATGAGCCCGATCATGCACGGGATGAAGAACAGGAAGTAGAGGATGAGATCGAGCGAGGCCTGGGCGCGCGGCTTCAGGTAGATGTACACGAAGTCGGCGCGCACGTGGCCGGCCAGGGCCAGCGTGTAGGCCCCGCACAGCATGAAGAGGCTGCCGTACAGCATGTTGTTCAGGTCGAAGATCCACGCCGTCGGCGAGTTCAGGATGTAGCGCTTGAAGACCTCGATGGAGACGACGAACGTGAGGGCGACGATGAGCCAGGCCGCCGCCTTGCCCGACCAGTAACTGATCTGATCGACGACGCGGATCAGACCGAGCACGCGATCCGTCGCGAGAACCGGGGGGCCCCGTCGGGGCCCCCCTCGATGGCGATCACCTTCAGCTCTTCTTCTCGGCGGGCTTGGCGGCCGGCGCGCCGGGCTTGGCGCCGAAGTAGTGGTTGTAGGCCATGCGGCGGCTCACGTTGGTGTCGAGGTCCCACTTGACCGCCCGCCGTGCGAACTCCTTCTGCGACTCGACGATCTCCTTGAACAGCGCGTTGTCCGACGACTTCTTGTCGACCACGCTGTCGTAGACCTCGAGCTGCTTCTGCAGCACCGAGTCGGGCGTCTTGTAGAAACGCACCTTGTCCTTCGTCTGCAGCTCGATGTAGTCCTTCGAGTAGCGATCGATCGACTTCCAGGTCATGTCCTGGGAGGCCGCCTCCACCGCATTCTCGATGATGGCCTTCATCTTGTCCGGCAGGCCGTCGAACTTGGTCTTGTTGAACGTGATCTCCAGCTGCTCGGCGTTCTGGTGGTAGCTCTGCAGCATGCAGACCTTGGAAACGTCGGCGAAGCCGAGGATGCGGTCGGAGGTGGCGTTGTTGAACTCGGCCGCGTCGAGCAGGCCGCGGTCCATGGCCGGCACGATCTCGGCGCCCGGCAGCGCATTGACGGCCGCGCCCAGACCCTGGAACACGTCGATCGAGATGCCGACGGTCCGGAACTTCAGGCCCTTGAAGTCGTCCACCTTGGTGATCGGCTTCTTGTACCAGCCGAGCGGCTGGGTGGCCATCGGCCCGTACGGGAACGAGACGACGTTGATGCCGATGGACGAGTAGAGCTTGTTCAGGAGCTGCTTGCCCCCGCCGTACTTGTGCCAGGACAGCAGCATGTTGGCGTCCATGCCGTAGGCGGGGCCGGAGCCCCACAGGGCCAGCGCCGTCTGCTTGCCGTAGTGGTACACGAGCACGCCGTGACCGCCGTCCAGGGTGCCCTTGGAGACGGCATCGATGAGACCGAAGGCCGGCACGACCGCGCCGGCCGGCAGCACGTCGATCTTGAGGTCGCCACCGGTCATGTCGTTGACCTTCTTGGCGAAGTCGAGCGCGTACTCGTGGAAGATGTCCTTCTGCGGCCACGTGCTCTGCCACCGCATCGTGATCGGGCCCTGGGCCTTGGCCACCATGGGGAAGCCCAGGGTGGCGGCGCCGGTCGCGGCCAATGCCGCGCCGGTCAGAAACTTCCGCCGCGCGGGCTCGGGGGCACTGGGGGAATGACTCATGAGAGCACCTCCTCTTCGTCGAGTGGGGATGCCGTCGGGCAAGTCGGGCGCGACGTTACGCGACCCCGCGCGAGTTTGTCAAGGTTTGGGGGCGTCGGGCGCGGCCAGCGTGAGCTCGACGTGCTCGCCGCCGCGCTGGACGGTGAGGCGCAGCGGCCCCTCGGTGGCGACGTCGCTGAGCGCCACGCGGGCCGCCTCGCGCGTGACCACCGCCTGATCGCCGACCTGGAGCAGCACGTCGCCGACCTCGAGCCCCGCCCGCTCGGCCGGGCTGCCCTTGACGATGAAGGTGACGGCCGGGGCGCTCGCCGGAGGCGTCCGTTCGGACTCACGCAGGTCGAACCCGAAGCGGGCGGCGACCTGCTCCCCGACCATCGGGCGCGGCATGTCGACCAGCCGCACCGGCAGCGCCTTGCGGCCGGCGCGGCGCAGCACGGTCAGGCGAATGTCGCGGTCCACCGGGGCCTGGGTGATGAGCCGCTGCAGCAGCCGCGTCTCCGTCACCGGCCGGCCCTCGAAGGCCACGACGATGTCGCCGGCCTGCATGCCCGCCCGCGCCGCCGGCGTGTTCTCCATCACCTCGACGATGACCACGCCGAAGCCCTCGGCCAGGCCGTGGCGCGAGGAGAGATCGTCCATCTCCTGCTCGCTGAGATCGCGGATGCGCACGCCGAGCCACGACCACGACCGCGCGTCGGCGGCGCCGGCGAGCACCAGCGTCAGCAGCAGGGCGACGAGCACGCGGGTGACGACGCTCACTCGCGGCCGCCCTTCAGCTCCTTGACGAGCGCCTCGACCGCGTCGGCCACCGTCGTGATCCGCGCCGCGACGTCGAGCGTCTCGAGCAGGCGCTGGCGCGTGGCGCCGTCCGGCAGCACGGCGGCCGCCACGCGGTCGGCGATGACGCCGGCCGGCTGACCGTCGGCCAGGGCGGTGTCGAGCAGATCGGCCGGGCGCGCCAGCGCGGCCAGCAGCGTCTTGCACGCGGCCCGGATGCGCGTCAGCGCAGGCCCCAGGTCGCCGGCCGGTTCGGCGTCGACCAGCCGCCGCGCCCGCACGAGGCGGTAGAGCGTGTCGCTCGGCAGCTCCTGCTCGAGCCGCACGCGGCTCTCGCCGCGCAGCAGGATGTTGTAGCGGCCGGTGGCCAGCCGCTCGCACGACACGATCTCGCCGAGCCCGGCGACCGGATGCACGTCCGGCTTGCCCGCGTAGGCCGCCTCGTAGCCGGGCTTGAGCTTCACCACGGCCAGACGCCGGTCGCGCTCGAGCGCGTCGATGACCATCGCGCGGTAACGGCCCTCGAAGACGTGCAGGGGCAGCAGCGTGTGCGGGAAAAACGTCACGTCGGGGAGCGGAAAGATCGGAACGACGAGGTCGGGCGCCGCCATGCGGCCGTCGCGTCAGCTGATCTTCGGCAGCGCGCCGGCCCCGCCGACCTGATCCAGCCGCATGGCGACGGCCGCCGCCAGATCGCGGAACGCGCCGGCCTGCGGCGAGTCGGGACGGCGCACGGTGATCGGCGCGCCCTCGTCACCGCCCTTGCGCGTCTCGGGATCGAGCGGGAGCCGGGCGAGCAGCGGCACACCATACTCGTCGGACAGCCGCGAGCCGCCGGCGTCGCCGAAGATCGCGGTGTGCTGCTGGCAGTGCGGGCAGGCGAACGTGCTCATGTTCTCCACGATGCCGAGGATCGGCACGTTGAGACGCTGGAACATGCCGATGGCCTTGCGCACGTCGAGGAGCGCCACGTCCTGCGGCGTGGTGACCATGACCACCCCGCCGAGCGGCAGCACCTGCGAGAGCGAGAGCTGCGCGTCACCGGTGCCGGGCGGCATGTCGAAGACCATGTAGTCGAGCGCGCCCCACATGACGTCCTTGAGCATCTGCTGGATGAACGAGTGGATCATCGGCCCGCGCCACACGATGGCCTCTTTCTCGTTCACGAGCAGGCCGATGGACATCAGCTTGAGGCCGTGCGCCTCGACCGGGATGATCTTGTTGTCGAACATCCCGGGCTTGCCCCTGGTGCCGAGCATCAGCGGCACGTCGGGGCCGTAGACGTCGACGTCGACGAGCCCCACGGTAGCGCCCGTCTGCCGAAGCGCCAGGGCGAGGTTGACCGCCACGGTGGACTTGCCGACGCCGCCCTTACCCGAGGAGACGGCGATGGTGTGCCGCACCTCGGGAATGAGATTCACCGGCAGCGCGCCGGGCCCGCCCTGCGGCTGGCCATGGCCGTGGCCCTGCGCCTGCGGGGCCGGGGCATGGG
>JBKPRI010000189.1:0-50670 GCA_046734515.1 Candidatus Methylomirabilota bacterium | reverse complement strand
GCGCGCGGCCCTGCCGCTGCACGCTACGCCGGACGAGCTGGCCGGTGCCGTGCGCGCCGTGCACGCCGGTCTGCTGGTCGCCCATCAGGAGGCGCTCGCGCCGCCCGCGGCCGCCGCGGCCCCGGCGCACGGCCTGGCCTTGACCTTGCGCGAGCGCGAGATCCTGGAGCTCATCGCCGAGGGCGCGAACAATCGCCTCATCGCCGCGCGCCTGGCCATCTCGCGCCACACGGTCAAGTTCCACGTCGCCTCGATGCTGGCCAAGCTGGGCGCGCGCAGCCGGACCGAAGCGGTGACCGTGGCGCTGCGCGCCGGCTTGCTCGCGGTGTAGCGCGACCCGCGGTTACCGGCAGTAGGGCAGCACGCGCTCGCCGAAGAGCCGGATCGCCTTCATGATCTCGGCGTGCGGCGGCCCGCCGGAGTGCGCGTGGCGCAGGCGCAGCAGGAACGTGCCGGCACCGGTGACCTTCTGCCAGCGCTGGAACTCCCGCACGCACGTCTCGGGCTCCCCCAGGATCAGCCGGTCGGGCGCCAGGTTCTCCAGGGTGAACTTCGTCTCGGGCGGCATGCCGGCGAACTCGGCCAGCCGGTGCTCCCAGTAGTAGCGGTAGGCCGTCATCACGTGCGGGCCGTACACCCGGTCGGCCTCCGCCCGCGTCGTCGCCACCCACGCATCCCGCATCTGGATGACCTCGGCCGGCCGGCCCGCCTCGCGCGCCGCCGCCTTGTAGAGATCGGCCAGGCGCGTGGCGTTCTCGAGGCCGGTGCTGGGCGTGCCCACGAACCCGTCGGCGATGCGCCCGGCGCGGCGCGCGGCGGCCGGCACGCTGGCGCCGATCCAGAGGGGCGGCCCCGGCTTCTGGAACGGCCGCGGGGTGATCTGCACGTCCTCCAGCGTGTAGTGCTTGCCGCGGAACGAAAACCGCTCGCCCGCCCAGCACAGGCGGATGATCTCCACGCTCTCCTCGAAGCGCCGCATGCGGTCCTCGAACGGCACGCTGAACGCGCGGAAGTCGTCGGCCTGGTAGCCGATGCCGACGCCGAGGACGATGCGCCCCTTGGACACCAGGTCCAGCGTGATGACGTCCTCGGCGATCCGCACCGGGTGGTGCAGCGGCAGGAGGATGACGGAGGTCCCCACGCGCAGCGTCTTCGTGCGCGCGGCCACCGCGGTGGCGACGATGAGCGGGGAGGGCAGGAAGCCGTCGCGGTCCTGGTGGTGCTCGCCGAAGAAGCACGAGTCGAACCCCAGCGATTCCGCCAGCTCGGCCTCGGCGATCACCTCGTCGACGGCGCGCTCGAGGTGCTCGCCACGTGGCGGGTTGGCGATCGAGCTGTAGAGACCGAATCTCATGGCACGCCTCCTCGGCTGACGGCTTGCGGCAGGGAAGTGTACTATTCCCCCGAGCGAAGCACTTCTGCGCGGGAGGCCGGCTGATGGCGGATCAGCGTTCGACAACGTTCAAGGTCTTTGGCGCCGCCGACGCGCCGGTGGGCGGTTTTGACCGTGAGCGTGTGGCCGTCCTCGGCTATGGCAACCTCGGCCGGGCCGCGGCGCTCAATCTGCGCGACTCGGGCGTGGACGTGACCATCGGCAACCGTGACGACGAGTACGCCGTGACCGCGCGGGCGGACGGCTTCCCGGTCCTGCCGCTGGCCGCCGCCGCCGCCCTCGATGTGAGCTTCGTCCTGCTGCCCGACGAGGTCATCCCCGAGGCCTTCACCCGCGACATCGCGCCGGCCCTGCGGCCCCGCAGCGCCATCGCGTTCGCCTCGGGCTACTGCCTGGCCTTCGGGCTGATCCAGCCCCCGGCGGGGGTCGACGTGTTGCTGGTGGCGCCCCGCAGTCCAGGCAGCGTCGCGCGCGCGCGGTACGTGGCAGGACAGGGGTTCTGGGCGTACGTCAGTGTCGAGACCGACGCCAGTGGCCGGGCGCGCCAGCGGATGCTGGCGCTGGCCGCCGCGCTCGGTGTGCTCCGCACGGGCGCCATCGAGATGAGCGCCCGGCAGGAAGCGCTGCTGGATCTGTTCATCGAGCAGAGCGTCGGCGCCGTGCTGGGCATGGCCGTCATGGCGGCATTCGAGGTCGGCTGCGAGGCGGGGATCCCGCCCGAGGCGATGGTCATGGAGATGTACGCCTCCGGGGAGATGGAGTCGGTCTTCGCCTCGTTCCGGGACACGGGCTTCTTCCGCGCCAGCGAGGAGCACGGACCGACCGCGCTCTTCGGCGGCATCACGCGCACGCTGGCGATGGATCGGGGCGCCATGCTCGACAGCTTCCGGACAATCCTGGAGGACATCCGCAGCGGCGGCTTTGCGCAGCGATTCCAGGCCGAGGCCAAGGAAGGCTACCCCATGCTCGGCATCGCCCGCGAGATGATGCGCGGCGATTCACCCATGCAGGCCGCCGAGGATCGGCTGCGGAAGACCTGACAATCACGAGGGAGTGATCCATGGACCAGGCCGGAGGCCTTTACAGCAAGCTCGAAGAGCGCATCCTGGCGCGCGACCAGGTCGGGGCCAGCGCGGTGTACTACGACCTCGTGCGCGCCGGCCGGCCGCGCCCCGAGATCGTCCGCGAGACCGTGCGCATCCACGCGCCCTACACGCACGTGCCGTATCATCAGCGAATCGATGACGGGTTCGTGCGCTTCGTGAACAACGACCACTGCCTGCTGAGCGCGCGGACGAGCTTGCGCTTGCCCAAGCTGCTGCCGTCGGCCCTCGCGTACCTGCCGCTGGCGCAGACCGTCTGGTACGTGCCGACGGGGCTCGACCCGTGGAACCAGCTCCTCGGCAAGATGCCCGGCCATTACGGCGGGCGTGGTGCGCGGCGCGATCCGAATGCGCCGATCCTGCCGCCCGAGCGCCACTGGCCCGATCAGGAGCCCATCACCCTCGACGGCCCCTTCGAGACGCGCCTGAACCACTGGCTGACGCTGGTCCAGCGCGGCGAGGTGCTGGAGGCCTATCGCGTGTTCCTCGGCCTCTTCGCCGAGCGCGAGCGGCGGCGCGAGCTGCTCGGGCACCTGGCCTTTGCCGGGCTCATCGACGTGCAGGACCGCATGCTCTACAACCGCTCCTACACCACCGGCCACAAGGCCCACCGCGCGCGCGCCACCATCGAGATCGGCGACGCCATCGGCTGGGATGACGCGCACGACGTGCTCTACGCGGGCGCGCTCGACATGGCCGTGGGGCCGCGCTGGCACTCCGCGTACGAGATGGCCTGTCAGGTGAGCTGGATGCACCTCGCGGAGGACGACGCCAAGGTGAAGTCGTCCATGGAGCCCTCGCCCAAGCGGCTGGTCGAGGCGCGCCTGCTCGCCAACCGCACGCCGCTGACGCCGGCCGAGGGTGAGCGCCTGCAGCGCGCGCTGCTCGAGGAGCCCGAGCCCGCCTACATCCACGAGATCACGTCGCTGCTGCTAGGCGGCGCGGACCCGCGCCAGATCCTGGATGCGATCCAGGTCGCCTCGGCGCGCGTGGTGCTGTCGGTCGGGCATCCCGCCAACTTCTCGATGCCGCACCACTCGTTCGAGTACACGAACACGCTGCGGTGGTTCTACGACACGTTCGACCACCCGCATCGCCTGAAGCTCCTCTACGTGGCCGGCTCGTTCGTCAACCAGGCCGCGTACTGGACGCGCAACACGCCGGGCAACGGGACCGTCGAGGCGCGGCCGCCGGCCAGCGCGGGCGGCCTCACGGCCGACGCGCTGCTGCAGCGGCTCGACGAGGCGCAGACGGCGCTGAAGATGGAGGAGAGCGTGGCGTGGACGCGCGCATATCTCGACGCGGGTCACGACCGCGCGCCGCTGGCTGCCACGCTGGCGCTGTGCGCGGTGAAGGAAGGCAACGACCCGCACAACCAGGAGATCGGGCTCGGCCTCGTGGAGGACTGGGCCTCCAGCACCGCCCACGATCGCGACACGCTCTTGCTGGCGTGCGCGCATCACACGGCCGGCCACCAGAAGTTCGGCGATCCGCTCGAGTGCTACCGGCGGTTCACGGAGGCCCTCGCATGAGCGTGCTCAGCGAGTTCGAGCGCTACGACGCCCTCGCGCTGGCCGACCTGGTCCGGCGCAAGGAAGTGACGGCCGGCGAGATCATCGAGGAGACGATCGCGCGGATCGAGGTGCGCAATCCGATCGTCAATGCCGTCGTCAACACGATGTACGACGAGGCGCGCAAGGTGGTCGCTGCCGGGCTGCCGGACGGTCCGTTCGCCGGCGTGCCGTATCTCCTGAAGGATCTCGGCGCGCAGTACACGGGCGTCGTCACCGCGGGCGGCAGCCGGCTCTTCGCCAAGGACGTCGCCGATCACGACAGCGAGCTGACGATCCGCCTGCGCCGCGCCGGCCTCGTGGTCGTCGGAAAGTCCAGCACGCCGGAGATGGGCCTGGCCCCGTCCACCGAGCCGCGCTTGTTCGGCCCGACGAAGAACCCGTGGAAGCTCACGCACAGCGCCGGCGGCTCCAGCGGCGGCGCGGCCGCGGCCGTGGCCGCCGGCATCCTGCCGATGGCCCACGCGACCGACGGCGGCGGCTCCATCCGCATTCCGGCCTCGTGCTGCGGCCTCTTCGGTCTGAAGCCCACGCGCGGCCGCGTCTCGATGGCGCCGGATGCCGGCGAGGGCTGGGGCGGCGCGTCGGTCGCTCACGCCGTCACCCGCACCGTGCGCGACAGCGCCGCGCTGCTCGACGCGACGGCTGGCCCGGCGCTGGGCGATCCTTACTGGGCTCCGCCGCCGCCGCGCCCGTACCTCGAGGAAGTGGGCCGCGAGCCCGGCAAGCTGCGCATCGCGTTCAACCTGACGCCGTGGTTCCCGGGTGACGTCGATCGCGAGTGCGCGGAGGCCGCGCGCGACGCCGCCAGGCTCTGCGCGAGCCTCGGTCACGAGGTGGAGGAAGCGCGTCCGGAGTTCGACGTGGCCAAGTGGCGGCAGGCCAATCGCATGATCGTGGCCGCCAACGTGGCCGCCACGCTCGACGCCCGCGCCGCGCTGATGGGCCGCGCGCTCGCCGAGGACGATGTCGAGCGCATGGTGTGGGACCGCGTGAAGGACGCCCGCGCGTTCTCGGCGTCCGACTACGCCATGGCGACCCGCATCGTGCATCTCGTCGGCCGCCAGGTCGCCCGCTTCATGGAGCGCTACGACATCATCCTCACCCCCACGATGGCCGCGCCCCCCTGGCCGCTCGGCGTGCTCGACATGATGACGACCGATGTCGACGCGTACTTGAAGGCCGTCTTCGCGAGCATCGGCTTCACGTCGCTCTTCAACTCCACCGGCCAGCCGGGGATGTCCGTGCCGCTGGCATGGTCATCCAGCGGGCTGCCGCTCGGCGTGCAGTTCGTCTCACGCTTCGGGGACGAGGGCATGCTGTTACGGCTGGCCGCGCAGCTCGAGAGCGCGCGGCCGTGGATCGGACGGCGCCCGACTCTCGCCGCGGCGGCCGGCCGCTAGCCAGTCGAGCCAGACCGGCCGCCGCCGGCTGTCCGGCGGCGGCCGGTTTCCTCCGAACTAGAACCCCGTGCAGTCGATGGTCGCGCCCGGCGCGATCGGCCCCGTGAAGCTCGACTCGCCGTCCAGGCACTTCAGGTCGAAGCCGGTATTGCCCGTCAGCACCGAGAGCGGGAGCAAAGGCCGGAAGATCGCCCCGCTGCCCTGGATCAGCTGCACGCCGTTGGCGGTGTTCCCGGTGACGGTGGTGGAGGCGATGACGGCGGTGGAGCGCTCGCTGAGCGCGACGCCGGCGCCGTTGTTGGCGTCGACCGTGGCGTTGCGCAGGGTCACCGTCGATCCGGTGCCGACCAGCACGCCCTGGGAGGGCGCGGCCGTCGAGTTGCCTCGAATGAGGTTGTCGAAGGGCAGCCCGAAGCCGGGATCGCCGACGAAGGCCGTGGACGCAATCATGAAGAGGCCCGAGCCGAAGTTGCCGGTGATCGTGTTGCGGCCGACCAGGTCGGCGCGCGACTGGAAGACGATGACCCCGAAGCGCCCCACAGGGCTGGCGGGATTCGTGCCGTTGCCCGAGATGGTGTTGCCGAAGACCAACGCGACCGCGCCCTGCGTGATGTGGATGCCATTGCCCCCGTTGTCGCTGATGACGTTCGGTGCCGGCCCGAAGGCGCTCGTCAAGCCGATCCGCGCGGTGCTGCCGCCGAAGACGAACACGCCGTTGCGCCCGTTGGACGTGAACCGGCTGTTCGTGATGATGGCGGTCGCCCCATCGATCATCATCCCGTCCACTGGATTGCCGGTCGCCTCGCAGGCATCGACGGTGCCGCTGGCGCCCTGAAAGAAGAGAATGCCGATGCCGCCCACGATGCCGCTGCCGGCGGCCTGGACGCGGCAATTGCGCAGCTGGGCCCGCCCGCCGCCCGAGACGACCACGGCGTTGCGCCCTCCGGTGACGCTCAGCCCGTCGAGCACGAAGCGATCGCCGGTCACCATCACGGTATTCGTGGCGGGGTCGGGACCGTGGATGCCGGCGCCGGAACCTCCGGTGATCAACCCCACGTCGTTGCGGTCGATGGCGACGTGCTCGTCGCACGTCCCCACGACCTGGATCGTGAGCGGGCCGTCGTGCGCCTCGAGGACGTGACCGATCGTCTCGCCCTTATCGCAACGGACCGTCACGACCTTGGTGGGGGCGGCACCGCCGGCCGTGCTCGGGAGCACGATCGCCAGCATCAGGACCACGAGCAGGCACAGCACACGATCGAGAGGACGGATCGAGATCATCGATGTTCCTCCGGCGTGAGAGGGCGCTGCACGCTTCGGCGGCATCCGCGTGTGGACAGACGCCGACCGGCATGAGGCCGGTATCATACGCTGCCCGCAGAAGCCGCCGTGTCGATCTATCGGGCCGCGTCGGCATTCGAGCAGGCTGGTATTGGCAGGATCTGAGGGGTCGTTTCGACTTGACCGCTTGCCGCAGCGGCGCTATTCCTCGAAGGTCGCGGGTCGCGCGGCTGTGGCTCACCGAGCGATCTCGTGGGCCGCTCGCCCGCCGTCCGTGTGCAATGGCGTCATGAACAAGGATAGATCGGACTTCGGCCAGCGCGTGCCGCTCCTGCTCGTGCTCGTCGCGATGGCGGGGCTCGGGTACGAGGCGCTCCTGCTGTTCACGTCTCTCCTGGCGCCCTACCGGTTCCCGATTCCGTATGCCGTTCCCCTCTTCGACATCCCATTCGTCCTGGTGGCCACCGGTATTGCCTATCTCTGCCGGGAGCGCCATCGGACCCGCCAGGACTTCCAGTCGGCGGCGATCGGGACCGCGCTCTTCCTGGCCGCGCTCCTGGCGATCGGCCACATCCTCACGCAGCCCGATTACCCGTTCTCCGAGGGGGTGAACCCGGGGATCGCCCCGTATCTCTTCTTCGCGAGCTATCTGGCCGCGCTGACCGGCGTCGCCCTCGGCACGCACTACGCCTATCGCCAGCTCCCGCTCACCGACCGCGGGCGCACGCTGGTGATCGCGGGTTGCATCGCGCTCAGCGTCGTCATCGTGGTCCTGGTGCGCATCGCGGGTCCCCTCCTGCCGGCTGTCGTGATGTCTCCGGGGCGACTCACGCCGTTTGCCGTGTGGACCGCAGGCGTCCTCAATGGACTCGCGGCGGTGTGGGCGCTGTGGGCCTGGCAGCGTCAGCTGCGCCAGGCGCGGATGCCGCAGGGTTTCGTGAACCTCCTCGCGCTGGCCGCGGTCGTCTGGGTCCTCGGCCTTGTCGGGTTCCTGCTCTATCCCTACCGGTACGGTGTGAGCTGGTACCTGGCCGGCCTTGCGCGCCCATTCGGGGTCGGCGTGATCTTCGTCGCGCTGCTGCGCGAGCAGGTGTGGCTGTATCGCGAGGCGCGCAGCCGCGTGCGCGACCTGGAGCGGCTGCACGAGGCCAGCCAGGCGCTCGTGACCACGCTCGGGCACGATGCCGCCCTGCAGGGATACGGCCGGCGCTCGCTGGAAGCGGCGACCGAGCAGGACATCCTCGACGACGCCGTCGAGACGACCCGGCGCCTCCTGCAGGCCGATGGCGTCGCGTTGTTCCTGGCCGGCGCGGGCGGTCGTCTACGGCTGGCCGCCGCGATGCACTGGCGGAGCGACGTCACGGAGGAGGGCGCCGGCATCGATCTCTTCCTGCGAGCCGCGCTCGATACCAAGGAGACGCTGGAGATCGAGGACGTCACACGGCATTACCGTGAGCTCGACACGCTCGGTATGCGCGCGCTGCTCATGGCGCCCCTCGGCCGTCAGGAGCGACCGGTCGGTGTGCTGGTGTCCGCCAACCGGGCGCCCCGCCGTTTCGCGGACGAGGACCGGCGCGCGCTCACGAGCCTCGCCCATCACGTCGCCGTCGCGCTCGACAAGGTCCGCGTCCACGCCGAGCTCCGGAACAACCTGCAGCGCCTTCAGGAAACGCAGGCGCAGCTCATGCAGGCCGACAAGCTCAAGGCGCTCGGCACGATGCTCTCGGGCGTGGCGCACGAGCTCAACAATCCACTGTCGACGATCCGTCTCTCGATTCAGCTCGTCCGGCGCACCGTGCCCATGAACGACGCGCTGACCCGGCGCATGGAGGTCATGGAAACCGCCTGCGTGCGGGCGTCACGGATCATCCGCGACCTGCTCGCGTTCGCGCGCCGACAGCCTCCCGAGCGGCGGCGAGTCGACCTGAACCAGGTCGTCCAGTCGACGCTGAATCTGCAGACGTCGCAGCTCGAGCTCAACAAGATCCGGGTCGTCACGGGCCTGACGCCGATCGCGGAGATCTGGGCCGACCCGCATCAGCTCCAGCAGGTGTTTCTGAACCTGTTCAGCAATGCCATCCACGCCATGAAGATGACCCGGCGCCACGGCGTCCTGACCGTCACCTCCGCGCAGCGCGGCTCCGAGGTCCTGGTGACGATCGAGGACGATGGGCCCGGCATCCCCCCGGAGCACCTGGGGCGAATCTTCGATCCGTTCTTCACCACCAAGGCCACGGGCGCCGGCACCGGGCTCGGCCTGAGCCTGGCCATCGGCATCGTCGAGTCCCACGGTGGGCGCCTGCATGCCGAGAACCTGCCGGACGCCGGGGCTCGCTTCATCGTGTCCCTGCCCGTCGGCGAGCACGCCGAGGCCACGGCGCCGGCGCCGCCGCCGCCGCGCGTGGCGGCGATGGCGAGCGGCGACGTGCTGGTGGTCGAGGACGAGGAGCCGCTGCGGGAGGCGTTGACCGAGGTCCTCCACGGTCTCGGGCACCGCGTGGTCGGCGCCACGACGGGCTACGAGGCGTTGAGCCGGCTGCGCGAGCGCACCTGGGACCTGGTGATGCTCGACCTGCGGCTCCCGGACGTGGATGGCCAGGTGGTATGGGAGCGCGCCCTGTCAAGCGATTCCCGGCTTGCCGACCGCGTGGTGTTCATGACCGGGGACATCATGAGCGGCGAGACCCAGGGCTTCCTCGAAGAGGCCCGGCGGCCCTTCCTGCTCAAGCCCTTCACGATGGACGACGTGGGACGCGTGGTCAGCGAGGTGCTGGCGACGCCGTCCCGTTGAAGTAGTCCAGTGCCCTGGACCACGCCTGGACGCCGATGAGGCGGCCGACCTGCTGAGCAGTCGTGTTGTCGTCGGGGAAGTGGATCCCGCCATAGAGCCGTGACAGCCCCGCCTCGTCCGCTGCGTCGCTGAACGTCTCGTAGGACAGCGCGGTGGGCACGAGCGGGACGCCCGGCTCCACACGACCGAAATTCGCGGGGAGGACGACCGAGAAGCCGAAGTAATCGTCGCCCGTGAACAGGGCCAGCACGGTGGCGCTCGACCGCGAGAACACGGAGTGACCGGAGAAGTAGCCGGGAAACGGCGGCGTCAGGTTGGTTCCCGGATTGTACGGCGACCACTTCTCGCCGGGGATCTGCTCGACCGGCCTCCCCGGGCCGCCCCACGCCATGATCGTCTGTCCCTGCTTCGAGAAGCGCACGGCCGTGATCGGACGCACCCCGTTGTATTTCCGCTTGATGTGCCACGCCACGATGCCGGCGTCGAACGAGGCGTTGTGCATCGCGAAGAACATCTTGGCGTCCTGATCGATCGTGTGGCTGTCACGCTGCGAGACGAACTGAGCAAACACGCCCCAGTGCCCCGGCGGCAGCTCGGACGACGGCCCGTCCGCCCAGTACTCGACGATCAGCTTGCGCTCGAGGGTCAGGCTGCGGCTGAACTGGATCATGTCGCTGACGTCGTCCTTATACCGACCGGAGTTCTTCAGGTAGTCCGGCGGCGGGATCGTCGCCAGGTCGTCGAACTGGCTGGCCGACGTCAGTGCGAAGGGTGTGACCCGTTCCCAGTGTGGGGCGATGAAGGACTGGATGCCCGGACACGTTTCCTCGGTCCCGATGTCGGCGTCCAGGCACGCCTGGCCATTGACGAAGATCAGCGGCTGCCAGTGGTTCGGGTCGACGATGTCCTGCCGTTCGCAGACGCCGACCAGGGGATTGCAGTACCCCATCAGGGGATTGCTCGGCACGTACGGCGTATAGCCGTCCACCACGTAGTCGGCATACGCGCCGGTCCGGCCGGGATTCAGGGACGTCTGTCCATAGGCGGCCGCCGCGCAGGGATGCGGCCACGGCGTGAACACCGGACACGGGGCGGGTGGGAGGTCGCCGTACTGGTTCGAGCCGTCGTGGCGGCGGGCATCGATGACCGCCTGGGCGGCGAGGTTGCCGATGCCGGCGGGGGTCCCGGGATCAGCGGCCCGGCATTCCTCGTCTGTGGGGCAGGTCTCGTCGAGGCGGTAGCCCAGGCTCACCAGCCTCGCGTTCAACCGCACGCTGGGCTGCAGGAGCGGTGGCGGCAGCGAGCCGTCAGGGTACAGGTTTCCAAGGCAGCGGTACGCGGCAAAGCTGACGGCCTTCGCCTTGTTCTCGTCGGTCCGCTCCTCGGCAGGTCGTCGCCGCTGGCCCTCGATGTCGGTGGTGCCGACGGCGACATCGTCGTACGCGGCCCACGCGTCATACATGCACGTGTGGGCGATGGCAAGCGCCCGCGCGACGATCGGCGGCCCGTTCCGCAGCGCGCGGCTCAGGCGGACCTCGCCGAGGGCGGCAGCGTTCCAGTCGCTCACGACGCTCGCCTGTGCCAAGCTCGCGCACACGAGAACGAGAGCGAGAGTCGCGACCGTGATCGCCGCGCGTGTCCGCATCGATGCCTCCTATCGCGTTTAACGATTCTAACGGAGGCGATGCTCAGCCGGTATCACCTTGCTGTCAATGGTCCGACCCTAAGGTCCTACGCGAATGGCCCGGCCGGGACGCCTGGCTCACAATGACGCCAGGGTCCGACCGACTCGATGGGGGGCGACGAGGAAGGAGTAGTTACTCGCCTGCCAGCTCGATGTCCCGGAGTACGGCATCCTGCGCGCGGCACACCTCATTTTCGATCAACCCACCGCACGCCGGACAGCAGAACTGGCGGAACTGGACGGCGTCCTCGATGAAGCGCTCGGGGTCGCCGATGAGGGTGCTCGCCGCCTGGATCGGACGATCGAGCCGATGGCAGTGATCCTTGTAGTTGTCCCGCGCCGGCCCGAGCGGCTGGCCGCAGCGCGAGCAGCCGAGCCACGGAGCGCCGTCGCGCTCGACGAGGTCCAGATACTCGGTGATCGTGCGCACGACGCGTAGCCGTGGCCCGGAGTACGGCCGCGGTTCGCGCCCCAGCCGTTCGGTCAGAGCCTGGCGCCGTAGCGCCGCCGTCGCCTCCACATCCACGTGCAGCGACTCGTCGGACCCCGTCAGCGCCACCTTGAAGATCTCGCGCGCGGCGTTCAGCGAGATGTCCTCGAGGTAGACGTCCTTGCGCACGGACTCTGGATCGCGCTCGATCGGATCGCCGTAGCCCGCACCCGCGGCGAACGCGACTTCATAGACATCCGCCGGCCCTTGATGGATATCGATCTGCCGCAGCTGCAGCAGCTCGTCTTGGCCCTGCGCCTCCGCGATGTCGCCGATCATCCGGCGCTGCGCGTGGCGCTGCAGGATGTCGCTGTTGCGCTTGAACTGGTAGTAGTTCGTCGTGGCCGGATAGCCACCGGCCAGGCCGGGCGCCGTCGGGATGGCGGCGCCCGATGATTCGGTGTCCTGAGTGATGTGCGTGGTCCCGTGGGGGATGAACGACACCGACGCAGAGTTGCCGCCGCGGAACTTGCCGGCGCCGCCGGAGTCGGTGTTTTCCTTGCGGTAGAGGATCAGGAGTGGGAACGACTGCTCGTTGTGCTCCACGTTGCCGATGCGGCAGATGGGGCTGCGCACCTGGCCGCCGGTGGCGATGCCGTCCTTGAAGCTGAACGCGCCGATGGCACCCACCATGGGGTCGAGCAGGAGGTAGCCGAACTTCTCGCCCCACTGGTCGATGCCGCGGAAAACCGTGAGCGGGAACTGCGACGTCCCGCCGATGGTCATCACGTCCTTCTTCAGCTCGGGATCGCACGACAGCATCTTGCTGATGGTGTTGTACGCAGGATAAAGCGAGATCTCCATCGCCTGCACGGGCGCGGTCGAAACTGATGCTGGATGTGTCGCTGAAGTGAAACAACCCAACGCTGGCCGAAATTCTATGTGCCGTAGCGCGCCGCCGATGGCGTAGAGCTGGTCCCAGCAGAGCAGCTCGTTGATCGCGGTCATGAGCGAGCCGCGCCAGCCCGAGTACGTCGTGTTGATGGCGCCGACCTGGTCGGCCGTGCCCGCGTTGTCGAAGATGAGCTTGTCGCCCTCCTTCTTCATCGTGAGCATGACCTGGTAGGTCTTGCGGTCGCCGACGTAGGCCACTTCCACGTACGAGCGCTCGCGCCACGTGCCGTCCGGGACCTTGGCGAGCTTGGCCAGGAACGCCTGCTCGGCGTTGTCGATGATCTTGCGCATGACGCCCTTGACCACGTCGGCGCCGTAGCGGCGGATCAGCGTGAGGATGCGATCCTTGGCCGTGTTGTTGCCGGCGATCTGCGCGCGCAGGTCCAGGGCGACGAGATATGGCTTCCGTGACGAGCGGAGATAGACCGCCTCGATGTCCTTGCGCAGCTCGCCCCGCTCCACGATCTTCACCGGGGGAATCAGGATGCCCTCGTCGAAGGAGTCGCGCGCGTTGGGGCAGAACGAGCCCGGCGTGATCCCGCCCACGTCGTACTGGTGCAGCACGTTGGTGATCCAGCAGAAGAGCTTGCCCTCCCAGAACACCGGCGTGAGCAGGGTCACGTCCATCTGGTGGGCGGCGCCCACCCAGGGATCGTTGCTGAGGAACATGTCGTCCTCGTGGATCCCGGGATTCTTGCTCCGGTGCTCGAGCGTCCACTTCACCTGCACGTCGGAGACGCCCGACATGTAGAGCTGGTAGGGGCCGTAGTAGATGAACTCGCCGTCCTCGGTGAAGATCGAGGAGTTCAGATCGAACGCGTACATGGCCACCGGCGAGCCGGAGATGCGCTGGATGGTCATCCCCAGCTCTTCGTTGATGTTCCAGAGGTTGTGGCGGATGACCTCGTAGGTGATCGGGTCGATCTTGTCCGTCCACTCGCGGTGCAGCGTCAGGCTCGGATCGATGCTGAGCGTCGGGCCGGGGATGTACGAGAACGTGGTGCCGTCGTACGGCCCGCCGGCGATCGAGGACGGATGCGGCCGATCAGCCATCTCGTGGCCTCCTGGGCGGCCATTCTACTGCCAGTTTGCGCTTGCCCGGAGCGCTATAGTCCGGACATGAGCCTGACGCCATCGCGCTCGCGGGTGATACCGCTGCTGGTCAGTGTCGCCGTCCTTCTCGTCACGCTCCCGGGCGCCCAGGCGGCACAGTCAAGGCGCATTCCGGTCGCCAATGATGGCGCGCTCGAGATCCAGTTGCCCGACGGCTGGGTTGCCGACGTGCAGGGCGGCGGTGCGAGCTCACCGCCGACGGTGCAGGTCACGGCGCCCGGTCATGACTTCGCGATGACGGTGGCGCCGGTGGCGATTCCCGCCGGCGCCGGGTCGCCGTCACCGGAGCGCGTCCGTGCCGCCGTCGAGAGAATGGCCGGCTCGCCGGAGATCAAGGAGCGGGCCGACAACCCGCAAGTCCCGATCCAGGACCTGGGCGGGCCGTCGCGCGCCGGCTACTACTTCAGCGTCACGGACAAGACGTGGAAGCCGGGCTCCGAGGACTACCACTACATGACGCAGGGCGCGCTCGTCGTCGGCAACGTGGCCGTGAATTTCATCTTCCTGTCCAACAGCGTGCCCGGCGCCGATCACGCCGCCGCGCTCGACCTGCTGCGCTCCGCTCGCCCCGCGCCGTAGCGCGCTACAGACCCTTGAGGAACTCGAGCATCGCGGCGTTCACCTCGGCCGCGCGCTCCTGCTGCGTCCAGTGGCCGCAGCCCGGCAGCATCACGGTGCGCGAGAGACGGGGCACGAAGGTCGCGAGGTTCGGGATGAGCTTGTCCATGCCGGGGAACCGCACGACCAGGTCGCGGTCGCCGGCGACGTAGAGGGCGGGCACGGTCACGAGCGCGTTGGCGTACGGCGCCAGCAGCTCCCAGTTGCGATCGATGTTGCGGTACCAGTTCAGCCCGCCGCGGAAGCCCGTGCGCTCGTACTCGCCCGCATAAAAGTCGATGTCGTCGAGGGTGAGCCACGAGGGCAGCGGATAGGGATCGACGGTGTGATCGAGAAAGCCGCCACCGCGCCGCACCATGCCGGGCAGCCCGGCGCCGCCCTCGCGCGAGGTCATGTCGCCCGAGCCCGTATAGAGCAGGCGCCGGATCGTGGCGCGCGGGTCGCGCCCGAGCTCCGCCTCGGCGACGCCAGGCGTCTGGAAGTAGAGCTGGTAGAAGACGGCCTCGTCGGTCTGTGGCATCATCGCGGTCGGCCGCGTGGCCCCGCGCGGCCGGAACGGCACGCTGAGCGCGATGATCCCGCGGAAGATGTCCGGACGGATCAGCGCGGCGTGCCACGCGACGGGCGCCCCCCAGTCGTGGCCGGCGATCACCGCCTGGCTCTCGCCGAGCGCGCGCACCACGCCCACCATGTCGCCGACGAGGTGCAGGAGCGTGTAGGCCTCGATCGCCTCGGGCGCCTCCGTCTGACCGTAGCCGCGCATGTCCGGCGCCACCGCGCGGTAGCCGGCTTCGGCGAGCGCGACGAGCTGGTGCCGCCACGAGTACCAGGACTCCGGGAAGCCATGGCAGAGCACGACGAGCGGCCCGCTGCCGGCCTCGGCCACGTGCATTCGCAGACCATTGGTCTCGACCGTGCGATGGCGGATGTCGCTCATGTCGTTCCTCCACGCATCACGGCCAGTACGCGCTGGACGAGCGCGGGGTCCTGATAGACGCTGCGGGGCTTGAGCAGGTGCTGCACCTCGGCGGTGAGGCGGTGCACGTCGGGATCCTGGGCGGCGAGCCGGCCGAGCGCCAGCCCGAACTTCAGGGTCTGCTCGAAGTTGGCCGGCCGCTCACCGCGCGTCTCGGGATGAATGAAGTCGGGAATCACGGCCGAGGCCCACGGCGTGTCGATGAGCGGAACGGCCTCGGCGAAGAACTCCGCGGCCAGCCCGCCAAGCGGGTCGCGCTCCGCCGCACGGCGCGGCAGCAGCGCGCCCAGCCCGACGGCTTCCTGGGCGGCCACGCTCATGCCCTGACCGTAGATGGGGTTGAAGCGACACACGGCATCGCCGAGCGGAACCAGGCCGGCCGGAAACTCCGGCAGCCCGTCGTAGTGCCGCCGGGTGCTGACCGTGAAGGCGAAGCGGGTGATGTCGCCGACGCGCTTGGCGCGCGTGATGGCGTCGTGGATGGTCTTCGTGCGCAGTCCGCGCACGTACTCCATGAAGCCCGTCTCGTCTCCCGGCGGCTTGAGACTGTGCCGGCCGGCGACCGTGAGGATCCACCGGTGGCCCTCGAGCGGCAGCATGAGTCCGCCGCGGCCGTCGCCGCCGGGGAGGGTGAACACGCCTTTCCAGTCGCTCGGGGCGCCGGCCGGAATCTCGAACACGGCCGTCGCGTAGGCGAGATCGACCCCGATGGTCGTCTCCGCGGGCGCCGGCCGGCCGAGGGCCTCCAGCAGGCGCAGTGTCAAGGTCCCGCGTCCGGACGCGTCCACGATGAAATCGGCGGGCGCCGTCTCGATCGTCCCGTCGGCATCTTCGTAGCGCACGCCGGTGACGGCGGCGCCGCCCGCGTCCGACAGCAGCTCCTGCACGCGGCAGCGCTGGCGGATCTCGATGGCGGGATTGGATTGGACCCGGCGGCGCGCCGTCAGCTCCACCAGGGGCCGCGACATCGCATACCCGAGAATGCCGAGGTCGCGCTGGGGGAAGGGATTGAGCGCCGGCGTCTCCGCGCGGATGTCGAGCCCGATGCGCATGGGCACGGCGCCGGCACGCGCCAGGTCGCCCTCGAAGCCGGGGAACAGCGCTCCCAGCGCCCGGAGACCGCCGGCGAGCAGAAGGTGGACGTGCTTGCCCTGCGGCACGCCCGCGCGGTCGTGCGTGTCGTCGGGCAGGACGTCGGCGTCGAGCACGGTCACGCGCTCGAAGTGGGCGGCGAGCGCCTGCGCGGCGGTCAGGCCGCCCATGCCGGCGCCGACGACGATCGCCTGCTTGCCGATCATGGTCAGCGGCCTCCCAGGTCGATCAGCACGTTGCCGTAGGGATCGAGCCGCGCGCTCTCGAACGGATGCACGACGATCGTCGTGTCGGGCACCTGGATGATGGCCGGCCCCGGCACGACGTTGCCCGGCGCCAGCTTCTCGCCCCAGAACACCGGCGTGGCCTCGAAGTCGCCCAGCTCCGACCAGTACACGGGCCTCGTGCCTGCGCGCGCCTCCGACGACGGCGCGCGATCGGCCTCGCGCGCGGCCACGATGCGCGGCTTGGCGCTGATGGCGGAGGCGCGCACGCGATAGGTCACGATCTCCACACGCGCCTCGTGGAAGCCGGCGCCGCGTCCGTACACGGTCTCGTAGCGCCGGTGGAAGTCCGCGATGAGCTGCGTCAGCGCGGCCGCGTCGAGCGGGCCCGGGGGCACGGGCACCTCGACCTCGTTGATCTGGCCCTTGTAGCGGATGTCGGCCGAGCGCGCGAGGCGAGCCTGCGCCGGATCGATGCCGTCCACCCGGAGCTGCTCGCGGCCCCGCGCCTCGAGCGCGGTGAAGTGTCCCATGACGCGCGCGGGGTCGAAGGGGCTCGGCAGGATGTCGACCGCCTCATATATATGGAGCAGGTCCGCCGAGGCCGCACCCAGCGCCGACCACAGCGAGCACAATCCGCCCAGCGGCACGACCACGCCCTGCGCCCCCAGCTCGCGCGCGTACACGCCGGCGTGTACCGGCCCCGCCCCGCCGTAGGCGTACACCACGCAGTCGCGCGGGTCGTAGCCCTTCTGCACGGTCGCCTTGCGGATGAGATCCGCCATCTGGTGCTCGACCACGCGCACGGCGCCCGCCGCGGTCTCCACCAGCCCCATGCCCACGCGCGTGCCGATGGGCTCGAACGCCGCGCGCGCCTTGTCGCGATCGAGCCGCAGCCGGCCGCCCAGGAAATAGTCGGCGTCCACGTAGCCCAGCAGCAGGTCGGCGTCGGTGACCGTGGGCTGGGTGCCGCCGCGCGCGTAGCACGCCGGGCCCGGCATGGCCCCGGCCGAGATCGGGCCCACGCGCATCGTGCCGCTGACGTCGTCCACCCAGACGATCGAGCCCCCGCCGCTGCCGATCGAGCGGATGTCGATGCGCGGCACGAAGTACTCGTACTGGTGCACGACCGACTGGTACGAGGCCACGGGCTCGCCGTCCCACACGAGGCCGACGTCGAACGACGTGCCGCCCATGTCCGTCGCGATGATGTGCTTGTGGCCGATGATCGAGCCCAGGTACTGCGAGGCCAGCACGCCCGCCACCGGCCCGGAGTCGAGCGTGAGGAACGCACGGCGAGCGGATTCGTCGGCGGGAATCACGCCGCCGCCGCACTGCATGACCTGCAGCGGGTAGCGCAGCCCGGCGCTCTGCGCGCGCGACTCGAGCCGCCCGAGATAGCGCGACATCACCGGTCCGAGATAGGCGTTGAGCACCGTGGCCACCGTGCGCTCGTACTCGCCCCAGCGCGGGATGAGGTCGGCCGAGCAGCACACGAACACGTTCGGCGCCAGCCGCTCGGCCATGGCTTTCACGTGCCGCTCGTGCTCGGCGTGCTTGAACGACCACAAGAAGCAGATGGCGATGGCCTCGACGCCCTTGGCCACGAGCTTGCGGATGGCCGCCTCGGCCTCCTGCTCGTTGAGCTCCACGACGACCTGGCCCTTGCAGTCCACGCGCTCGCTCACCTCGGCGATGAGGGGCTTGGGCACGATCGGGTCGGGCTTGCCGCTCTCGGGGAAGTGGAGCACCTGGACGTTGTTGAGCCCCGGCACGCCGCGCGCGCCGCGCATGATGTGGATGACGTCGCGATGGCCCTTGGTGGTGATGAGGCCGACCTTGGCGCCGCGCCGCTGCAGCATGGCGTTGGTGCCGACCGTGGTGCCGAGCGCCAGCCGCGCGGTGTCGCGCAGCAGCGCCTCGGTCGTGATGCCCAGCCGCTCGCCGGCCAGGCGCAGCGACTCCATCACGCCCTCGGAAAAATCGTCCGGGGTGGAGGCGGCCTTGGCGGTGACGATGCGGCCGTCGTTGTCCATCACGACGCAATCCGTGAAGGTGCCGCCGGTGTCGATGCCGATGATGTGAGGCATGGGCCGGTATCTTACCGGCAATCGGTCATTCGATCACGTGATCGGCCCGCACCCGGACCGATGGCGGGATCGTCAGCCCCAGGCCCCTGGCCGTTTTGAGATTCAGGACGAGCTGGAATGTGCGGGGCTGCTCCACCGGCAGGTCGCCGGGCTGGGCGCCGCGCAGGATCCGGTCCACGTACGCCGCCCCGCGCCGGAAGCGCTCATGCGGATCGGGTCCATAGGAGAGCAAGCCGCCGAATTCCGCGAAGTCCCGGTACTCGTAACAGCCCGGCCGCCGGTGTCGCATGGCCAGCTCGACGATCCGCCGCCGCTGGCTGAACAGCATCGGGTCCGCGGCCAGCACGAAGGCATCGCAGCGCTCGCGCACCATGGTGGTGAACGCCGCATCGAGCGCATCCGTCCGCGGGACGTCGATCACCAGGAGGTGAACGCGTAGCTCCTCGGCCGCGGCCTCCGTCGTCCGGATCACCACGGCCGTCGCGGGATTCCCGCGGTTCGCCATCAAGGCGATCCGCGTCGCGCCCGGCAGAATGTCGCGGAGCAGGGCCAGGCGCTTGCTGCTCAGCTCGGGCGCGAACCCCGAGACGCCTGTCACGTTGCCGCCCGGTCGGGAGAGGTTGGTCACCATCCCGGTGCTGACGGCGTCGCCGAGGGTCTCGAAGACGATGGGGATCGTCGTCGTCTCCCGCTTCGCGGCCTGGATCGCGGGCACCGCCATGGCGAAGATCACCTCGACCTTGGCCTTCACCAGCTCGGCGGCGAGATGGGGAAGCTGCTCGTAGCGCTCGCTCGCGTAACGGGTTTCGATCGCCAGGTTGCGGCCTTCGGCCCATCCCAGCGCGGCGAGCTCCTCCCGGAACGTGCGGATGTTGTCACCGAAGCTCTCCTTCGTGCTCGAGGCGAGCACGCCGACCCGCCGCACCCCGCTCGCCGTCTGCGCCGCGGCCGGGCGGGAGCCGAGGAGCAGGAGCAGAGGGGCCAGGAGCAGCGTTCGGCGTTCCATCGGGTGGTGGCCTCGCGCCGGGGCGGGCCGTCAGGTATCTTACCTGCGCGCTGGCGCCCATGACACGACGAGTCGCCGTCCTCGCGCTCCTCCTCCTGCCGCTCCTCGCGGCCGGCGTCGCGCACGGCCAGGACGTCCGCTGGACGATGGCCAACGAGTATCCCGCCACCTCGATCCAGGGCGAGGCCGACGCGCGCTTTGCCAGGGAGGTCTCGGAGCGCACGGGCACGCGCGTCCAGATCACGAACCAGTACGACGCCGCCAGCGGCTTCAAGTCCCGGGAGATGGTGGACGCGGTCGCGAAGAACGCGGTCCCGCTGGCCAACGCCTACATGGGTGCGCTGGGCCAGGTCGACCCCGTGTTCCTGCTGCCCTCGCTGCCGTTCCTCGCCGCCACCCCCGAGCAGGCGCAGGTGCTGGCGCAGATCGCGCGGCCGGCCTACGAGGCGGTCCTCGAGAAGCACAATCAGAAGCTGCTCTATCTCTCGCCGTGGCCGGCGGCGGGGCTGTGGGCCAACAAGCCCATCGACAACGCCCAGGCGCTGCAGGGCCTGCGCGTGCGCACGGCGGACGCCAACGGCGTGGCGGCCTTCAAGGCCGCCGGCGCCGCGCCGGTGCAGATCTCGTTCACCGACGCGATCCCGCAGCTGAAGGCCGGACAGCTCGACGCGGTGCTCTCGTCCGGCGACGGCGGCGCCGGTCAGCTCCTCATGGAGACCCTGAAGCACTTCACGCAGATCGACTACGCGGTGACGATGAGCGTCGTCACGCTGAACGCGGATGCCTGGAACGCGCTGGACGACGACCTGCAGCGCGCGGTGCTGGCGGCCGCCTCCATCGTGGAGGCGCGGCAGTGGGATGTGCTCAAGACGCGGGTGGCCGCCAACTACAAGGCCATGCGGGAGGCCGGCGTCACCATCACGACCGAGCTCACGCCGGAATACCGCGAGGCGCTGCGCAAGGCGGGCCAGGGTGTGGTGACCGACTGGGCGCGCACCATGGGGCCGACGGGGGCCGAGATCCTCACGACCTACCGGGCGCGGCTGGAGTCGGCGCGATGAAGATCACCCGGGTCGAGACGCGTGTCCTCACGCTGCCGATGCAGGTGGACAGCGATGCCACGCCGATGCTCGGCGGGCGCGCGCGCACCAGCATCGACATGCTCCTCGTCCGCGTCGATACCGACGCCGGGATCAGCGGCTGGGGCGAGGCGTTCGGCCATCGGATCTTCCCCGCCACGCGCGCGGCGATCGATACGCTGCTGGGGCCGATGATCGTCGGGCGCGACGCGCGCCAGATCGCCGCCATCACCGACGACCTGCAGCGCACGCTGCACGGCGTGGGCCGCGGCGGGCCGACGATCTACGCGCTCTCCGGCATCGACATCGCGCTCTGGGACATCGCCGGCAAGGCCGCGGGTCTGCCGCTCTACCGGCTGCTCGGCGGCAGCCGCACCGAGGACCTGCCCGCGTACGCGAGCCTGCTGCGCTACGGCAACGCCAAGGCGGTCGCGCGCTACACGGAGCAGGCGCTCCAGCGCGGCTATCGCCACATCAAGATCCACGAGATCACGCTGCCGGAGATCAAGGCCGCGCGCGACGCCGCCGGATCGGGCATCCCGCTCATGGTCGACACCAACTGCCCCTGGACGGTGCCCGAGGCCATCGCGATGGCCAGGGCGATGGCGCCGCTCGACGTGCACTGGCTGGAAGAGCCCGTGTGGCCGCCCGAGAATCTCGGCGGCCTCGCCGAGGTGCGTGCGCGCGGCGGGCTCTCCACCGCGGCGGGGGAGAACTACGGCACCGCGTGGGACTTCCGCCGCGCCTTCGAGGCGGGGGCGCTCACGTACGCGCAGCCCAGCGTCACCAAGATCGGCGGCATCACCGAGATGCGCCGGGTGATGACGCTGGCCGAGTCGTTCGGCGTCACCGTCGTGCCCCATTCGGCGTATTTTGGCCCCGGCCTGCTGGCCTCGATTCACTGCATCGCGGCCATGCCCGGCGGCTCCTGGGTCGAGCGCTTCTACTGCGACTTCGCCGAGAATCCGCTGGGCGACGCGATTCACCCCCGGAACGGCCGCATCGCCGTCCCGCAGGGTCCGGGCCTCGGCCTCGATCCTGATTCCACGATGCTGGAGAAAGCGAGATAGCCATGCGCAAGACGATCACCGGCACGGGCGGCATGCTCCTGGTGCAGACGCTGAAGGACGCGGGCGTCGACTACCTGTTCACCAATCCCGGCTCCGCCGAGACCGGCATCTTCGCCGCGCTCGCCGAGACGGAGGACCCGCGTCTGGTGATCGGCAAGCACGAGGGGCTGGTGGCCGCGATGGCCGATGGCTATCACCGCATCAGCGGCAAGGTCGGCGTGGTGATCGCGCACGTGATGGGCGGCTCGCATCAGCTGAGCGGCCAGCTCTTCAACGCGCAGGTCGCCGGCTCCGCCGTGCTCGTCATCGCGGGCGACTGGGCGTCCGAGCTGCAGGACTATCGGGGGCTGGCGCCCTTCCCCGGGCTCAGCCAGGCGGAGTCGATGCGGCCCATCACGAAGGAAGCGCGCTGTTCGTACCAGGTGCACGCCAATCCCGCCGCGATTCCGGTCGCCACCGTGCGGGCGCTGCGCGAGGCCTCCACGCCCCCGACGGGGCCCGTGTACCTCTCCATCAGCGCCGAGCTGTTGAACCGCGAGGGGCTCGAAGTCGAGATCGGCGAGGGCGCGGGCTATCGCATCGAGCCGCCGGCGCCGGCGCGGGCGGCCACGGTCGAGGCGATCGCCAGGCGCCTGGCCGAGGCGAAGTGCCCGGCGCTGATGTTCGGCGACGACGTGTGGCGCGACGGCGCGCAGGCGGAGGCCGTGAAGCTCGCCGAGCTGCTGGAAGCTCCCGTCTTCGCGAGCCGGCAGATCTTCGTCAACTTCCCCAATCGCCATCCGCTTTTCTGCGGCAACTATCCGGTGGCCAAGGACTTCGAGAAGATCGCCGGGCTCAAGCCCGACGTGCTGTTCCTCGTCGGCTGCCAGGGCGTGCACGGCGCCGTCGGTGAGCCGAGCGTGCTCCAGATCGGCCCCAATCCCATCCTGATGGGCCGGCACTACCCGCTCGATCTCGCGGCCCAGACGGACGTGAAGGGGACGCTGGCCGCGGTGTGCGAGGCGCTCAAGAAGCGGCCGGGCGCCGAGGGCTGGGCGAAGCAGCGGGCCAAGGTGCGCGCGTTCGCGAAGACGCTGATCGAGCGCGAGGAGACGCTGGTCCGCGAGCATGCGCACGACGCGGTCATCCACCCGGCGGTCCTCGGCGCGCAGCTCGCCGACATGCTTCCGCGCGACACCGTGATGGTGCAGGAGAGCTCGACGGCGCGCACGGGGCTGATCGCGTTCGGCCATCAGGGCATGACGTGGACGCGCAGCGGCGGCGGCTCGCTCGGCTTCGGCGTGGGCGCCGCCATCGGCGCCAAGATCGCCGCCGGCCACGAGCGCCCGGTGGTGCTGCACCTCGGCGACGGGGCGCTCGGCTACAGCGCCAGCGGGTTCTGGACGATGGCGCGCTACAAGACGCCGATCCTCACCATCGTGTCGAACAACGAGAGTTACCAGGTCGTGCGCCACAACTGGGCCAACCAGATGCCCGACAGCAAGATGGTGCGCGACAACAAGTATCCGGGCCTGTTCCTCGGCGACCCGGCCATCGACTACGCCGCGCTCGCGAAGTCGCAGGGCGTGGACGGCGAGACCGTCGCCACGCTGAAGGACCTCGAGCCGGCGCTCCGCCGCGGGCTGGACGTCGTCAACAAGCAGCGGCGGCCCTACCTGCTCGACGTCAGCGTCGCGCGCGAGGGCATCGGCGCCGAGGCCACCTGGTACGACGACTGGGAGATGTGATGCCGACCATCTGGCGTGTCTACAGCGGCAAGGACGGGCAGTCGCACCTGGAAGAAGTGACGCTCGACATGAAGCCGTTCAAGGACCACGAGGGCTCCTACGGCGAGGCGAGCGCGATGCAGAAGGTCTCCGGCATCGCGTTCCGCGTGGCGCCGGCGGGCTACGTGCTCGACTGGCACTGCGCCCCGCGGCGGCAGTATTCCATCTCGCTCTCCGGCGTTGCGGAGATCGAGGTGGGGGACGGGACGAAGGCGCGCGTCGGTCCCGGCGACGTGGTGCTGGCGGAGGATCTCACGGGCCGCGGGCACGTCACGCGCGTCGTCGGCGACCAGCCGCGCTTCTACGCGATCGTGCCGCTCGCCGACGGATGATGCCGGGACGGCTGCAGGACAAGATCGCCATCGTCACCGGCGCCGGCTCGTCGGGGCCGGGCTGGGGCAACGGCAAGGCCACCGCCGTGCTGTTCGCGCGCGAGGGCGCCCACGTGGTCGCGGTCGATCTCAAGCGCGAGGCGGTGGAGGAGACCGTCGGGATCATCCGCGGCGAGGGCAAGCGCGGCGAGGCGCACGTGGCCGACGTCACGCAGGCGGGCGAGGTCGAGCGCGTGGTGAGCGCCTGCATCGCGGCGCACGGCCGCATCGACGTGCTCCACAACAACGTGGGCATCGTCGAGCTGGGCGGCGGCGCCGGCGCCAGCGAGGAATCGTGGGGCCGCGTGGTGGACGTGAACCTCACCAGCATGTTCCTCACGTGCAAGGCCGTGCTGCCGCACATGGAGCGCCAGGGGAAGGGCGCCATCGTGAACATCTCGTCCGTCTCCGGCATCCGCTGGCTCGGCGTGCCGTACGTCTCCTATGCGGCGACCAAGGCCGGCATCCTCGGCCTCACGCAGTCCATCGCGCTCGAGTACGCCAAGAAGGGCGTGCGCGCCAACGCCATCCTGCCGGGTCTCATGAACACGCCGATGATCGTCAAGCCGCTCTCGAGCGCCTACGGCGGCAATTTCGAGTCGATGCTGGCCGCGCGCTCGGCGCAGTGCCCAACGGGCAAGATGGGTGACGCGTGGGACGTGGCCTACGCCGCGCTCTACCTCGCCTCCGACGAGGCCAAGTACGTCACCGGCGCCCAGCTCGTCGTCGACGGCGGGCTCTCGTGCAAGGTCGTGTGATGGCCGAGGCGCGCGGCGCGCTGATCACCGGCGGCGCCAGCGGCATCGGCCGCGCGACGGCCGAGCGGCTGCTGACGGCCGGCTGGCGCGTGGTCATCGCGGACTACAACGCGGCGACGGGCAAGACCGCGCTCGAGGCCCTGGCCGCCCAGCATCGCGATCGCGTGGACTTCGTCCGCACCGACGTCTCGCGCGAGGCGGACGTGGAAGCGGCCGTGCGCCGCGTGAGCGAGCGCTTCGGGCGCCTCGACTTCGTCTTCAACAACGCCGGCGTGGGCGGCGCCTTCGGCCCGGTGACCGACCTCGAGGTGGACGACTGGGATTACACGTTCGCCGTGCTGGTGCGCGGTGTCTTCCTCGGGACCAAGCACGCCGCGCGTGTGATGCAGCGGCAGGGGACCGGCGGCGCCATCGTCAACACGGGCTCCATCGCCGGGATGGCGGGTGGCGGCGGCCCGCAGGCCTACTCGGCCGCGAAGGCCGCGGTGATTCACTTCACCCGGATGATCGCCGCCGAGCTGGCCCCGCACCGTATTCGCGTGAACAGCATCTCGCCCGGCGTGATCCACACGCCGCTCGTCGACACGGGCAAGCGCGATCCGCGCGCCGCGATCGAGGGCATCCAGCCGTGGGCCGACCTGGGCCAGCCCGACGACATCGCGCGGGTGGTCGAGTTCCTCGCGGGCGACGGCGCGCGCTTCATGACGGGCGAGAACGTGGTGATCGACGGCGGCTTGCTGGCGGCCGGCGTGCGCCTCAATGATCGCCTCGGCGGCGATCCCGGACGGCGCGGCAAGGCGGGCGTCAATCGCGGGACGACGGGCGAGGCGCACGCGGTCAGACGCGTGGACGTGCCGCCGCCCGGGGCTCCACCACCTCGAACATCAGCGTGAAGTCGTCGAGCAGGCTGAAGAGCTCGACGACGCGCGCGGGATCGCCATCGATCGTCACCAGGCCCTGCTCCAGCACGTCGGCGAACGACAGCTCGCGCAGTACCAGGCGGATGAGTACCGTCCAGTCCAGCGTCACCGTGGCGTCGGCGTCGTCGTGGTGGCGGTCGGCCAGCCAGGTGAGCGCGCAGTGCTCCACGGAGGAGACGAAGCGGCGCGCGAGGTCGTCGAAGGCCCAGTTGACCACGATGCGCTTGCCCTCGGCCGCCTCGCCGTTGAGCCGCACGCCGAGGTAGTCGAAGAACAGCTCGGGGCTCATGGCGCGGATCACGTCGGGGCTGACCGGGGCGCGGGCCACGCCCGCGCCGGGGCCCTGGCGCAGCTCGCGCGCGCCGAGCAGGTAGGCGTTGCGCCACGTGGCGGATTCGGCGGCGTAGCCGAGCTGCTCGAGCGCGTCGGCGCCGAGCCCGCGCGCCTCGGTGTTCGCCGGGTCCGCGAACACCACGTGGCTCATGACCTCGGCCACGAACCGGTACTCGCCCCGCGCGTAGTCCTCGCGCGCGCGGTGGATCGCCGCCTCGGCGCCGCCCATGTACTCGACGTACTTCTGCCCGCGCTCGACCGGCGCGAGCGGGTTGAGTGTGGCGGGATTGGCGTCGTACCAGCCGAGGTAGCGCTGGTAGACGGCCTTGGCGTTGTGGCTCAGCGTGCCGTAGTAGCCGCGGACGTGCCACGTCGAGCTCAGGCTGGCCGGCAACCGCAAGCGCTCGGCGATCTCGGCGGCCTTGAGGCCGTGGTTCATGAGCCGCACGGTCTGGTCGTGGAGGAACTTGTAGAGGTCGCGCTGCACGCCGAGGAACTCCAGCGCGCGGGCCTGGCCCCACACCGGCCAGTGATGCTGGGCGAAGACCACGTCGGTATCGGCCCCGAAGCGCTCGATGGCCTCGTTGAGGTAGCGCGCCCACGCGTTGCCGTCACGCACCTGGGCGCCGCGCAGCGGGTAGAGGTTGTGCAGGTTGTGCGTGGCGTTCTCGGCCACGTCGAGCGCGCGGAAGGCGGGGAAGAACATGTTCATCTCGGCCGGTGCTTCCGTGTCCGGCACCATCTGGAAGACGATCTCGACGCCGTCGATCACGTGCGTCTCCACCGCGGCGGTCACCAGATGGGTGGGTGGGATCAGCGTGACCGTTCCGCGCGAGGTGGCCTTGCCGATGCCGGCGTCCACCTGGCCACGCGGGCCGCGGGGCAGGGTGGCGCCGAACTGGAACTGCGCGCGGCGCACCATGGCCGTGCCGGCCAGCACGTTCTCCGTCACCACTTCCTGCATGAAGCGGTCGGGCGCCCACACCGGCACGCGGCCGTGCGTCACGTCGGCCTCGTCCACCACGCCGCGCACACCGCCGTAGTGATCCACGTGGCTGTGCGTGTAGATGACCGCGCTCACCGGCCGCTCGCCGCGGTGCTGCGCGTAGAGCGCGAGGCCGGCGGCCGCGACCTCCGTCGAGATGAGCGGGTCGATCACGATGACCCCGCTCTCGCCCTCGATCAGCGTCATGTTGGAGATGTCGTAGCCGCGCACCTGGTAGAGGCCCTCGGTGACCTCGAACAGGCCGTGGTGCATGTTGAGCCGGGCGTGGCGCCAGAGGCTCGGATTGACGGTGGGCGGCGCGGTCTCCTCGTCGAGGAAGCCATAGTCGCGCAGGCTCCACACGACACGGCCCTGCGCGTTGGTGACCTCGACGTCCGGCAGCGAGCCGAGCAGCCCGCGCCGGGCGTCCTCGAAGTCCTGCGTGTCGCCGAACGGCAGCGCGGCCAGGACCGCGCGATTGTGGGCCCGCGTGATCGCCGTCGCGTCGTTGGGCTCCACGCGCTCAGTCGGTGAGCGAGCGGTAGATCTCGACCTCGGGCGGGCCTTCGGTGAGGCCTTCCTTCTCGCGGCGCTCGCGGTAGGCGGCCAGGTGCGGGGCCTTGCGGTGCGCATCGAACGCGGCGTCGTCCTTGTACTGCTCGTAGAAGTAGAAGAGATCGGGATCCTTCGTCGAGCGGTGCGGGCGATAGACGAGACAGCCCGGCTCCGCCTTGCGCACCACGCCGGCCTGCTCGGCCAGCATCGCCGCCAGCGCATCGCCCTTGCCCTTCGCCGCCCGGATCTTCGCCACCACCGTCAGCACGTTTGCCATTGGGATCTCCATTGTCTAGGGGAACCCTAGCAGGGTTCCCCTCTTCCCTTCCATTGTCGCCCGCTCACCCGGCGGGAGGATCGCGCTCACACGCGGCGGAGTCAAGTGCGTGGTATCGTACCGGCCACTTCGTTTCCCTCGGAGGATGACCACATGAGTCAACGTGTCCGGGGCTTGTTCGCGCTGTTCCTCTTCTGCGTCCTGGCGCTCGTCGCGCCGGCCGACGCCCAGGACAAGCCGCGCTCGGGCGGCGAGCTGCTCTTCGTGGTTGCCGCCGAGCCGCCGAGCTTCGACGCCCACCAGGAAGAGACGTTCGCGATGCTCCACCCCGGCGCGCCGCAGTACAACACCCTGATGCGCGTGGACCCCACCGACCGGACGGGGACGAAGTTCATCGGCGATCTGGCGGAGTCGTGGACGATCTCGCCCGACCGGCGCACCTACACGTTCAAGGTCCGCCAGGGCGTGAAGTTTCACGACGGCAGCGTGATGACGTCGAAGGACGTGAAGGCCTCGTACGACCACATCATCTTCCCGCCCGGCAACGTGGTGTCGAGCCGCAAGGCCACCTACGGCTCGGTGGAATCGGTGGAGGCGCCCGCGCCCGATACGATCGTGTTCCGGCTGAAGTATCCGGAAGCCTCGTTCATGGCGAACCTCGCCCAGCCGTGGAACTGGATCTACAAGGCCGATCTCCTCGCCAAGGATCCGAACTGGTACAAGACGAACGTCATGGGCACCGGCCCCTTCAAGTTCGTCGAGTACGTGCGCGGCTCGCACTGGGTCGGCAAGAAGAACCCGGACTACTGGGACAAGGGCAAGCCCTACCTCGACGGCTTCCGCGCGATCTTCATTCCCAGCGCCTCCGCGCAGGTGGCGGCCGTCCGCGGCGAGCGCGCCCACATCCAGTTCCGGAGCTTCACGCCGGGCGACCGCGACGCCCTGGTCAACGCGCTCGGCAACAAGATCACGGTGCAGGAGAGCGCGTGGAACTGCTCGATCGGCGTCACGCCCAACGAGCAGAAGAAGCCCTACGACGACAAGCGCGTGCGCCGCGCGCTCAGCCTGGCGCTCGATCGCTGGGAAGGCTCCAAGGCCCTGTCGAAGATCGCGCTCATCAAGGAAGTGGCCGGCATCCAGGTGCCCGGCACGCCGTGGGCCACGCCGCCCGCCGAGCTGGAGAAGCTGGCCGGCTACGGCCGCAACATCACCGCCGCCCGCGCCGAGGCCAAGCGGCTGTTGAAGGAAGCCGGGGCCGAGAATCTCTCGTTCACGCTGGTGAACCGCGCGGTGCCCCAGCCCTACGAGCCGTTCGGCATCTGGCTGATCGACCAGTGGCGACAGATCGGCGTCACGGTCAAGCACAACCCGCTCGAGACCTCGTCGTGGTTCGGCGCGCTCCGTAACGGCGACTTCGAGGTGGCCGTCACCGCCCCCTGCAACTCGATCGTCGAACCCGACCTCGACATCCACTGGTTCACCTCGACGTCGCCGGTGAACTACGGCAAGCACAAGGACACCGTGATGGACGATCTCTACTCCCGGCAGTCGCGGACGATCGATCCCGAGGAAAGGCGGAAGCTCCTGCGCCAGTTCGAGAAGCGCCTCTACGACGAGGAAGTGCACTTCATCATGGGCTTCCAGTGGCACCGGATCGTTCCGCACCTCTCCAAGGTGCGCGGCTGGACGATCATGCCCAGCCACTTCCTGAACCAGCAGCTCGACACGGTGTGGCTGGCGGAGTAACCGCATGAGGCGCGTTGCCACGCTCGCCGTCGTCCTGATCCTTCTCCTCGCGGGCGGCGCGCCGGCCCTTGCCGCGCCCGAGGGCCAGGTGACGTGGGCGGTCCACGTCTCGCTGGCCCCGACGTGGTTCGATCCGGCCGAGACGCCGGCCGTGATCACGCCGTTCATGATGCTGTACGCCATGCATGACGCCCTCGTGAAGCCGATGCCCGACAAGACCGTGGCTCCGAGCCTGGCCGAGTCGTGGACGGTGTCGAAGGACGGGCGCGTCTACGAGTTCGTCTTGCGCAAGGGCGTCAAGTTCCACAACGGCGAACCGGTCACCGCGGAGGACGTGAAGTTCTCCTTCGAGCGCTACAAGGGCGCGGCGGCCGGTACGCTGAAGGAAAAGATTGCGGGCGTCGAGGTGGTGGACGCCGGGCGCGTACGGATGCGGCTCAAGCAGCCGTGGCCGGACTTCATGACGTTCTACGGCACGCCGGCCACGGGCGCCGCGTGGATCGTGCCGAAGAAGTACGTGGAGAAGGTCGGCGACGACGGCTTCAAGAAGGCGCCGATCGGCGCCGGGCCCTACAAGTTCGTGTCGTTCAACCCGGGCGTCGAGCTGGTGCTGGAGGCCAACGAGCAGTACTGGCGCAAGGTGCCGAGCGTCAAGCGGCTGGTGTTCCGCTCGGTGCCCGACGACACCACGCGCCTGGCCATGCTCAAGCGCGGAGAGGCCGACATCGCCTACTCGCTGCGCGGGGCGCTGGCCGAGGAGGTCAAGCGCACGACTGGGCTCACGCTCAAGGCCTCCACGCCGACCTTCACGGAGTGGGTCGTCTTCACGGAGCAGTGGGATCCGAAATCACCGTGGCACGACCAGCGGGTGCGCCTGGCCGCGAACCTCGCCATCGATCGCAAGGCGCTGAACGACGCCGAGTACCTCGGGCACGCGCGCCCGACGGCCAGCATCATCCCGCACGTCTTCGAGTTCTACTGGCCGGCGCCGCCGTATCCCTACGAGCCGGAGCGCGCCAGGAAGCTGCTGGCCGAGGCCGGCTACGCGAAGGGCTTCGACGCCGGCGAGCTGGTCTGCGATGCCGTCTATGCCGGCACCGGCGAGGCCGTGGTGAACAACCTGCTCAACGTCGGCATCCGGGCCAAGCTCCGCCCGCTGGAGCGCGCAGCCTTCTACAAGGGCGATGCCGAGAAGAGCTTCAAGAAGCTCGTGCGCCCCGGGAGTGCGGCGGCCGGCAATGCGGCCACGCGCATCGAGGCCTTCGTCATCACCGGCGGCATCCGGTCCTACGGCGGCTACCCGGATATCGACGGCCTCTTCCGCGAGCAGGCCGTCGAGCTCGACCCCCGGAAGCGCGAGGCCATGCTCCACAAGATCCAGCAGCTCATGTACGAGCGCGCCATGTTCGCCCCGATCGTGGAGCCCGCCTTCCTCAGCGGCGTCGGGCCGCGCGTCGATCCGTCGACCCTCAGCCTCATCCCCGGCCACGCCTTCTCCTACCCCTACGAGGAGATCCGCCTCAAGCGCTAGGGGGCCTGCCCGGGCGAAACGACCCCGCGCCTGGGCGACCCGCGGCAGAATCGCGTGATTAGCGGGGATCCCGCTCTGGCAGGCTCGATGCACCTGGGACCCCGCGTCAGGCGACCGGCCCGAGCAGCCGGGGAACAGGAAGGAGCCAGGCGATGGCCAAGCCGAAGAAGGACCGGGCGAAGGGTAAGAAGGCGGTCGAGGATCTCGCGGTGAAGGACGTCGCGACCGGCGAGGCGCAAGGGGTGAGCGGTGGCGCGGACGGCAGGGTGTCGCTGTCCGAAATCACCATCAAGAAGACCACGGACACGGCCTCACCGGGTTTCTGACCGAACCCGTTCCTGGGAAAGGAGCCGATCATGGCGAAGCCGAAGAAGAGCAAGGGCAGCAAGAAGGTCGTCAAGGATCTGGACGCCGCCAAGGCCGCGCAGGTCGCCGGCGGACGCAAGTCCGGGGGCGGTCAGCAGGAATACCTGGTCGTGAAACTCAACGAGGTCATCATCACTTAGCAGCCATCCTTGAGGAGACAGACGGCGATGGGCACGACCAAGAAGACCGGCGGCAAGAAGGTCCAGGACCTGAACGTGAAGGGCGGCGCCAAGGTGAAGGGCGGAGTGCGCAAGGCGGGCGGAGAGCCGAAGGACTTCTGATCGACGCTAGCCGTTGGGCGCCACGAGGATCTTGCCGCTGCGCTCGCCCCGCTGGGCGTGGGCGAGCGCAGCGGTGATCTCCTCGATCGGATAGATCTTCTCGACCGGCGCCGCGAGGTAGCCGTCCTTCACCTGGCGCCCGAGCTCTCCGTACAGCGCGCGCACCTGATCGAGCGTTCGTGTGGCGAGACCACGCCCGAGGATGAAGCCCACCAGCTTCTGACCGCCGCCGATCAGCCCGGCGCGCGACATCACCGGGTCCTCGCCGCTCATCGACCCGTAGTTCACCACCACGCCGCCCTCGGTCAGGCAGCTCGAGAGGCGTCCCGTGGCCTGGCCGGAGACGGCGTCGAGTGCGAGGCGCACGGCAGCGCCGCCGGTAGCCGCCGTCGCGCGCGCGGCGAGATCGGGCCCGTCCACGATGCACGCATCCGCGCCCAGCGCGGTCAGCTCGGCGAAGAGCGACTCGCGGCGCACGACGTTGAGGGTGCGCACGCCGAGTGCGCGCGCCAGGCGAATCACCAGCCGGCCGACCGCGGAGTTGGCTACGTTCTGGACGATCCAGTCGCCCGGCTTCAGCTCGACGAAGTCGCTCAGGAGCAGCAGCGCCGTCGGCGGGTTGATACGCAGCATCGCGGCCTGCGGCAGGTCGGTGCCGGCCGGCACCAGGATCACGTCGTCGGCCTTCACGCGGCGGCGCTCCGCCCAGTTCTCGCGCTGCAGGTTGATGACCAGGTCGCCGGCCTTCACGTGCGCGACGCCGGCGCCGACGGCGGTGACGCGGCCCACGCACTCGGCGCCCGGCGTGGCCGGCAGCGGCGGACGCAGGCGGTAGGTGCCGCGGCAGAACGAGACGTCGGCCGGATTGATCGGAAAGAGCAGGACGTCGAAGACCACCTCCCCGGCGCCCGGTGCGCCGACATCCGCCACGTCCACGCACCGGGCGACCTCCTCGGGCGCGCCGTAGCGGTCGATGTCGACGCGCTTCATCGCACGGGCAGCGTCCAGCCGAGCCAGTCGCACACCGCCCGGCCCATCACCAGCTCGAGGTCACGGCCCTTCAGCCACGGCAGCTCCTCGGTGAACATCGTCACGCACTGCCGCCAGGAGCACGGCATGCGCGTGATGTCGGTGCCCCAGAACATCCGCGCGGGGCCGAACGCGTCGTAGAGCCGGCGGATGTGGCCATGAATGTTCCGGTAGGGATACGGATCGGTGGAATAGCTCGGGGCGCCGGTGGCCTTGAGTGCGACGTTGGGAAACTTCGCCAGCGCTACCACCTCGTTCAGATTGGACCAGGCCGCGTCGGGCCGGCCGAAGTGATCGACGATGAGCTTGAGCCCGGGATGACGCTCGGCGATCTTCGGCATCGCCTGCACGAAGTTTGCGCCGATGAGCGCCACGGGCAGCCCGGCCCGCTCGGCAGCGGGCCACAGCCAGTCCAGCGTGCCGTCGGTCAGCCACGTCTGCTGCTGTGGCTGCAGGAGCGCGAAGCGCAGGCCCAGCATGCCCGGGCGCTGCTTCCACGTGTCGACCAGCTTGTGGTTCTCGGGCCTGTCGAGCGGGAAGTTGCCGAGGATGGCAAGGCGATCGGGGTGCCGGCGTGCCGCCTCGACCGCCAGCTCGTTGCTGTGGGGATCCCACGAGGCGGGTGGATGGATCACGGCGGCGTTCACGCCGGCCTCGTCCATCTCCTTCAGCAGCTCCTCGGCCGTGAATGTCGTCACCTGCCGGTGATTGGCGTTGCTCGGCTTGCCGCCCGACCAGATGTGAACCTGCGCGTCGACGATGAGCATGCGCCTACTCCACGATGGCCTGATTGACGAGCGCGCGCAGCAGCTCCTGGTAGTGACGCCCGAGGGGCGACTGGAGCATCGAGACGACGACCAGCTCCGCCTTGGGGTCGGCCCACCAGTACGTCGCGTAGGCGCCGGGCCAGAAGAAATCGCCGGCCGAGCCCGCCAGTGGCGAGAGACCGTTCTCCTGACGAACGGCGAGCCCCAGGCCCCACGTGTAGCCGGGGCCGGCATAGTAGACCGGACCGCGGGCGATGGGGCCGAGGTGATCGGCGGTCATCAGCTGCACGGTCTTCGGCGCCAGCACTCGCACGCCGTCGAGCGTGCCGCGGTTGAGCAGCATCTGCGCGAAGCGCGCGTAATCGCCGGCGGTCGAGACGGCGCAGCCTCCGCCGCAGTCGAACTTTCGCGGCTTCGTGGGATCGGCCAGGGGATAGGGCGCGCCGGTGTCGGGATGCGCCGGCAACGCCTGCGCCACGCGGCCACTCTTGTCGGCCGGCACCAGGAACGTCGTGTCGGACATCTTGAGGGGCCCATACACCCGCTCGGCCAGGACCTCGCCCAGCGGCTTGCCGGCCACGACTTCCACCACGCGGCCGAGCACGTCGGTGGACAGGCTGTACTCCCACTGCGTGCCCGGCTGGTGGAGCAGCGGCGCCTTGCTGAGCGTCGCGATGAACTCGTCCATCGTCAGGGTCAGGGAGGCCGCGTTCGAGGACTCGGGGTAGAGCTTGTACAGCTCGGTCGTCCCGCGGTTGCCGTAGGTGAGGCCCGAGGTGTGACGCATCAGGTCCTGGATGGTCATCTCGCGCTGCGCCGGCGCGCGCTCGAGACCGACCGTCTGGTTCTTGAGCGCGGGAATGTACTTCGACACGGGATCGCTCAGGAACAAACGCCCTTCCTCGTAGAGCGAGAGCGCCGCCACGGTCACCAGCGGCTTCGTCATGGACGCGATGCGGAACATCGTATCGGGCGTCATGACCGCGGCGGCCGCCTTGTCGCGGAAGCCGATCGCCCGCGCATAGGCGATGCGGTCCTTGCGCGCGACGATGACCACCGCGCCCGGGATGCGACCGCGCTCGACGTCGGCGCGCAGCGTCTGGGTGATGCGCTCCAGCCGTTCGGAGGAGAGACCGACTTGCTCGGGCGTCACACGCTCGAGCTCGCCGGCGGCGGCCGGCGCCACGCCGACGGCGAACAGGAAGAGGAAGAGCAGCGTGCGAAGCATTCTAGTGCCCTCCGCCGGCGCGTACCCAGCCGCCGTGAACCGGGTGGTGCGAGGCCTGGAATTCGATGAAGGCCGGCCGTCCCTTGGCATTCTCGTCGAGCGCCCGCTTCAGCGCCGGGATGATCTCGCTCGGCTGCGCCACGTCTTCGGCGTGGAAGCCGACGGCCTTGGCCATGTTCGCCATGCACGCCGTCCCGTGGTCGGACACCTTCCACGTGTAGGGATCGTGCCCGGCCCCCCAGAAGCCGGGGCCGTAACCCGAGTAGCCGCCGTTGTTGATGTGGAGCACCGTGACGCCGATCTTGTACCGCGCCACCGCCTCGAAGTTGCCCATCATGTAGCAGACGCCCGCGTCGCCGGTGACGAGCACGGACTGGCGGTTCGGGTAGGCGAGCTTGGCGCCGACCGCGCCGGCCAGGCTGAAGCCCAGCGTGGAGACGTTGCCCCAGCCGAGGAACCCGCGCGGGATGTGCGTCTCGTACACCGTGCTCGTCTGATCGCGCGTGTTGCCCGAGTCCGCGGTGACGAACGAGCTCTTGGGGTCGAGCACCTTCATGAGGTCGCCGAGCACGCGGTAGGGATTGATCGGCGTGTCGTTCGACGTCAGCCACGGCTGGAACTTCGCCATGAACGCCTGCTTGTGCCCGCGGATCTCCTCGAGCAGCGCCGGCTTCTTCGCCACGCCGCCGCGCTTGCTCAGCTCCTCGATCAGCGCCTGCAGCGTCAGCCGGGCGTCGCCGATCACCGCGTGACGAGTCTCGTAGGAGCGGTTGATGTCGAGCAGATCGACCGTGCACTGCACGATCGTCTTCTTGTCGGCCTCCGGCACCGCGTGGCTGAAGCGGTTCGGGAAGAGGCTGGAGCCGATGGAGAACAGCACGTCGCAGCCGCGCAGGTAGTGCTCGGTCATCGCGCCGCGCACGCCGACGGACAGCGGGTGGTTCTCGGGGAACGCCCCCTTGGCCTTGAGCGTGGTCATCACCGGCACCTGGGCCGCCTCGGCGAAGTGCAGCAGCTCGGCGGTGGCGTCGGCGTAGAGGACGCCCTCGCCGACGTGGAGCAGGGGATGCTTCGCGGCCAGCAGTACCTTGATGGCGCTGGTGACGTCCTCGGGATCGGGCCCCGAGCGCCAGCCCTTCACCGGCGCGTACGGATGCTCGGCCTCGTCGTATTCGCCGAGGTCGCGCGGGATCAGCAGGAGCA
Source organism: Candidatus Methylomirabilota bacterium (assembly GCA_046734515.1). Classification (GTDB taxonomy): domain Bacteria; phylum Methylomirabilota; class Methylomirabilia; order Rokubacteriales; family CSP1-6; genus AR5. The sequence goes on along the minus strand of JBKPRI010000189.1, from coordinate 14,676 downwards.
CGGGACCGGGCCGGCCCGAGCGCAGGTGCGTGAAGGCGCGCCGCACGTAGTCGGGCACCTGATCCGCGCGGCCGATCTCGCCCACCCACTTCGTCACCGACTTGAACGCCGCGCCGATGTCGTAGTGCGTGTGGCGCGTGGCGCCGGCGCCGACGCCTTCCGCCATGACCAGCAGCGGCGAGGAGTCCTCCCAGGCCTGCGCGACCGCGCCGTAGGCCATCTGGATGCCGGCCGCGTTGAGCCCGGCCATCACCGTGCAAGCGCCGATCTGCTTGCCGCACGTCACGCGCGAGAACGCGTCGGCGACGGCCACGGCGAAGCGCTCCTCGCCCATCATCAGGATGGGCACGCCTTCCTCGCCGAGGGCGTTGTTGACCGGCGAGGTGGGATAGCAGCTCACCCACGGGATGCCTTCGGCCTTGAGGATGCGCGCGATGCCGTTCACCGCCTGGATCTTCATGGGGGCCCTCCGGGCGCTGTCGTACCGTGGCCGGGAAGCGCTGTCAAGAATGAGGTATCCTCAGCCCCATGAGCACCATGAACCCCGCCGACCTCAAGATGGATGGCACCAACCTGTACCGGGAGGACGTGTACACCGACCGGAAGATCGGGACGATCCGCGTCATGACCCCGGTCACGAGCCTCGGTGGAACCGACTCCAGCCGGCCCGTCATCTACGTCGGCGAGACGCAGCTCCTCACCTCCGGCGGCCTGCTGCCGCTGGCCTTCCAGATCGAGGCCACCACGCTGGCCGACGCCGTGGAGAAGTTCGCGGCGGGCGCCAACGAGGCCGTGGAGCGCACCCGGCGCGAGATCGAGCGGCTGCATCGCGAGGCGTCGTCCTCGATCATCACGCCCGATCGCATCCCCGGCGGCTTCGATCCGATGGGCGGCCCCGGCGGCATGCCCCCGGGCGGCAAGATCCGGCTCAGGTAGGAAGGATTTCCCGCGCGGGCTGTTAGACTACCGGCGCACGTATTCGCTGCGACGGGAGGTCGACATGCCGCAAGTCCGTACGCTCGCGCTCGCCGCGCTGGTGGTCGTCCTCACCGCGGTGCCCGCCCTGGCCCAGACCACCACGCTGACGATGTCATCGTGGGTCTCACCGCAGCATCACCTCACGGCCAACGTGCTGCAGGGTTGGGCGACCGAGGTCGAGAAGGCGACCGGCGGGCGCGTGAAGTTCACGATGCTGCCCAAGCATCCCTCGGCGCCGCCCGGCACCTTCGACGCCGTGCGCGACGGGCTCGTCGACCTCTCCTTCGTGACGGCCAGCTACACGCCGGCCCGCCACCTCCTGCCGCTCCTGCCCGAGCTCCCCGGCGGCGGCGACACCGCGCTGGCCAACTCCATCGCGTACTCGCGCGTCTACTGGAAGCACTTCCACAAGGTCGGCGAGTACAAGGGCGTGAAGCTGCTGGGCGTGTTCACGCACGGCCCCGGCCAGATGTTCACCAAGAAGCCGGTGCGCTCCATCGCCGACGTGCAGGGGCTCAAGATCCGCACCGGCGGCGGCATCGCCGAGAAGGTCGCCAAGGCCCTGGGCGCCTCCGCGTTCGTGAAGCCGGCGCCGGAGTCCTACGAGCTGCTGAGCTCGGGCGTGGCCGACGGCGTGTTCTTCCCGCTGGAGTCGATCATCTCGTTCAAGCTCGACACGGTGCTGGAGCAGGCCACGCTGTTTCCCGGCGGCATGTACAGCTCCGCCTTCGGCTTCTTCATGAACGAGGACAAGTGGAACAAGCTGCCCAAGCAGGACCAGGACGCCATCGAGAAGATCTCCGGCGAGCACATCGCGCGGCTGGCCGGCGCCTCCTGGGACGAGGCCGACCGCAAGGGGATGGAGGCGCTGAAGAAGTCCGGCGTCAAGATCGTCAACGCCAACTCCGAGTTCGTGGCCGAGGTGAAGAAGCGCTCGGCGCCGATCGTCGACGAGTGGGTGCAGGCCGCGGGCGCCAAGGGCGTGGACGGCGCCAAGGTCCTCGCCGAGTTCCGTGACGAGCTGAAGAAGGTCCCCGCCTCGAAGTGACCGCGCCCGCTCCCGACTGGAAGCGGCGCACCGACGCACTGCTCGGCGTCGCCGCTTCCGTCGTGCTCCTCGCCATGATGCTGCTCACCGTGGTCGACGTGGTGGCCCGCTACCGCCTCAAGATGCCGGTGCGCGGGGCGTTCGAGGTGACCGAGCTCATGCTGGTGGTGCTCATCTTCGCCGGCCTGCCGCTGGTGTCCTTTTCCGACGAGCACGCCGTGATGGACTTCGTGGACCGTCTGCTCGGCCCGCGCGGCCGGCGCGCGCTCCAGCGCGTCGTGCACGTGGTGAGCGCGGCCTTCATGTTCCTGCTCACGTGGCTCATGTGGCTGAAGGCCGACCGCATTTGGGCCTACCGCGACGCCACCGACGTGCTGCGCATCCTGTACGGGCCGTTCGTCTACTTCATGGTGCTCACGCTGGCCCTGGCCGGGCTCATCCACCTCTACAAGACCGTGGAGCGCGGATGATCGAGGGCCTCGTCGGGCTCCTCCTCATGATGGCGCTGTGCTTCCTGCGCGTGCCCATCGCGTTCTCGATGGCCATCGTGGGCATGGTCGGCTACGCGTACATGCGGGACTGGAACTGGGCGGTGGCGTTCGCGACCGTGCAGACCAAGCTCTACGAGACGGGCCGCAACTACACGCTGTCGGTGGTGCCGCTCTTCATCCTCATGGGCAACTTCGTCACGCGGGCCGGCATGTCGAACGAGCTCTTCCGGGCGGCCTACGCGTTCATCGGCCACCTGCGCGGCGGCCTCGCCATGGCCACCGTGTGGGCCTCGGCCGGCTTCGGCGGCATCTGCGGCTCCTCGATCGCCACCGCGGCCACCTTCGCCAAGGTGGCCTATCCGTCCATGAAGAAGTTCGGCTACTCCGACCGGCTGGCCGCCGGGGTGGTGGCGGGGGGCGGCACGCTGGGAATCATGATCCCGCCCTCGACCATCATGGTGATCTACGGCATCTTCACCGAGACCAACATCGGAAAGCTCTTCGCGGCCGGCATCATCCCGGGCATTCTCGGGGCGATCCTGCTCTGCGGCGCCGTGCAGTACATGACCTGGCGCGATCCTGCCAGCGGCCCGCGCGGCGAGCGCTCGACCTGGCGCGAGCGGTTCCGGGCGCTCAAGGACGTGTGGGCGGTGGCGGTGCTGTTCCTCTTCGTGATGGGCGGCATCTACGGCGGGTTCTTCACCGCCACCGAGGGCGCGGCCATGGGGGCCTTCGGCGCCATGGTGTTCGCGCTCTGGCGCCGCGCGCTCACGTGGACCACGCTCTATGCCGCGCTGCTGGAGAGCGCGCGGACCACCGCCATGCTGTTCATGATCCTCATCGGCGCCCTCATCTTCGCCGAGTTCGTCAACATCACGACGATGCCCGCCGACCTCAAGGCGTTCGTCACGCGCTTCAACGTGGGGCCGACCGTGGTGGTGGCGGCCATCTGCGCGATCTACGTGGTGCTGGGCACCGCCATGGAGGAGTTGTCGATGATCCTGCTGACGATCCCGGTCTTCTTCCCGGTGATCGTGCACCTGGGCTTCGACCCGATCTGGTTCGGGATCATCATCGTGTGCGTGGTGGAGATCGGGCTCATCAGCCCGCCGGTGGGCATGAACATGTTCGTACTGCGCACGCTCATCCCCGAGCTGAGCACGGCCACCATCTTCAGCGGCGTGCTGCCGTTCATGTGGGCCGACGTGCTGCGGCTGGCCATTCTGGTCGCCTTCCCCATCCTGGCGCTGTGGCTGCCCAGCTTCATGCGATGACGGACGACGTCGGACGGCCCACCGTGGTCGAGGTCAGCCTGGCGCGGCTGGCCGAAAATTACCGCGCCATCGCCGCGGCGGTGGCGCCGGCCGTGGTGATGCCCATCCTCAAGGCCAACGCGTACGGCCACGGCATGATCGCGGTCGCCCGTCATCTCGCGGGGCTCGGCGTCACCTCGTTCGGGGTGGCGTTCCTCGAGGAAGCCGTGGCGTTGCGCGAGGCGGGCATCACCGTGCCGATCCTCGTCATGGGCGGCATCCTCGGCGACCAGATCCCCATCTTCCTGCGTCACGGGCTCACGCTGACCGCCTCGTCGATCGACAAGCTGCGCGCCATCGACGACGCCGCCCGCGAGCTGGGCGTGCGCGCCAGGGTCCATCTCAAGATCGACACCGGCATGGAGCGGATCGGCGTGCACTGGTACAGCGCCGAGAAGCTCCTGGAGCGCGCCGGCGATGGCCGCCACTCGGATGTCGAAGGCATCTACTCGCACTTCGCCAACGCGGACGCCTCCGACCTCGGCTCCGCCCGCGTGCAGCTCGAGCGGTTTCTGGAGGTCCTGCAGTGGTACGACAAGCACGGCGTGCGGCCGCCGGTCCGGCACATGGCGAATTCCGGCGCAGTATTACAGCTGCCCGAGAGCTATCTCGACCTCGTGCGCCCCGGCATCCTGCTGTACGGCGTCTATCCCTCCATGGAGGTCCGGAAGACCATCGCGGTGCGGCCGGCGCTGTCCTGGAAGTCGCGTGTCGTGTACTTCAAGGTGGTCAGGCCCGGCCACCCGGTCAGCTACGGCTCGACCTGGCAGAGCGATCACCAGGTACGCGTGGTCACCGTTCCCGTGGGGTATGGCGACGGCTACTTCCGCGCACTGTCCAACACGGCGCAGGTGCTCATCCGCGGCAAGAAGTATCCGGTCGTCGGCCGCGTGTGCATGGACCAGATCATGGTGAACATCGAGTGGGACACGGCCTACAACGGCGATCCGGTCACGCTGCTGGGGACCGACGGCGAGGCGCTGATCACCTGCGAGGACGTGGCCGGCTGGGCCGGCACCATTCCCTACGAGGTGCTGACCAACATCAACACGCGGGTGCCGCGGGTCTACGTCTAGCGGGTGGTCGAGTGCTCCCCCAGCACGCGGCGGATCTCGTCGCAGAGCTGCCAGGGATCGGTCGGCTTCAGCAGGACGGCGTCGAAGCCGGCGGCCAGCGCGTCCTCCGGGCTGCGGCCGGTGAGGGCGATGACGGGCAGCGTGGGATGGCCGCGCCGCACCTCGCCCAGCAGCCACACGCCGTCCTCGCCGCGCAGACCGATGTCGGTGATCAACACGTGAGGCGGCTGGGCCGTCAGCAGCTCGAGGGCGGCGCGCGCCGAGAGCGCCGTCTGCACCTGGGCGCCGTTCGCCTCGCACGCCTGGCTGAGCATGTCGAGCGTGTCGGGATGGTCGTCCACGATCAGGATGCGACGCCGCGCGAGCGAGTCGTCCATGGGTGCGGCCCCCGTGCGCCTACGTGTTGCCGCGGATCTGCTTGAGCCGGCGCTGCAGCGCCGTCATGCGGTCGTTCATCTTCTCGGACATCGGGGTGCTGCGTGCGCGCCGTCGCTGGCCGGGGGTCCGCGGCGCGGGATCGGCCGGCGTGCGCGCGTGACAGTAGGCGCATCCGGTCCTCAAGCCGTGCTTGCACTCCTCGCTCATCCACGCGCCTCCCTCTCTCGACAGGATACCGGATCGGTGAAGCGGCCGATGACCTCATTCGCCGCGCAGCATCCGCTGCAGCTCCGTGCGATCCCGGGCGCGCTCCTCCAGCGTGCGATTCACGCGCGCGATGTCGGCCTCCAGCTTGGTGATGAGCCCGCGATCGCGCTCGTCGAGGAAGTCCAGCAGGGCCAGCGAGGCCTCCGCGTAGCGCCGCTTCGCCTGCTGGAGCGCGGGAAGCGAGACCGACCGGAGCGCAGGCCCCCCGGCGCTATAGCGCTCGGAGGCCTGGCGGTAGTCGGCCAGGGCGGCATCGCGCGCGCTGCGCAGGGTCACGAAGCGCTCGGCGGCCGCGGGATCTTGCCGCCGGAGATATTCGATGAAGCCTTCATCGCCGGGCTGTCCGAAGACCGGGGCCACGGCGAGGACGAGGACCAGGATCGTGACCTGGCACGCCTGCTGCACCACCCATGGGTATGCCATGGTCAGCACGCCTCGCCGCCCTCGCGCTGTGCATCGTATTTCCAGGTTGCACACTCAGCCGTCCCCAGTATGCCGCCCCCGACGTCCATGTGGGGGAGTCTGCCTTCATCCGGGCGATGGAAGCCCACACGATGTCGGGCCGCGTCGAGGGCAACCGGGCCGAGGTGCTCGTCAACGGCGAGCAGATCTTCCCCGCGATGCTGGCCGCGATTCGCTCGGCCCGCACGACCATCACGTTCGCCAACTTCATCTATGAAGACGGCCCCATTGCCGACGAGATGGCCGAGGCGCTGGCCGAACGCTGCCGCGCCGGCGTGGGCGTCAACGTCCTCGTCGACGCCGTCGGCTCCAGCAAGATGCCCAAGCCCCTGCGCAAGATGCTCAGCGCCAGCGGGTGTCACTTTGCGCGCTACCATTCGGTCAACCCGTTCGCGCTCAAGCGCTTCAACCACCGCAACCACCGCCGCATCCTGGTCGTCGACGGCCGCGTCGGCTTCACCGGCGGCACCGGCGTCGGGGACAAGTGGACGGGCGACGGTCGCCACGAGGGGCACTGGCGGCAGACCGACGTGCGCGTGGAAGGGCCGATCGTCCGCTTCCTGCAGGCGGCATTTGCGGAGAACTGGCGCGATGCCACCGGCATCCTGCTGGCCGGCGACGCCTACTTCCCGGAGCCCCAGCGGACCGGCGACCTGGCGATCCAGTCGGTGAAGAGCTCGCCGGCCAGCGGCGCCGCCGAGGCGTACCTGCTGTTCCTGCTGGCCATCGACTCGGCCCGGTCGTCGATCAAGCTGACCAACCCCTACTTCGTGCCGGACAAGCAGATGGCGCGCGCGCTGGCCGCCGCCGCCGGGCGCGGGGTGGACGTCACGATCATCACGGCCGGCGCGGTCGATTCCACGCTCGACCGCCTGGTGCGCAAGGCCAGCCAGGCCCACTATGGCCACGCGCTGGAGGCGGGCGTGAAGATCCACGAGTACGGCCCCGCCATGCTGCACGCCAAGACCATGGTGGTGGACGATCAGTGGGTCAGCATCGGCAGCGCCAACCTGGACAACCGGTCGTTCGCGATCAACAACGAGCTCAACGTCACCTTCCTCGATCGCCAGCTCGCGCGTCGGCTCACCGAGATCTTCGAGGAGGACCTGAAGTACACCACCGTCGTCTCGCGGGAGGACTGGATGCGGCATCGCCTGGGCTATCTCTTCTACCTGCCGCTGGTGCCGCTGCGGGATCAGCTCTAGATGGGCGCGCTCAGGGACGCCCTGGTCATGGCCGCCGCGCTGTGCGTCACGCTGGCCGGCTGCACGCTCAGCCGGCCGGACTACATCGCGCCCGGTGTGTCCATCGGCGAGTCCGCCTTCGTGCGCGCCGTCGAGGCCCATACGCTCTCGGGGCTCATCGAGGGCAACCGCGCGCAGGTGCTGGTCAACGGCGACGAGATCTTTCCGGCGATGCTGGAGGCGATCCGCGGCGCGCAGCGCACCGTCACCTTCGCCAACTTCTCGTGGGAGGACGGCGAGATTGCGCGCGAGATCGTCGAGGCGCTGGCCGAGCGGTGCCGCGCCGGCGTGGGCGTCAACGTCCTGGTGGACGCCATCGGCTCCAGCGCCATGCCGAAAGAGCTCGTGCGCACGCTGGCCGGCTCCAACTGCGCCTTCGCGCGCTATCATCCGGTGCGGCCGCTGACGATCCGCCGCGTCAACCATCGCAACCATCGCCGCGTGCTCGTCGTCGACGGACGCGTCGGCTTCACGGGCGGCACCGGCATCGGCGACAAATGGACGGGCGACGGCAGCCAGCCGGGGCACTGGCGCCAGACTGACGTGCGCGTGGAGGGTCCCGTCGTGCGCGCGCTGCAGGCGGCCTTCGTCGAGGACTGGCGCGAGGCCACCACGCTGCTCCTGGCCGGCGACGCGTACTTCCCGCCGCTGGAGCCGCGCGGCGATCTGGCCATCCAGTCGGTCAAGAGCTCGCCGGCCAGCGGCGCCACCGAGGCCTACCTGCTCTTCCTGCTCACCATCGACGCGGCCCGGACGTCGATCAAGATCACCAATCCCTACTTCGTCCCGGACACCCGCATGGCGCGCGCGCTCGCCGACGCCGCCCGCCGCGGCGTCGACGTGACCATCATCACGGCCGGGGCGGTCAGCGGGACGCAGAACCAGATCGTCCGCAAGGCCAGCCAGGCCCACTTCGGCAACGTGCTGGAGGCGGGCGTGAAGATCCACGAGTACGGGCCGGCCATGCTGCACGCCAAGACCATGGTGGTCGACGACCAGTGGGTGTCGATCGGCAGCGCGAACCTCGACAACGCCTCGTTCGCGCTGAACAACGAGCTGAACGTCACGTTCCTGGACCGGCGCCTGGCCCAGCGCATGACCGAGATCTTCGAGCGCGACCTGCAGTCGACCACCGCGGTGAATCTCGACGAGTGGCGGCGCCACGTCCTGCGCCATCTGCTGTACCTGCCGCTGATTCCCCTGCGAGATCAGCTTTGAGAGGGCGGCGGCGGCTCGACGAGGACGATGCTCTCGGCACCGGCGCGGAAGCGGATCTGCGGCAGCCGGGCCACCGCCTGGCGCAGGGCCTGCTCCCAGCGCACGCCGATCTTCACGAGGTCGGGATCGTTCGCCGGGAACCGGCGCTGCCGCGTGATCTCCAGCTCGTCCACGCCGTAGGCGAGCAGGTCGATCGGCGGCCCCACGGTCACGTTGGAGCGCATCGTGGAGTCCAGGGACAGCAGGGCGTACTTCGCCGCCTCCTCCAGGGTCGTCTTGTCGAAGCGGATGCCGCGGTCGAGGATGGGGCGGCCGTACTTCGTCTCGCCGATCTGCAGGTACGGCGAGTCCTCGCTGGCCTGCAGCGGGTTGCCCTGGGGATAGACGATGAAGAGTCCCGGCCGCTCGCCCCGCACCTGGCCGCCCACGATGAGGTTCACGTTGAACTTGAAGTCGTCCCGCTCCAGGGCCAGGCGATCCATGTCCGACACGCGCCGCACCTCGTCGCCGATGATGCGCACGGCGTCGTAGAGGGAGGGCGCCTGGGCCAGGCCCTTGCCCTCGTCGAAGTCGCGCCGCAACAGCGTGATGATCGACTGCGTGCAGGACAGGCTGCCGCTGCTGAGCAGGACGAACACGCGCTCGCGGGGCTGCACGAACACGTGCATCTTGCGGGCGATGTTCACCTGGTCGTGGCCGGCGTTGGTGCGCGAGTCGGCGGCCATCACGAGGCCTTCGCGGGTCCAGATGCCGACGCAGTATGTCACGCGGCTATCCTAGCAGAGGCGCGCCAGAGCGCCGTGGTACGGTGACCTCATGGACATCCGGGTGGGCTACGAGCTCAGCTTCCAGGTGCCGCAGCCGACGCCGATGCAGCTCATGCTCTACGTCCACCCCGAGCACGCCGCGCGGCTGCGGCAGCCCGAGCGCATCGAGGTCGAGCCGGCCACCGCCGTCGAGGACTTCATCGACGCCTTCGGCAATCGCGCCGCGCGCCTGGTGGCGCCGGCCGGCGCCGTGCGGATCCGGTACGACAACGTCGTCGAGGACTCGGGGCGTCCGGAACCGGCGATCGCCGGCGCCCGGCTCACCCCCGTGCACGCGATGCCACCCGACTGCTGGCGCTACCTGCTGGCCAGCCGCTACTGCGAGGTCGATCGCCTCTGCGCCATCGCCTGGGAGCTCTTCGGCGCCACGCCCGAGTCCTGGGAGCGCGTGCAGGCGGTGGTGGACTGGGTGCACACGCACGTGACCTTCGGCTACCCTTTCGCGCGGGCGACGAAGTCCGCCGTCGATGTCTACCTCGAGCGGCAGGGCGTGTGCCGCGACTTCCAGCACCTGGCCATCACGTTCCTGCGCGCGCTCAACATCCCGGCGCGCTACGCGACCGGCTTCCTGGGTGACATCGGGGTGCCGCCGAGCCCGTCGCCGATGGATTTCTCCGCGTGGGCCGAGGTCTACCTGGACGGCGCCTGGCGTTCCCTCGACGCCCGTCACAACTGCCCGCGGATCGGCCGCGTGCTCATGGCCCGCGGCCGTGACGCCGTGGACGTCGCGCTCACCACGTCGTTCGGCGCGGCCACCCTGACGCAGTTCACCGTGTGGACGGACGAGCTGCCGGCGGCGGCGGCCTAGCGGTCGAGGGCCTGGGCGAGGTCGGCGATGAGGTCGTCGGCATCTTCGATGCCGACGGAGTAGCGGATGAGGCTGTCCTTGATGCCGATCTCCAGCCGCTCCTCGCTCGTGAGCTCGTAGAAGCTCATGATGGCCGGCTGCTCGATGAGGCTCTCCACGCCGCCCAGCGACACCGCCAGGTGGGGGATCGTGCAGGCGTCCACCACCCGCGCGGCCGCGTCGATGTCGCCGCGCACCTCGAACGACACTACCCCGCCGTAGCCGCGCATCTGCCGCTTGGCCACGTCGTGCTCGCGGTGGCTCGCCAGCCCCGGGTAGTGGACGGCGGCGATGCGCGGATGGGCGGCCAGGAACTCGGCCAGCGCCTGGGCGTTGGTGTTCTGCCGCTCCATGCGCAGCGCGAACGTCTTGATGCCGCGGATCAGCAGGTAGGCCGCGAAGGGATCCACGATGGCGCCGGTGATCCCCTGCAGGCTGCGCACGGCGCCCACGATCTCGCGCGAGCCCAGCACGGCGCCGGCCAGCAGATCGTTGTGGCCGCCCAGGTACTTGGTGGCCGAGTGCATGACGATGTCCACGCCCCACTCGAGCGGCCGGACGTTGTACGGGGTGGCGAAGGTGGCGTCGATGACCGTCTTCACGCGGTGCTTGCGGCCGATGGCGGCGAACCGCTCGAGGTCGAGCACGCGGTTGTACGGATTGGTCGGCGACTCGCTCAGCAGCACGCGCGTGGTCGGCCGGATCGCGTCCTCCAGCGCCTCGTAGTCCCCCGCCGGCACCGTCGACACCTCGATGCCGTAGCGGTGCAGCGTCTGGTTGAGGAACTGGCGCGTGCGCCGGTAGCTGTCGTCGGTGACCACCACGTGGGTGCCGCGCGAGAGCATGGCGAAGAGCACGGTGGTCATGGCCGCCATGCCGCTCGAGAACAGCAGGCAGTCGCCGGCGCCCTCCAGCGCGGTCAGCTTGGCCTCGGCGATCTTCTGCGTCGGGTTGCCGTAGCGGCCGTACTCGACGCGGTCGATCTTGCCGTCGAAATGGTCCTTCAGCTCCTGCGTGTTGGCGAAGGTGAAGGTGGCCGTCTGGACGATGGGTGTGGCCAGCGAGTTGGCCGGCTTCGGGCGCGGCTCGCCGCCGTGCACGGACAGCGTGCTGGGACCGACGGGCTTCTTGGGCGGCTCGATGTGCTCGGCCATCAGGTCACCAGCAGCTTGGACTTCTCGACGTGCTTGGCGATGGCCCGCGCCACGCGCTTGGGATCGGCCGGCAGCTCGACGGGCTTGTTGCGATGCGTGGCCTTGATGCCCTCGATGGCGCCCATGTGATAGGCGGCCTTCTGCTCGGCGAACTTGAGCCCGTTCGCGGTCGAGATCACCACGACCCGCTCACCCGAGCGGATGATCTTCCGGTCGACCAGCTTGCGCAGCGCGGCCAGCCCCACGCCGGTGTGCGGGCAGTTGAACATGCCCGTGCGGTCGGCCCGCGCAGCCTCGTCGGCCAGCTCCTGCTCGCTGGCCTGCTCCACCACGCCGTTGAACTTCTGCAGCGTGCGGATGGCGCGCTTGACGCTGACCGGGTTGCCGATCTGGATGGCCATGGCCAGCGTGGGCTGGGCCTGCATGGGCTCGAAGTGCTTGAAGTCGTCGAGGAACGCGCGGTAGAGCGGGTTGGCCCGCTCGGCCTGGGCCAGGCAGATGCGCGGCAGCTTGTTGATGAGCCCCAGCTCCTGCATCATCACGAAGCCTTGGCCGAGCGCGTGCACGTTGCCCAGGTTGCCGCCGGGAATGACGATCCAGTCCGGCACTTCCCAGTCGAACTGCTGCACGATCTCGATGGCCACGGTCTTCTGGCCCTCGATGCGCAGGCTGTTCATCGAGTTGGCCAGGTAGATCCGCTTTTCCTTCGTGATCTCCTGCACCACGGCCATGCAGCCGTCGAAGTCGGTGTCGAGCGAGAGCACCAGGGCGCCGTTGGCCAGCGGCTGCACGAGCTGCGCGATCGACACCTTGTCCTTGGGCAGCAGCACCACCGAGGGGATGCCGGCCGCCGCGCAGTAGGCGCCCAGCGCCGCCGAGGTGTCGCCGGTGGACGCGCACGCCACCGCGTCGATCGGCACGCCGCCCGCCATCATCTGGCGCACCACCGAGACCAGCACCGTCATGCCGAGGTCCTTGAACGACCCCGTGTGCGAGTTACCGCACTGCTTGATCCACAGGTCCTCGACGCGGAGCTGCTTGCCGTAGCGGTCGGCCCACAGGAGATTGGAGCTGCCCTCGTACATCGACACGATGTTCTCGTTGTCGATGAAGGGGACCACCCACTCCTTCTTGCCCCACACGCCCGAGCCGTAGGGATAGACGTTGCGGCGGTAGCGGTCGTCGAAGAGCTGGATCCAGGCCGCCGCCGAGCGCGACTTGAGCGCTTCCATGTCGTGCTGGACCTCGAGCAGGTCGCCGCACGTCGGGCAGCGGTAGATGACTTCCCGGAGGTCGAACTCCCCGGCGCAGCCATTGATGCACTGGAACCACGCGTTGTAGGCCACGGTACCGCTCAGTATAGTACGACGCTGGTGTCCAAGGAGACCCACGCATGTTGACGCGCAAGCTCGGCCGGACCGGATTGAACGTCGCCGCCCTCTGCCTCGGCGGCAACACCTTCGGATGGACCACGGATCAGCAGGCCTCGGAAGCCGTCCTCGACGCCTACATGGAGGCCGGCGGCAACTTCATCGACACCGCCGACGTCTACGCGCGGTGGGCGCCGGGCAACAAGGGCGGCGAGTCGGAGACGGCCCTCGGCATCTGGATGGCGGCCCGGCGCAACCGTCACGCCGTCGTCATGGCCACCAAGGTGTGCGGCCCGATGGGCCCCGGCCCGAACGACAAGGGCCTCTCGCGCCAGCACATCGTGGAAGGCGTCGAGGCCTCGCTCAAGCGCCTGCAGACCGACTACATCGACCTCTACCAGGCGCACTGGGACGACAAGGACACACCGCTCGACGAGACGCTGCGCGCCTTCGACGATCTCGTGCGGGCGGGCAAGGTGCGCTACATCGGCGCCTCCAACTACGTCGCCTGGCGGCTCACGCGCGCGTTGTGGGAGAGCGACCGCGGGCGCCACGTGCGCTACGAGTGCCTGCAGCCGAAATACAACCTCGTCTTCCGCGACGAGTACGAGCGGGAGCTGGAGCCGCTCTGCCTCGAGCAGTCCATCGGCGTCATCCCGTACTCCTCGCTCGGCAGCGGGTTCCTGTCCGGCAAGTATCGCCGCGGCGCCGCGCTGCCCGCGACGGCGCGTGCGGCCGGCGTGCAGAAGGGCTACATGACCGATCGCGGCTTCGCCGTGCTGGAGGCCATCGACAAGGTGGCAGCGCGCACCGGCACCACGCCGGCCCAGGTGGCGCTGTCCTGGCTGGCCCATCGGCCCGGCATCACCGCGCCCATCGCCAGCGCCACGTCGGTCGGCCAGCTCAAGGAGCTGATGGGCGGTATCGAGCTGGTGCTGGACCCCGACGCCCGCGCCACGCTGGACGCGGCCAGCGCGTGGCGGGAGGCATGATGCTGGAGATCGCCACGGAAGTGCCCGAGCGCGCGATGGTGATCTTCGCCCACCCCGACGACGCCGAGATCGGCTCCGGCGGTGTGGTCGGCAAGTGGGTGAAGGCCGGGTGCGAGGTGACGTACGTCCTGTGCACGAACGGCGATGCCGGAACCGGCGATCGCAGCCTCACGCCCGAGCAGCTGGCGCGCAAGCGCGCCGATGAACAGCGCGCCGCCGCCGACTTCATGGGGGTCAAGCACGTGGTCATGCTGGGCTACCCCGATGGCTTCCTCGAGGACACCCGCGAGGTCCTGGGCAACGTGGTGAAGGCCATTCGCCAGTATCGTCCCCACACGGTGTTCGTCCACGATCCCTACCGGGTCAACGGCTTCCAGCATCGTGATCACCGCAAGGCCGGCACCGTCACCACCGACGCCGTCTACCCCTACGCGCGCGATCATCTGCACTTCCCCGAGCACATCACGCGCGACGGGCTGGAGCCGCACCGCGTGCGCGAGCTGTGGTACTGGGGGATGGACGAGCCCAATGTCATCGTGGACGTGACGGAGTCGATCGACCTGCAGATCGCCGCGCTCGTGCGCCACGAGAGCCAGATGCCGGGCTTCAACGTGCCGGCCGGCCAGACCATCGGCGAGCGCGTGAAGAAGAACGCGGCCGACCACGCCAAAGGCTACGACTTCCAGTACGGCGCCGTCTTCCGGCGCCTGATCGCGAGGCGCTAACCGTGACCTCACTGCGCACGATGATCCAGGGGGCGATGCCGGTCACCGCGCCGCTCGTGCTGAATCCCTTGATGGCCCGCATGGCCGAGCGCGCCGGCTTTCCCGCCGGCTATCTCGGCGGCGGCGCCACCGGCTATCAGAAGGTGGCGCTCGAAGCGAACCTCAACCTGACCGAGATGTGCCAGGCCGCGCTCGACATCCGCGCGGTATCGCCGCTCCTCCTGATCCTCGACGGCGCCTGCGGCTACGGCGACCCGATGCACATGCACCGCACCGTCGGCATGGC
>JBKPRI010000188.1:0-9831 GCA_046734515.1 Candidatus Methylomirabilota bacterium | reverse complement strand
TCGCCGAGCCCGGCCAGGCCGGCCAGCGTGGCCGGCTCGCCGCCCAGCGCCACGGCCAGCCGCGTGATCTCGGCCAGCCCGCGCGTGACGAGCGCGGCGCGCGCGTTCTCGCCGAGCCCGAGGCCGTCGGCGATCCCGGTGGCCACCGCGACCACGTTCTTCAGCGCGCCACCGACCTCGACGCCGACCACGTCGCGGTTCGTGTAGAGCCGGAACTCGCGCGAGCCGAGCCGGCGCTGCAGCTCGGCCGCCAGCGCGTCGTCGCGCGAGGCGATGACCGCCGCCGTGGGCTGCGCGTGCGCCACCTCGCGCGCGAACGTCGGGCCCGACAGCACCGCCACCGGCGCGGCCGGGCACTGCTCGGCGACGAGCTCGCTCATCCGCCGATGGCGGGACGGCTCGAAGCCCTTCGTGGCCGACACCACCGGTGCCGTCACCGCGCCCAGCCGCGCCAGAGCGCTGCCGAAGAACTCCGAGGGCACCGCGACGATGAGCAGCGTGGCCGCCCGTGCGGCCGCTGCCGCGTCGGCGGTGACCTCCACGCCGCGCGGCAGGTCAACGTCGGCCAGGTACCATGGGTTCCGGCGCCCGGCCCGCATCGCGTCCACCAGCTCGGCGCTGCGGGCGCAGAGCCGCACGCCCTCACCATTGCGAGCCAGGTGGACGGCCAGCGCCGTTCCCCAGCTCCCCGCCCCGAGCACGGTAATTATTGTAACGACCTCCGCCAGTCCGTCACGCGGGCGACTTGTGGCCCAGGCGCGACTCGGTCCCGGCGCGCAGGCGCGCGATGTTGGCGTGATGCCGGCCCACGATGACGAGGGCGGCGGCGAGCGCGCCGAGAGCATAGGCCCCCGGGTAGCCAAGGAGCGCGGCGCTGAGCGGCACGCACAGCGCGCACAGCAGCGTACCGAGCGAGACGTAGCGGAACGTGGCCACGACCGCGATGAACACGGGCAGCGCAGCCAGCGTCGCCCAGGGCACCAGCTTGAGGAACGCGCCGAGCCCGGTGGCCCCGCCCTTGCCGCCGCGGAAACCGAGGAAGACCGACCAGCAGTTGCCGACCACGGCGGCCACCGCCGCCGCGGCGACCGGCGTGGTGTCGGGCCAGGCCAGGCGCTCGGCGAGCGCGACGGCCGCATAGCCCTTCGCGACGTCGCCCAGCAGCGTCACGATGGCCGGCGTGCGGCCGAGCGTGCGGAGCACGTTGGTGGCGCCGATGTTGCCGCTGCCGTGCCGCCGGATGTCGCCCACGCCGAACGCCCGCGCCACGAGCCAGCCGATGGGGACGGCGCCGATGAGGTAGGCGCCCAGGATCGCCGCGATCACGACCAGCGCTGTTCTTCTGGCACGATCGCGCGGTAGTCCGCCTTGCGGAAGAACCGGTAGAAGTAGTCCACCGCGGAGATGACGGTGAGGCCCAGGGCCGCCCACAGCACGACGGTGGCGGCCACGTGGAAGGCCGGCGAGATCAGGCCTTTCTCGAGGATGAGCATCGTGATCGCCATGTACTGGCTGGCGGTCTTCCATTTTGCCAGCCGCGAGGCCGGCACGATCACCCCGACGCCCGCCGCCACGGCGCGCAATCCGGTCACGGCCAGCTCCCGCCCGATGATGATGACGACGATCCAGGCCGCGATCTTGTCGATGGTGAGCAGCGATACCAGCGCCGCGGCCACCAGCAGCTTGTCGGCGATGGGATCGAGCAGCGTACCCAGCGTCGTCACCTGATTGCGCCGCCGCGCCACCACGCCATCCAGCCAGTCGGTGAAGGACGCCGCCACGAAGATGGCCGCGGCGATCAGCGCGTGGACGCGCGAGGACGAGATGAGAAACAGGATCAGCAGCGGCGAGGCCACGATCCGCGTGATCGTGAGCCCGATCGGCAGGTTCACCGGGCCGGTCCCGCGACGTCAGTCATGGGAGGAATTATAAGCCCGGGGGCGCGACGATCCGATCAACGTTCGGGTGGTAGATGGGGACCAGGCCCACCGTGTCCAGGGTGAGGCATACGGCCAGATCGGCGCCCCGGCCGCGATTGCCCAGCCGGCGGGCCCACGAAGAGTCCTGGGCCAGGCGCCCGAGGTCCTTGGCGTAGGGCCGCGCCTGTCCGGCGACGTCCTCCGCCTCGGGGCCGAGCACGGCATCCGGGCGGGCGCCGCGCACCTGCTCGACGATGAGGCCGGCGCACACCTCGTCCTCCAGGGAGCGCCGGCCCACGTCGCCCGCGCAGGCGATGACGAGGTTGCGGCCGGCCGCCAGCGCCCACGCCGCCGCCGCGCCGGCGTTGACGAACGCCGCCACGCCGATGGCCTCGGCGGCCCGCACGGCCAGCAGCGCGCCGGTGCCGTTGCTGGTGGTCAGGAACACGATGCGTCCGCCCACGCGCTCGCGCGTGAACTCGAGCGGCGAGTTGCCGAGGTGAAAGCCCTCCAGCGGGTCCCCCTTGCGCTCCCCCGCCACGAGCGCGCCCGGCGCACCGGCGGCACGGCGGATGGCCTCAGCGGGCTCGCCCACCGGAACCACGCCGGCACAGCCATTGGCCAGCGCGGTGATGATGCTGGTGGAGGCGCGCAGGACGTCGATGACGAGCGCGGTGGCGCCGGCCAGCGCACCGCCGGCCAGCGAGGCCGGCGTGTAGGCGACATCCACCCTCACCGGCGGTCGCGCAGGGACCGGATCTTGAGGCGGAGCGCGTTGAGGTTGATGAAGCCCTCGGCGTCGCGCTGGCGATAGACGCTGTCGGCCTCGAACGTCGCGAAGTCGGTGCGATAGAGCGAGCGCGGCGACTTGCGACCGGCCACGACGAGGTTGCCCTTGTAGAGCTTGAGGCGCACGGTGCCGGTCACGTCCTGCACGCACTCGTCCATGAAGCCTTGCAGCGCGCGGCGCTCGGGCGCGAACCAGAAGCCGTAATAGATCATCTCGGCGTAGCGCGGCACCAGCGAGTCGCGCAGGTGCAGCACCTCGCGATCGAGCGTGATCGACTCCAGCGCGCGCCGCGCGGCGACCAGGATGGTGCCGCCCGGTGTCTCGTAGCAGCCGCGCGACTTCATGCCCACGAAACGGTTCTCGACCAGGTCGACGCGGCCGATGCCGTGCTCGGCGCCGATCCGGTTCACCCGCTCCAGCAGCGCCACCGGCGCCAGGCGCGTGCCGTCGACGGCGACCGGATCGCCGGACTCGAACTCGATCTCGACGTAGACGGGCACGTCGGGCGCGTCCTCGGGCGACTGCGTGAGCATGTACATCTTCGCGGGCGGCTCGGCCCACGGGTCCTCGAGGATGCCGCCCTCGTAGGAGATGTGGAACAGGTTCCGGTCCATGCTGTACGGCCGCTCGGCGGTGACCGGCACCGGGATGTCGTGCTTCTTCGCGAACTCGATCAGCGACGTCCGTGAGTTCAGGTCCCACTCGCGCCACGGCGCGATCACCCGGAGGTCGGGGGCCAGCGCGGCGTAGGTCAGCTCGAAGCGGACCTGGTCGTTGCCCTTGCCGGTGGCGCCGTGCGCGACGGCATCGGCGTTCTCCTTCCGGGCCACCTCCACCTGCGCCTGGGCGATCAGCGGGCGCGCGATCGACGTCCCGAGCAGGTACGAGCCCTCGTAGACGGCGGCGCCGCGGAGCATGGGGAAGAGGAAGTCTTTCACGAACGTCTCGCGCAGGTCGACGATGTGCACGGCCCCGGCGCCGGTGCGCTTGGCCTTGTCGCGCACGGGGATCAGCTCCTCGCCCTGGCCGAGGTCGGCGCAGAACGCCACCACCTCGCAGCGGTACTTCTCGATCAGCCACCGGAGGATGACGGAGGTGTCGAGGCCGCCGGAGTACGCCAGCACGACCTTCTTCACGTCAGGCATCGTCGAGCGAGCCTCCCAGCAGATCGAAGATCACGGCCTTCTGCGCGTGCAGGCGGTTCTCCGATTGATCCAGGACGATCGAGCGCGGCCCGTCCAGCACGCTGTCGGTGATCTCCTCCCCCCGGTGCGCGGGCAGGCAGTGCATGACCAGCGCCGAGGGCTTGGCGAAGCCGAGCAGCCGGTCGCTGAGCTGGTAGCGGCCGAAGGCCTCGCGGCGCTGCTCGCGCTCGGCCTCCTGCCCCATGCTGACCCACACGTCCGTGTAGAGCACGTCGGCGCCGGTGGCGGCGTCCTTGGCGTCGGTGGTGATCTGCAGCTTGCCGCCGAGCTTGCGCACCTGCGCCACCACGCCGGCGTCGGGCTCGTAGCCCGGCGGACATGCCACCACCATGTCGGTGCCGACCAGCGCCCCCATCAGGATCAGCGAGTGGCACACGTTGTTGCCGTCGCCGATCCACGCGAGCTTCATCGCCGCGAGGTCCACGCCGCGCTCCCAGAGCGTGAAGTAATCGGCGAGCGCCTGGCACGGGTGCTCGAAATCGCTCAGCCCGTTGATCACGGGGATCGTGGCATTCCCGGCGAGGCCCTCGACGGTCGCGTGGGCGAACACGCGAGCGGCGATGCCGTCCACCCAGCGCGAGAGGTTCCGTGCCACGTCGGGCACCGTCTCGCGCGTGCCCAGGCCGATCTCGTTCCCCGAGAGGTACACCGCGCGCCCGCCGAGCTGCACGATGCCCACCTCGAACGTCACGCGCGTGCGCAGCGACGGCTTCTCGAAGATCAGCGCCAGCGAGCGTCCGGCCAGCGGCGCCGCCCGGCGGCCGGACTTCCAGCGCCCCTTGAGGTCCGCCGCCAGCGTGAAGAGGCGGAAGAGATGCTCGCGGGAGAGGTCGGCGGCGGAGAGGAAGTGCTTCACGCCCCGCCCTTGGCGAGCGCCTCGCCGAGGATCGTGAGCGCGCGCGCGCAGTCGGCCGGCTCCACGATGAGCGGCGGCGCCAGGCGCACGACCTTCTCCCCCGCGCTCAGCAGCAGCAGGCCCTGCTCGCGGCACGCATCCAGCACCGGCGCGGCCGGCCGGGTCAGCTCCACGCCGATGAGGAGGCCGCGTCCGCGCACGTGCGTGATCACCGGCAGCTTCTTCTGCATCGCGCGCAGCCCGTCCATCAGCTCGCGCCCGCGCGCGGCGGCCTTGTCGGGGATCTTGTCGCCGATGATCGCGGTGAGCGTGGCCAGTGCCACCGAGGTGACGAAGGCCGAGCCCGCGAATGTCGAGCCGTGGGTGCCGGCGGTCAGCGCCTGGGCCACGTGCTCGCGGCAGAGCATGGCGCCGATGGGGATGCCGTTGGCGAGCGCCTTGGCCAGCGTCATCACGTCAGGCTCGACGCCGGCGTGCTCGTAGCCCCAGAGCTTGCCGGTCCGCCCCACGCCGGTCTGCACTTCGTCGAAGATCAAGAGCGCACCGGACTCGTCGCACAGCCGCCGAAGGCCCTGGAGATACGCATCGTCGGGCACGAACACGCCGCCCTCGCCCTGGATGGGCTCCACCAGGATGGCCGCGGTGTGGCTGTCCATCGCGCGCTCCATGGCGCGCAGGTCGTTGTAGGGCACGTGCTTGAAGCCCGGCATCAGCGGCTCGAAGCCATGCTGGTACTTGGGCTGGCCGGTGGCGGTCACGGTGGCCAGCGTGCGGCCGTGAAAGGAGTTGTGGGTGGCGATGATCTCGTAGCGGTCGTCGGCCAGCTTGTCCTTGGCGTACTTGCGCGCGATCTTGAAGGCCGCCTCGTTGGCTTCCGCGCCCGAGTTGCAGAAGAACACGCGATCGGCGAACGAGTGCTCGACGAGCAGCTTGGCCAGGTGCACCTGCGGCGCGTTGTTGAAGATGTTGGAGACGTGCAGCAGCGTGGCCGCCGCCTCGCGGATGGCGCCCGTCACCACCGGGTGGCAGTGCCCGAGCGAGGTCACCGCGATCCCCGAGGTGAAGTCCAGGTACTCCTTGCCGTCCGAGTCCCAGACCCGCGTGCCCTCCCCGCGCACCAGCACGATAGGCGTCCGGCCGTAGTTCGGGGTGTGGTACTTCGCCGACCACTCGATGAGCTGTTTCGTATCCATGGCCATCCTTAATACCACGACTCCGGTCGAGGGGGTGGTCCCCCTCCGAGCCTAAAGCACGATCTCCGTGCCGACCCCTTCGCGGGTGAACAGCTCCAGGAGGATGGCGTGGGGAACGCGTCCGTCGATGATGTGGGCCTTGGCGGTGCCGCCCTCCAGCGCGCGGAGCGCCGACTCCACCTTGGGCAGCATGCCGCCGTCGATGACCCCACTCTGCATCAGGCCCTCGGCCTCCTTGCGCGACAGCGTGCTGATGAGCCGTCCGTCGGTGCCCTTGATCCCCTGCACGTCGGTCAGGTGGATCAGCTTCTCGGCGCCCAGCGCGGCCGCCACCTCGCCGGCCACCAGGTCGGCGTTGATGTTCAACGTCTCGCCCCGCGCGCCGACGCCCACCGGCGCGATGACCGGCACGAAGCCCTGGTCCTCCAGCAGCCGGATGGGCTCGGTGTTGACGTGCTCGACCGCGCCGACCAGCCCGAGGTCGACCTCCTGACCGTCGGCCGTCTTGTGCAGCCGCTTCTTGGCGCGCAGCAGGTCGCCGTCCTTGCCGGAGAGCCCGACCGCGCGGCCGCCGTGGAGGTTGATGAGGCCGACGATCTCCTTGTTGATCTTGCCGACCAGCACCATCTCCACGATGTCGACGGTCTCGGCGTCGGTCACGCGCATACCGCCGATGAACTGCGGCTCCTTGCCGAGCTTCTTCATCAGGGCGCCGATCTGGGGCCCGCCGCCGTGCACGATGATGGGGCTGATACCGACGAGCTGGAGCAGGATGACGTCGAGGGCGAACTGATCCTTGAGATCCGCCTGCTCCATGGCGGAGCCGCCGTACTTGATGATGACGGATTTCCCCCGGAACTCCCGGATGTACGGGAGCGCCTCCAGCAGGACGTCGACGCGCTGGTTGCCGGGGCCGCTCACAGGATGTACCGGGACAGGTCCTGGTCCCGCATCACGTCGCTCAGGCGCTGCCGCACGTACTCGGCGTCGATGGTCAGCTCCTTGCCCGGCATCTCGGGCGCCTCGAACGAGACGTCCTCGAGCAGCCGCTCCATGATCGTGTAGAGCCGGCGCGCCCCGATGTTCTCCGTGCTCGTGTTGACCTGCATGGCGATCTCGGCAATGGCCTCGATCGCCGCCGGCAGGAAGCACAGGGTCACCGCTTCCGTCCGCAGCAGCTCCACGTACTGGCGGATCAGGGCGTTTTCGGGCTCGGTCAGGATGCGGATGAAATCCTCCCGCGTCAAGGGCTCCAGCTCGACCCGGATGGGGAACCGTCCCTGCAGCTCGGGGATCAGGTCGGACGGCTTGGCGACGTGGAAAGCCCCGGCGGCGATGAACAGGACGTGGTCGGTGCGCACGATGCCGTACTTGGTGGTCACCGCCGAGCCCTCGACGATCGGCAGCAGATCGCGCTGGACGCCCTCGCGGGAGACGTCCGGCCCGTGGCCGCCCTCGCGCCCGGCCACCTTGTCCAGCTCGTCGAGGAAGATGATGCCGGAATTCTCGACGCGGCGGACGGCCTGGGCCACGACCTCCTCCATGTCGACCAGCTTCTGCGCCTCCTCCTGGGCCAGCAGGCGGCGCGCGTCGGCCACCCGGACCCGGCGGCGCTTCGTCTTGGTCGGCATGACGTTCGAGAGCATGTCCTTGAGCTGGATGCCCATCTCCTCCATGCCCTGACCGGAGAGGATCTCCACGAACGGCATGCTCTGCGCCTGCGTCTCCAGCTCGACGATCCGGTCGTCGAGCCGGCCGGCCCGGAGCTGCGCGCGCAGCTTCTCCAGCGTGGATTCGCGCGAGGCATCGGGCGAGACCTGCTCGAGCGTGCCGCTGCTGAACGGCTCGGCGCTGCGGTGCGGCAGCAGCAGGTCCAGCAGCCGGTCCTCGGCCTGACGCTCGGCCTTCTCGTGGACCTGCGCCATCAGCTCGGCCTTCACCATGCCGACCGACTGCTCGGTGAGATCGCGCACCATGGATTCGACATCGCGGCCCACGTAACCCACTTCGGTGTATTTCGAGGCCTCGACCTTCAAGAAGGGCGCCTGGGCGAGCTTGGCCAGCCGGCGTGCGACCTCGGTTTTTCCAACGCCGGTGGGGCCGATCATGATGATGTTCTTCGGCGCCACCTCGTCGCGCAGCTCGGCCGGCAGCATCTGGCGCCGCCACCGATTGCGCAGCGCGATGGCGACCGCGCGCTTGGCCTTGTGCTGGCCGACGATGTAGCGGTCGAGCTCGGCCACGATCTGCGCGGGCGTGAGCCCGGTCGGCGCCGGCGAGCGCTCGGGCAGCGGGATCGCCATCAATCGTGCTGGGGGTTCCGAGATGGCCCCCAGACCTCCAGCGCTCGGACGCGCCGCGGCGCCGCCGTGGCGTGCCTCGGGATCGCGGCAGATCTCATCACAACACTTCTACAGAAATCTGGGCGTTCGTGTAGATGCAGATGTCGGCCGCGATCCGCATGGCCTCGGCGGCGATCGTCTTGGCGTCGAGGTCGGCGTGGGCCACCAGCGCGCGGGCCGCCGAGAGCGCGAAGGGCCCGCCGGAGCCGATGCCGATCAGACCGTCGTCGGGCTCGATGACGTCGCCGGTCCCGGAGATGATGAACGAGTGCTCGCGGTCGGCCACGGCCAGCAGCGCCTCCAGCCGCCGCAGCACGCGATCGGTCCGCCAGTCCTTGGCCAGCTCCACCGCCGCGCGCGCCAGGTTGCCACGATGCTCGTCGAGCTTGGCCTCGAAGCGCGCGAACAGGGTGAACGCGTCGGCCGCGGCACCGGCGAATCCCGCCAGCACCTTGTCGTGGTGGAGCTTGCGCACCTTGCGCGCCCCGGCCTTCACGACGGTGGCACCGATCGTCACCTGCCCGTCGCCGGCGATAGCGACCTGCCCACGGTGCCGGACACACAGCACCGTAGTGGCGTGAAACTGCTCGGACATTAGGCCGTCGAGGCCCCCTTCGATGAAGCGCGTGGATGAGCGCGGTCGTACACCTTCATCAGCTGCTCGGCGCCGACGTGCGTGTAGCGCTGGGTGGTGGACAGACGGCTGTGGCCGAGCAGCTCCTGGATGGCGCGCAGATCGGCGCCGCCGTCGAGCAGGTGCGTGGCGAACGTGTGGCGCAGCGTGTGCGGGCTCACCCGCCGCGTGATCCCGGCCGCGCGCGCAGCGCGCCGCACGATCGTGTGGACCGAGCGCACGGTGAGCCGGCCGCCGCGGGCGTTGGTGAAGACGGGGCCGCCCTGCTCGCCCCGCTCCCCGAGCCACGTCTCCAGCGCGCGCGCGGCCGCGTTGCCGTACGGGACGATGCGCTCCTTGCGCCCCTTGCCGAGCACGCGCACGGTGCGCTCCGTCCGGTCGACGTCGTCGAGGTCGAGACCGGACAGCTCGGACACGCGCAGGCCGCTGGCGTAGAGCAGCTCGAGGATGGCCACGTCGCGGGCGCGGCTGGCCCCGCTGACCGCGCGGCCGTCCACGAGCTGGGTGGCCTCGTCGATCGGCAGGAACGTGACGAGCTTCCGCGGCTGGCGCGGGCTGCGCGCCTCGCGGGCAGGATTGCCCTCCATCACGCCGCGGCGCACGAGGAAGCGGAAGCACGAGCGCAGCGCGGCCAGCTTGCGCACCACCGAGGCGGGCGCCAGCCCGCGCGCGTGCAGCGCGGCCAGCCAGGCGCGCACGAGCCGCAGATCGGCCGCGGCCAGATCGGGCGTGCCGCGGGCGGTGAGGAAGGCCTGGAAGTCGGTGAGGTCGTTGGCGTAGCTGCGCAGCGTGTGCGCCGAGGCGTTGCGCTCGACCGCGAGATGGCGGAGGAACGCCGCCTGCGGATCCGTCATGCCACCGTGATCTCGGCCTCGCGGCTGAAATCACACCC
>JBKPRI010000187.1:0-29607 GCA_046734515.1 Candidatus Methylomirabilota bacterium | reverse complement strand
GAGCGCCGCCGTGCGCCGGGCCGCGGCGCCGCCCACGGCGAACGCCGCGAGCGTGCCGCCGCAAGCGCGCGCTTGCCCGGCGGCGACCAGGTTGTCCACCAGCGACAGCGTCCCGAACACCGCCGTCTTCTGGAACGAGCGGACGAGGCCGCGCGCCGCCAGCCAGTGCAGCGGCCGGGCGGTCACGTCCCGGCCGTCCAGGGTGACGTGACCGTCATCCGGCGCCACCAGCCCCGTCACGCAGTCGAACAGCGTGCTCTTGCCGGAGCCGTTGGGGCCGATGATCCCCAGCAGCTCACCGGCCGAGACGGCCAGGTCGACGCCGTCCAGCGCGATGACACCGCCGTAGCGCTTGGCCAGGCCGCGCACGCTCAGCAGCGGCGTCGCGCTCACGCCCGCCGCCCCAGCCGCGCCAGCGCGGGCCCCAGCCCACCCGGAAGGCGGAAGACGAAGACGACCAGCAGCAGGCCGTAGAGCACCATCCGCCACTGCGGCGTCACGCGCAGCGCCTCGGGCACGAAGAGGAACACCACGGTGCCGAGCAGGACGCCGTGCAGCGTGCCGGCGCCGCCCCCGAACACGATCGTCAGCAGCGTCAGCGTGTGGAAGACGTCGAACACGAGCGGATCGAGCACGGCCGTGTAGTGCGCGTAGAGGCTGCCGCCCAGCCCGGCCAGCAGGGCGCCCAGCACGAAGGCGGCGAGCTTGAAGCGCCAGGTGTCGAGCCCGTAGGCGGCGGCCAGCGTCTCGTCGTCGCGCAGCGCCACGAGCGCGCGGCCCGCCGCCGAGCGCACGATGGTACGGAACGCCAGTGCGGCCAGCACCGCCGCGGCGAGCGTCACGTAGTACAGCTGCGGGACGGACGTGAGCGCGACGCCGCCCAGGCGCGGCCGCGGGATATCGATCAGCCCCATGTCGCCGCGCGTGAGGCCGATCCAGTTCTTGGCCACGCTCTCACTGATGACCAGGAAGCCGAGCGTGACCATCACGAACGAGTAGCTGCGTAGCCGCAGCGCCGGCACCGCCATCGGCACGGCGACGAGCGCGCTCACGGCGCCGGCGGCGGGCAGCGCGAGCCAGAACGGCCACCCCAGCCGCAGCGCCAGCAGCGCCGAGGCGTAGGCGCCGATGCCGAAGAAGGCGCCGGTGGCGAGCGACAGCAGCCCGGCGTAGCCGTAGACGAGGTTCAGCCCGAGCGCCGGCAGCAGGTAGATGAAGGACAGGATGGCGACGTGCAGGACGTAGTCGGAGGCGGCCAGCGGCGCCAGCACGGCCGCGAGGAGCGCGGCGCCCGCCCACGCCCAGCCGTTCAGGAGCGCACCCGGACGCCGAACAGGCCCTGGGGGCGGACCAGCAGCATGGCGATGAGGATGACGAAGCCGACCGCATCGCGCAGCTGCAGCGTGAGGTAGCCCGCCACGAAGCTCTCGGCGACACCGAGGATGAGTCCGCCGACGAGCGCCCCCGGCACGCTGCCCACGCCGCCGAGCACGATGATCGCGAAGCACCGCAGCACCATCGGCAGGCCGAGCGTGGTGCCTACGTTCACGAGAATCGGCGCCATCAGCGCGCCGGCCAGGCCGGCGAACGCCACGCCCAGCGTGAAGGTGACCCGCACCACGCGCTCGACGTCCAGCCCGACGACGTCGCAGGCCTCCCGGTTCTGCGCCACCGCTCGCATGGCGCGCCCCAGCGGCGTCGAGCGCACCAGCGCCGCCAGCCCGGCAAAGGCGACGGTCGCGGCCAGGAAGATCACGAGCTGCTGTCCCACGATCCCGACGCCGCCCACCTGCACCGGCGCGATCCAGCCGCCGCCGAAGAACTTCGGCGACGCGCCCCAGAGCAGCTGGGCGCCGTTCTGCAGCGCGAGCTGCACGCCGAGGGTCGCCAGCACGGCCATCGAGAACGGCATCACCAGCAGCCGCTCCATCAGGAGGCGCGAGACGACGAACCCCAGGACGGCGGAGGCGAGCACGGCCACGGCCACCGCGGCGGGATACGGCCACGCCAGGCGATCGAGCACCGTCCACGCCACCAGCGCGCCCAGCATGTAGTACTCGCCGTGGGCGAAGTTGATGGCGCGCAGCACGCTGAAGACGAGGACGAGGCCGACGGCGACGAGCGCGTACGCCGAGCCCGTGAGAAGCCCGTTCGCGAGCTGCTGGAGCGGTTCGATCAGTGGGGGTACGTGATCTTCGTCGTGAAGGTGCCCTTGCTCACCGGCGCGCCGTTCTCCACGGCGAGGATCGCCATCGGCACCTCGGCCTGGTTGTGATCGTCGAAGCGCACCTTGCCCATGAGCCCGTCGTACTGGATCTTGGCCAGCGCGCCGCGCACCTTGTCGGGATCCGCCGAGCCGGCCTCGGCGATCGCCTTGGCCAGGAGCTTGACCGACTCGTAGTGCGTGAAGGCGTGGACCTGCGGCGCGTCACCCCCCGCCTTCTTCTTGTAGGCGTCGACGAACGCCTGGTTCGCCGCGCCGCCGAGGATCGGCGCCCACGACATGCCTTCCACGGCGCCCTCGAGCACGTCGGCCTGGGAGCGCTTGATGATGTCGGGCGTGGTGAACTCGGCCACGCCGGCGAGCTTGATCTTCATCCCCTGCGCCTTCATCTGCGCGGTGAGCGGCGGCACCGAGTCCGGCAGACCGTACATGAGGATGACGTCGGGCTTGAGGCCCTTGATCTTCGTCAGCACCGGCGCGAAGTCGGTCTCGCCCGACTTGTAGTAGTCCTCGGACAGCAGCGTGCCGCCGAGCTTCTCGAGGTGCTTCTTGGTGAGGGCGGCGGCGCCGCGCCCGAAGTCGTTGTCCACATCCAGGATGGAGAAGCGCTTCGCGCCCTGCTTGATCACGTACTCGGTGACGATCTGCGTGCGCAGCTCGTCGGTCGGGTAGTTGCGGAAGGTCCACACGTTGCCGCCGGCGCCCGCCTTGTAGGTGATGTCGGGGTGCGAGGAGCCGGCGTTGATCAGCACGACCTTGCTCTCCGCCACCACCGGCATCGCGGCCAGCGTCACCGACGAGCAGATGTCGCCGACGACGAAGCTCACCTTGTCGGAGGTGATGAGCCGGCGCAGCGCCGACACGCCCTGCGCGGGCTGGCAGAGACTGTCGGCGGGCACGACCTGCAGCGGCCGGCCCAGCACGCCGCCGGCGGCGTTGATCTCGTCGACGGCCAGGCCGGCGCCGTTCTGCGCGTAGCCGCCCCAGCGCGCCAGATTGCCGGTGACCGGCGTGAGCAGGCCGATCTTGATCGGCTCGCCCTTCGGCTGGGCGAGTGCCACTCCCACGCCGGCGAGAAGAGCCACGACCAGCAGCAGCGCGCAGCGACGCATCAGGTCAGTCGGCATGATCGCCATGTCCTCCGTAGTCGGATTCCGCCGCGGCGGCGGAGACGAGTCCTTCACGTATGTCGCGGGCCACGAGGTCGTGCGGTCGCTCGGCCGGGTCCCCCCAGCCGCCGCCGCCGGGCGCCTCCACCGTGAGGCGCTGCTCGGGAGCGAGCGCGATCTTGCCCTTCGGGAACACCGCCACGCCGTCCCGCAGCACGCCGCCCGCACGGCCCGAGCGGCCGCCGGCCACGCCGAACGGCGGATGCTGCACGCGCTCGCTGCCGAGATAGACGTGCATGGGCCGTCCCGAGATGTTGCGCACGACCATGCGCTGGCCGAGGCCGCCGCGGAAGCGGCCGGCGCCGCCGGAGTCCGGGATGAGCTCCTTGGCCTCGATCAGCACCGGCACGGCGCGCTCGAACATCTCCACCGGCGTCGTGCTGCAGTTGGACGGGAACGACAGCGTGTCGTTGCCGTCGGCGCTCGCCCGGCCGCCCTGCCCGCCATGAAACGCCTGCACGGCCACGATTGGGCGCCCGTCGGCATCCTGGGCCACGCAGTTCACCACCCACAGCGGCGCGCCGCCGCTGTCGCCCTGCACGCGCTCGGGCACCACGCCCTCCAGCGCCTTGAAGATCGTGCTGGGGATGACGTGACCGATCAGGTTGCGGGCGTTGCACGCCGCCGGCGGCCGCGGGTTGAACAGCGAGCCGAGCGGCGCCGCGTCGGTGATGGGCCGGATGCACCCCTCGTTGTTCGGCGTGTCCGGATCGAGCAGGCACTTCAGCGCGTAGGCGGAGTGCGCGTAGCGGTAGTGGGGCATCACGTTGATGCCCCACGGCACCTGCGGCGAGGAGCCCGCGTAGTCCACGTGCACGGTGTCGTCGCCGACGGTGACCGTCACCCTCAGCGTCAGCTCGGCGTCGAAGCCGTCCAGCTTCACCTCGGCGCCGTAGACGCCGTTCGGCATCGTGCGGATGGCCGCACGCATCGCGCGCTCCGAGCGCGCGTGGATCACGCGGCCCAGCGGTGCCAGGTCGTCGATCCCGTACTCGTCCATGAAGGCACTGAGCTCGCGCGCCATCACGTCGTTGGCGGCGAGCTGGGACTGCAGATCGCCCATGACCTCGCGCGGCATCCGCACCGAGGCGGCCAGCACGTCGAGCACGTCCTGGTTCACGCGCCCGGCCTTGTGGAGCTTGAGGATGGGGATCCGGATGCCTTCCTCGTAGAGGTCGCTGGCGTCCGGCCCGTGCGGGCGCCCGCCCACGTCCGACATGTGCGCGATGTTGCCGACCAGCGCCACCAGCCGTCCGCGCCGGTACACCGGCGCGATCATCACGCCGTCGTTGAGGTGTCCGGTGCCGATGGCGGGATCGTTGGTGAACAGCACGTCGCCCGGCTCGAGCGTGGGAACGGGGTAGACCTTCAGGAACTCCTTGGCGGCCAGCGGCAGGCTGCCGATGAACGCCGGGATCGACTGGCTGCACTGGGCCAGCGAGTTGCCCTCGGGGTCGAGCAGCACGGTGACGTAGTCGTGGCTCTCGCGGATCACCGAGGAGAACGCCGTGCGCCCGAGGGCGATGTCGGCCTGGTCGGTGATGAAGACCAGCCGGTTCCACAGGAGCTGCAGCGTGATCGGATCGTCGACGTCGATCATGCGAGCGTCATCACGAGATTGCGGTGCGCGTCGATCTGCGCGACCGCCGACGGTCCCACCACCACCGTGGACTCGCGCTGCTCGACGATGACCGGGCCGGGGATCTCGGCGCCGGGGGGCAGCGTGTAATGGCTCAGCACCGGCGTGTCCACGAAGCCGCCCGCCTCGTCGAACCAGGCGCGACGCGACGTGGCGGCCGCCTGCGCGGCGGGCTCGGCGGCGAACGTGGGACTGAACGGCTCGCGCGGCCCGGCGCAGCGCGCGCGCCAGGTGATGACCTCCACGTCGGCGCCGGCCAGCAGCCCGCGGCCGTAGAGCGTCTCGTACGCCGCGGCGAACGCCGCGCGCAGCTGCTCGCGGAACTGCGCGTCGGGCCGCGCGGCGTCCGGCAGCGCCACCTGGATCTCGTGGCCCTGGCCCACGTGGCGCATGTCGACGGCGTACGTCACCGCGGGCGCAGCGACGCCGGCGGCGCGCACGAGCGCGCGGCCCTCGTCGGCGAGCTGCGTGAGCACGTCGGTCACCACGGCGTCCTCCCACGCGCCCAGGCGCATCGGGCGCGACACCGCGAGGTCGACGGCGATCGGCGCCAGCAGCAGGCCGAACGCCGACATCACGCCGGCGCCCACGGGGCAGATCACGCGGCGGATGCCGAGCTTGCGGGCCAGGCCGTAGGCGTGCACGGGGCCGGCGCCGCCGAAGGCGACCAGCGTGAAGCGGCGCAGGTCGGCGCCGGACTCGGCGGCATGCGCGCTGCCCGCCTTGGCCATGTTCTCGTTGACGAGGTCGTGGATCCCCCAGGCGCAGCGCTCGGCCGACACGCCCAGGGCGCCGGCGAGGCGCGCGACGGCCTCGGCGGCGGCGTCGCGCTGCAGGCGGAAGTCACCGCCGAGAAACCGATCGGCATCGAGATAGCCGAGCATGAGGTCGGCATCGGTCACCGTGGGCTCGGCGCCGCCGATGCCGTAGCACGCCGGTCCCGGATCGGCGCCCGCGCTGCGCGGTCCCACCCGCAGCAGCCCAAGCTGGTCGCGCACGGCGATGCTGCCGCCGCCGGCGCCGATCTCGAACGTCTGGATCGAGTGGATCTTCAGCGGGAATCCGCTGCCGCGCTTGAAGCGCTCGAGGTGCGCGACCTCCAGCTCGGAGGCGAGCATCGGCGCCCCGCCGGGGACGAGCGTGAGCTTGGCTGTCGTGCCGCCCATGTCGAACGAGAGGACGTCGGCCACGCCGGCCATGCGGCCGTACTCCGCCGCGGCGATCACGCCGGCCGCGGGGCCCGACTCGATGATGCGCACGGGCGTCGTCGCCGCGCTGTCGCCGGGCACGAGGCCGCCGCTGGACGTCATCAGGTAGACGCGGCCGTCGAGGCCGCGGGCGCGCAGCTCGTCGCCCAGGTACGCCATGTGGCGCCGCATCATGGGCGCGGTGTAGGCGTTCACGACCGTCGTCGAGGCGCGCGGATATTCCCGCACCTCGGGCGCGATCGCCGACGACAGCGACACGGCGAGGCCCGGCGCCTCGCGGGCGAGGATCTCGCCTACCCGGCGCTCGTGGGCCGGAAAGCTCGGCGCGTGGAGGAAGCACACCGCCACGGCCTCCACGCGCGCGGCGACGAGGCGCCGCGCGATGGCCTGCACCTCGGCCTCGTCGAGCGGCGTGACCACGCGCCCCTCGACCGTCACCCGCTCGGTCACGTCGAAGCAGAGGTCGCGCTCGACCAGCGGCTCGGGGTACCGGATCCCGAGGTCGTAGAGGTCGTAGCGGGCCTCGGTGCGAATGCGCAGCAGGTCGCGGAAGCCGCGCGTGACCAGGAACGCCACGCGCGCGCCCTTGCGCTCGAGCACGGCATTGGTGACGACGGTGGTGGCCCCGAAGAGCCGGATCGCGTCGCGGCGCACGTCGCCGGCGCGCGCGAGCAGCTCGTCGACGCCCTTGAGCACGGCCTGCGCGGGGTCCGCGGGCGTGCTCAGCACCTTGTGGACGTGCACGCGCCCGGCGTCGTCGAGGAGCGCGAAGTCGGTGAAGGTTCCGCCGGTGTCGAAGCCGAGCTTCACGTGAGATCGCGGAGCGTCGCGATGGCCTGCCACAGCTCGGCGTACGTCGAGTACAGCGGCGAGGGCGCCACCCGGAAGGTGTCGGGTTTCTTGAAGCCGAAGTGCAGCCCCCGCTCGAGCGCCCGGGGCCGCATGCGCGCCGCGTCCGGATGCTCGAGGGCCACGTGCCCACCGCGCCGCTGGTCGTCGCGCGGCGTGCCGAGCGACCAGGCCGAGGCCGGGCCGAGCAGGAGCTGATCGGCGAGGTAGAGCAGGTAGCGCGTCTGGACGAGCGACTTGGCGCGGATCGCCTCGATGCCGGCCCCGGCGATGACCCCGAGCGCGCCTTCGAGCGCCGCCGCCGAGAACACGTGCGGCGTCGACAGCGACCACGCGCGGGCGGTGGAAGCCTGGTGGTAGACGAGATCGGGATCGAACTGGTGCTCCGGCGCGACGCCGAACCAGCCGGTCATGCCGGCGGCGCGGCCGAAGTGCCGGCGATTGACGTAGAGGCCGCCGACGGCGCCGGGTCCGCCGTTGAGCCACTTGTAGCCGCACCAGAAGGCGAAGTCGACGTCCCAGGCATCGAGCGCGTGCGGCGCGACCCCGATGGAGTGCGCGAGGTCGAAGCCGGCCACGATCCCCCGCTCGTGCGCGGCGCGGGTGAGCCGCGCCACGTCGAGCATCTGCGCGCTGCGGTAGATGGCCGAGGGCAGCATCAGCACCGCGACCTCGTCCGTCATCGCGGCGACGATGTCGTCCTCCTCCAGGAAGCGGCCGTCGCGGCTCTTCACGAGCACGAGGTGCTGGGCGGGGTCGAGCCCGCGCAGGCGCACCTGGCTCTGGAGCGCGAAGACGTCGGAGGGGAAGTTGAGCTCGTCGGCCAGCACCTTCGTGCGGCGGCCGTGCGGCTGATAGAACGTGGCCATCAGGACGTGCAGGTTGTGCGTGGTGGTGCCCGTCGCCACCACCTCGTCCGGCGCGGCGCCGATCAGCGGCGCCTGCAGCGCGCCGAGGCGCTCGGCGGTGGTCAGCCAGGGCCGCTCCCCGTCCTCCCAGCCGCGATGCCCTCGCGCCTTCCACTCGCTCACCGCCCGGTGAACCGCCGCCTCCGCATCGCGCGAGGCCAGGCCGAGCCCGTTGGCCTGCAGATACACGCGGTCGGGACGGACGTCGAAGCGCTCGCGGAAGCGGGCCAGCGGATCGCGGGCGTCCAGCTCGCGCGCGAAGTCGGGCCCGAGACGGAACTCGTCGCTCATGCGCGGTCCAACCTTAGCACGTGGAGCACCCAGGTGTAGTCGAAGGCCGCCTCGCGAAGCGCGTCGTAGCGGCCCGACGAGCCGCCGTGGCCGGCGGCCATGTTGATCTTGAACAGGACGGGCTCCCGGCCCAGGTTCACCGTGCGCAGCTTGGCCACCCACTTGGCCGGCTCCCAGTACATCACCTGGCTGTCGTTGATGGACGTGCGCACGAGGATCTCCGGATAGGCGCGCGCCGCCAGGTTGGTGTACGGGCAGTACGTCTTCATGTACTCGTAGTGCTCGCGCACCTTGGGATTGCCCCACTCCTCGAACTCGCCCACGGTCAGCGGCAGCGTCTCGTCGAGCATCGTGTTGATGACGTCCACGAACGGTACCCGCAGCAGCGCGGCGCGCGCGAGGTCGGGGCGCAGGTTGAGCACCGCGCCCATCAGCAGGCCGCCGGCGCTGCCGCCCTCGATCACCAGCCGGTCGCGCGCGGCGTACCCGGTCGTCACCAGGTGATCGGCCGCCGCGATGAAATCGGTGAACGTGTTGCGCTTGGCGAGCATTCGTCCCTCGTCGTGCCAGCGCTTGCCCAGCTCGCCGCCGCCGCGGATGTGCGCGATCGCCACCGTCACGCCGCGATCGAGCAGGCTCAGGCGGCTCGACGAGAACGTCACCGGGTACGGCAGGCCGTAGGCACCGTAGCCGGCCAGCAGCATCGGGCTGGTGCCGTCGCGCGGGGTGCCGGCGCGGTAGACGAGCGAGATCGGCACGCGGATGCCGTCGCCGGCCGTCGCGTAGATCCGCTCGGAGGCATAGCGCGCGGGATCGAAGCCGCCCAGCACCGGTTGCTGCTTGAGGAGCACGAGCCGCCGCGCGGTCACGTCGTAATCGAACACCGAGGCCGGCGTGACGAACGACTGGTAGCGCAGGCGATAGGCGGGGGCGACGTACTCGGCGTTGGCGTCCGCGGAGACCTCGTAGGCCGGCTCGGGGAACTCGATGTGGTGCGACTGCCCGTCGGCCGTCGTGGTGACGTGCAGGCGGATCAGCCCCTCGGCGCGCTCGTGCACGACGACGTGATCGGCGAAGACGTCGACGTCCTCCAGCATGACGTCGTCGCGATGCGGAACGAGCTCGCGCCAGTGCTCCACCGCGGGGTCGTCCACCGGCGCGGTCACCAGGCGGAAGTTGCGGCGTCCGCCGGCGTTGGTGCGGATGTAGAAGGTGCCGCCGCCGGGGCCGAGGGCGTGATCCACCCAGTACTCGTGGTCGTGCTCGCGCGCCAGCACCAGCCGCCACGGCGCGGTGGGCTCGACGGCCGGCAGCCAGCGCAGCTCGGTGGTGGTGAAGCTGTTGGACCCCGCGAACACCAGCGCGCGGCTGCGCGAGCGCCACACGCCCAGGCGGAAGAGCGCGTCGGTCTCCTCGTAGAGGAACGTGTCCTCGGCGAGCGGCGCGCCGAGCCGATGACGCCACAGGCGGTGCGGCCGCTTGGCGTCGTCCTCCACGACGTAGAACATCGTCAGGGAATCGGCCGCCCACGTCACCGACGACACCTTCTCGATGCGCTCGGCGGCCAGCACGCCCGTCGTCAGGTCCTTCACGTAGAGCGTGTAGTCGCGGAAGCCGGTGAAATCGACGGTGTAGGCCAGCCAGCGCCCGTCGTCGGTGACACTGTAGGCGCCGAGCGAGCAGAACGGATGGCCCTCGGCCAGCGCGTTCAGATCCAGCGTGATCTGTTCCGGCCCGTCGGGCCCGCGCTTGCGGCAATGGATCGCGTACTGCTTGCCCGTCTCCGTGCGCGAGTAGTAGAGCCAGCCGCCGAACGGATAGGGGACGGACTGGTCGTCCTCCTTGATGCGCGCCAGCATCTCGCGGTAGAGCGCGTCCTGGAACCCGGTCGTGGACGCCATCATCGCCTCGGCGTAGGCGTTCTCCGCCGTGAGGTAGGCGATGGTGTCGGGCGAGTCCTTGTCGCGCAGCCAGAAGTAATCGTCCTGGCGCACGTCACCGTGGACGACGTCGGTCTTGGGAACCTTCTTCGCGACAGGAGGCTTCGCGACGGACGGCTCGGGCACTAGAGGCGGTCCTTCTTCTCCACGAGCTTCCAGTACGTGTCCTTGTTCAGGATCTTGTCGCCGCGAAACTCGTAGATGTCGCAGCCGCGGTAGTTGAGCGCCTCGCCGTCGTCACCCTTGCCGGTGACCATCCAGACGGTGACGGCGCGCGAGCCCGCGATGACCTGGTCCACGTGGTCCCAGCGCATGTCGCGAATGACCTTGAAGCGGTCGGCCAGCACCTTGCGCACGGCGGCCTTGCCGTGCACCCGCCGGCCGTCGGGCTCGGGGCCGCGGGCCATCAGGAACGTGCAGTCCTCGGTGAAGAACTCCATGATGCGATCCACGTCGCGGCTGTTGAAGGCCGCGTTGATCTGCTCCAGCAGCGCGGGTGTCGGCGCCATCAGTCTCTCCTTGGCACTACCATCGGTCGTAATGGGTCAGCTCGTCGAGCGGGCGGCGGCGGCGCGCCACGCTCCTGGGAACGCCCGGCCGCGCCGGATCGACGTAGCCGAAGGCGAGCAGGCGGTTGACGTGCAGGCCGGGCGGCACGCCGAGCAGCGCGCCCAGCTTGCCCTCGTCCACGTGCGCGGGACAGGAGCCGACGCCCTCCGCCCACGCCACCACCATCATGTTCTGCGCGCAACGGCCGGCATCGTATTCGTGGCGCTCCGTCTGCACGATGACGACGACCGCGGCGGCCTCCGCCACCCAGCGGGCCTGGGGGCCGAGCGCGGCGATCGCCGCCACCTGCGCGCGCTCGCGCACGACGACGAAGCGGTTGGGCTCCCGGTTCTTGGAGCTGCCCGTCATGCGGCCGCCCTGCAGGATCCGGCGCAGCGTCTCCTCGGGGATCGGCCGGTCCAGGAAGATCCGCTGATCGCGCTTGTCCACGACCGCCCGGTAGGCGTCCATGGCAGGGATTCTACGTGGCGTTCTCGCGCGTGGCGAACCACACCAGCGCGATGAACACCACGCTCGCCGGCATGCGCAGCGAGGGCACGGCGAGGCCGATGACGCGGGCCTGCACGAGGAAGACCGCCACGAAGTTCACGAGCGGCGCCAGCAGCATGACGAGAGAGGCCGCCACCAGCGCCTTGCGGTGCGCCCCGCGCAGCGGTCGCAGCGTGGCGACCATCACCGCGAGGTAGTACGCGAACAGGAGCAGGCCGAGCGGCCCGGTGATCGGCGCCCATTCCCGCGGCGTGCGCACGACCTCGCGCACGAGCAGTGACGGCGCCAGCAGCGAGACCAGCACGAAGACGGCCGCGCCGGCGTACACCATTCTCACCGTGGTGCGACGCGCCTCCGCGGTACGGGTCAGCCGGCAGACGAGGTGATAGTAGACCGCCGGCGTGAGCGCGAAGGTGAGATGGAGCACCCGCTGTCCGAGCAGGCCGCCGCCGGCGTCCGGCGCGTGGCGGATCTGATAGACGCCGAGAGCCGCCAGCGCCAGCACCCCGGCGAGCGCGGCGAACAGCCACTGCGTCGGCCGGTCCCGGCCGCTCGCCAGGGCACTCGCGCCGAGCGCCACATGCACCGCCGCCACGAACAGCGGCAGCGCCAGGTGCGGGGACACCGCTCAGCAGCCGAGGCGAGCAGCGAGGTCGATGAAGCTGTCGGCGACCACGTCCCATGCCTGCGTCGCCGCGAGGTCCTTCGTCTGGC
This sequence comes from Candidatus Methylomirabilota bacterium, assembly GCA_046734515.1. Lineage (GTDB taxonomy): Bacteria > Methylomirabilota > Methylomirabilia > Rokubacteriales > CSP1-6 > AR5. The sequence goes on along the minus strand of JBKPRI010000187.1, from coordinate 17,606 downwards.
CGGGTCCGTATTCCGTCGGCCGCTTCACGAACGCCGTGCGAAAGCCGACCTTCTCCGCGGCGGCCAGATCGTTGTTGTGCGCGGCCACCATCAGGCACTGCCGCGGCTCGAGGCCCAGCAGCGCGGCCGTGGTCAGGTACGCCTGCGGCTGCGGCTTGTAGTGGCGCGCGACCTCGGCGCCCAGCACCGCGTCCCAGGGCAGGCCGGCGTGGCGGGCCATGTTCACGATGAGCGCGACGTTGCCGTTGGACAGCGTGGCCAGGATGAAGCGCCGCTTGAGCCGCGTGAGCCCGGCCACGGCGTCGGGCCAGCCGTCGAGCCGGTGCCAGGCGCGATTGAGGTGATCGATGTCGCCCTCGGCGAGCCCGCTCACGCCGAACTGGGCGAGCAGCGTGTCGAGCGCCATGCGATGCAGGTCGTCCAGCTTCGTCCACGGCAGGCTGCCGCTCCGAACGCGCTCCAGCATGGGCTGGTAGAGGCCGCGCCAGGCGTCGGCGAAGCGCACCCAGTCCACCTGGAGCCCGTGCGCCCGGCCGAACGCCTCGCCCTCGCGAATGAGGCTGCCGCGCCAGTCCACCACCGTGCCGAACACGTCGAACGTCAGCGCCCGGATCTCCTCTGGGTTCATGGCCGCTCCTCCGCGGAAGCGCCGTGTATCATAGCGCCGGAATCGTCATGGCGTCCGTGCGCACGATGTGCCCGATGAACTGCCATCCCACCCTGTGCGGGATGCTGGTCGACGTGGAGGACGGGCAGCTGCTCGGCGTCCGCGGCGACCCGGCCAACCCCGACAGTCAGGGGTTCCTCTGCATTCGCGGCCAGGCCTCGCGCGAGATCATCGGCAACGGCGCGCGGCTCCTCTACCCACTGGTGCGGGTCCGCCGCGGCGCGGATGAGTGGCGGCGCGCCACCTGGGACGAGGCCCTCGATCTCGTGGCCCAGCGCATGCGCGCGGCCGGCGGCCCGGCCGTGGGCGCGTGGTCGGGGCACGGGCTCTTCGCGAACAACTACGGCACACGCGTGGCGTCCCACCTGCTCCGGCGCTTCGCGAATCTCTGGGGCTGCCAGTGGTGGAACCCTACGATGATCTGCTGGGGCCTCGGCGGCTTCGGCCTCGGCCTCACCGGCATCCTCGAGGTCAACACCAAGGAGGACATGGGTGCGCACGCCGCGCTCATCCTGCTGTGGGGCGCCAACCTCGCCTCGCAGCCCAACACCGCGCGCCACCTGACGGCCGCGCGCCGCCGCGGCGCCCACGTGGTGGCCATCGACGTGCGCGAGACGGAAGCCTTCGCGCAGGCCGACGAGACAATGCTGGTCCGCCCCGGCACCGACGGCGCGCTCGCGCTCGGAATGATGCACGTGCTGATCGGCGAGCGCCTGGTGGATCGCGGCTTTGTGGACACACACACGGTGGGCTTCGACGCCCTCGCCGGCCACGTCGCGTCGCACACGCCGCAGTGGGCGGCGGAGGTCACCGGGGTGCCGGCCGAGCGAATCCTCGCGCTCGCGCGGCGCTACGCCGCGACGAAGCCCGCGACGATCGTGCTGGGCGGCAGCAGCATGCACAAGGGCGCCGGCAGCTGGACGTCGGCCCGCGCCATCGGCTGCCTGCCCGCGCTCACCGGCAACGTCGGCATCCCCGGCGCCGGCTTCGGTCCGCGCCACGGCGCCGCCACCCACGGTCAGGGGCTGGCCAGCATCGCGGCCGAGGAGCGCCGGCCGGCCGGGGACTGGATTCCGAACCAGATGCCGCGCATCACAGAGGCCATGCTCGACGGCCGGCTGCGCGTGATGCTGGTGCTCGGCACCGACATGCTCTCGTCGTTCGCGGAGACGGGCCGCGTGGCCGAGGGGCTCGCGCGCCAGGATCTCGTCGTCGCCTACGACCTCTTCATGAGCGACACCGCGCGCCGCTTCGCCGACGTGGTGCTGCCCGCGACGGCGTGGCTCGAGGAGCTCGGCTGCAAGTCCACCAACACGCACCTCTACCTGATGCCCAAGATCCTGGAGGCGCCGGGCGAGACGCGGCCGATCACGTGGGTGCTGCGCGAGCTGGCGCGCCGGCTCGGCGTCGACGACTTCTATCCGTGGACGGATGAGGCCGGTGCGCTCGATGCAATCCTCGACCACCCGGCCACCGGCCACGCCAGCGTCGCCGCGCTCGCCGCCGAGGGCGGCATCCGCGCGCTGAACATCTCGCACGTCGCCCATCCGGATCTGAAATTCCCGACGCCGTCGGGCAAGATCGAGCTCTACTCCGAGCGCGCCGCCGCGCTGGGCCTGCCGCCGCTGCCCGTCCACGAGCCGGCGGCCGCCTCGCCCTACCCGCTCACGCTGCGCCAGGGCCGCACGCTCACGCACTTCCACGGCTTCTACGATCCCGGGCGCGCGCTGCCGACGCTGGCCGCCGCCGATCCGGAGCCGGAGCTGTGGATCTCGCCGCCCGACGCGGCGCGCCGCGGCGTGGGCGACGGCGGCGCCATCCGCATCGCCAACGCCCGCGGCGAGATGCGCGCCCGCGCACGCGTGACCCCGCGCGTGCCGGAGGGCACCGTGTGGATGCGCGACGGCTGGGCCGGCTTGAACGACCTGACGAACGGCGCGGCGGCAATCCCCGACACGGCCGTGGATACGTTCGGCTTCTCGGGCGGCCAGGCGGACTTCGAGGCGCGAGTGGAGGTTGAGGTCGTCTAGCCTGATGGAGCTGAAGCTCTCGCGCTGCACGCTCCGAGCGTGGCGGGCCGGCGACGAGGCCTCACTCGTGCGCTACGCCAACAACCGCAACGTGTCGGGCAACCTGAAAGACCGCTTCCCGTTCCCCTACACCGGCGCCGATGCCACGGCATGGATCGCGCATGCGTCCGGCCAGACGCCGGTCGTCAACTTCGCGATCGTGGTGAACGGCGAGGCGGTTGGCGGCGCCGGCATCGAGCTGGGCACGGACGTCTTCCATCGCTCGGCCGAGGTCGGTTACTGGCTGGGCGAGCCGTTCTGGGGCCGTGGCATCGCCAGCGAGGTCCTGCGCGCGATCACCGACTACGCGTGGGCGACGCTCGACGTCATCCGTCTCGAGGCCGGCGTGTTCAGCTGGAACCCGGCCTCCGCGCGCGTGCTGGAGAAGGCCGGCTACACGCTGGAGGGCCGCCTCCGCCAGGCTGTCGTGAAGCACGGTCGCGTCGGTGACCGGTTGATCTACGGGCTCTTGCGGCCGTAAGCGTTGCCCGAGCTGCCGGACGTCACGGTCTATCTCGAAGCGCTCGAGCAGCGCATCCTCGGCGCCACGCTCCAGCGCGTGCGTCTGCTCACGCCCTTCCTGCTGCGCTCCGTCGATCCCCCGCTGAGCGCCGTCAGCGGCAAGCGCGTCATCGGGCTGCGGCGCATCGGCAAGCGCCTGGTGATCGCGCTCGAGGACGATCTCTTCCTGGTCATCCACCTGATGATCGCCGGCCGCCTGCACTGGAAGGCCGCCGGCGCCAAGCCGCCGGGCAAGATCGGCCTCGCCGCCTTCGACTTCTCGACCGGCACCCTCCTGCTCACCGAGGCCGGCACCAAGCGCCGCGCGTCCCTCGAGGCCGTGCGCGGCGAGTCCGCGCTGCGCGCGCTCGACCCGGGCGGTATCGAGGTGATGGACGCCTCGCTCGAGCAGTTCCGCGAGGCCCTCACGGCCGAGAACCACACGCTCAAGCGCACGCTCACTGACCCGCGCGTCTTCAGTGGCATCGGCAACGCGTACTCGGATGAGATCTTCCACCGCGCGCGGATCTCGCCGGTGAAGCTCACGCAGTCGCTGGACGACGCGGAGATCCGCGGGCTGTACGACGCCACGCGGACCGTGCTTACCGAGTGGATCGAGCGGCTGCGCGCGGACGCGGGCGAGGGCTTCCCGGAGGGGGTGACCGCGTTCAGGCCCGAGATGGCAGTGCACGGCCGCTACGGCAAGCCGTGCCCGGATTGCGGCTCACCGGTTCAGCGGATCGTCTACGCGGAGAACGAGACCAACTACTGCGCGCGCTGCCAGACCAGCGGGCGGATGCTGGCCGACCGATCGCTCTCGCGCCTGCTCCACTCCGACTGGCCGAAGACCCTCGACGAGTGGGAGGTGCGGCGGCGCCCCGTGCCCTGAGGCGCCGCCGTCCCGGTCACTTCGTCGGCGGCGTCTTGAACTCGTCCGGGTGCGCCTGGGCGTAGGCGACGGCCTCGCGCAGCTCGCCCTCGGCCTGCTTCACCAGCTCGAGCGCCTTGGCGCGATGTCCGCCGTAGTGATGCGCCGCCTCCTCGAGCTGGCGCTCGGCGTGCTTGAGCGCGCGCTCGGCGCCGGCGATGTGCGGATGGCGTCCGCCGGACCGCTGGGTCGGTGTCTGCCCCGGCGGCGGCGTTTGGGTCAACGCCGTGGTGCTGGCGCCGAGCAGGAGTCCGGTCGTCAACGCGAGGGCGGGAAGCCAGGTCTTGCCGCGCATAAGAGCCTCCGTGGTGAAGGATGGCGGCCAGTCCGCCGATGATCACCGATTGGACGCGTTCGCCGCCGGAACCGTTTACGGCGTCCCGATCATCGCGCGCAGCGCACGTCCGCCGAGCGAGGGTCGAGCTCGCGTGCGCGCTCGTAGGCGGTCTCTGCTTCGGCACACCGGCCGCGCGCTGCCAAGATCCTCCCCACCTTGACGTGGGTGTCGGCCTTGAACGGGTCGAACGTCAGCGCCTTCTCGTACGCCGCAAGTGCGACGTCTTGATCGCCCTTGGCCGCCCTCGCATCGCCGAGCCCGACGTGAGCGTCGGCATAGAACGGCCGGAGCTCGATCGCCTTGGAATAGGCCTCGATCGCGTAGTCGACGAGCGGGCGCGGCGCACCGAGAAATAGATCGCCGAGCGCCTTGTGCGGCTCGGGCATCATCCGATCGATGTGCCAGGCCGCGCGGAACTGCGCGGCCGCTTTCCAGCGGTTGCCAAGCGCGAGATGTGCCACGCCCAGCCGGTACTGGGCCACCGTGAACCCGGGATCGGCCTCGACGGCCTGCAGGACCAGGCGCACCGCCTCTTCGGCGTCCCCGTGGTCGAAGGCAGCCTGGCCGCGCGAGAACAGCTCGAATGCGCGCAGGGAGCCGGTCGGGTGGCCCGCCTTCGCGATGCGCGGGCTCAGGGCGTCCGTCGCGCCCGGCTGCAGCTCACGAGCGTACAACACGGGTATCGTCGTGAGCTGCAGCAGCAATTCCAGGTCCGACGTCCTGAGCGCCGGAAGCGATGTCACCCGCCCGGTTCGCAGATCCAGCACTCGCGGCGCAACGACGAGTCCGCCGGCATCGTGCTGCACACGGCCATACAGGGCGGCGTGGGCGTGCGCTGCCTGCGCCACCCGCCGCACTGCGTCCTCGGTCCACGTCTCGGCATCGCTGAGCGCACTCACCCGGGCCCGATCGAGCTGCACGATGGTGGGGTGCTCGACGAGCCCGAGCGACACGACCTCAGCGATGCCCGTCCCGAGCCAGCGCCGCTCGGCGGGCAGGTCGGAGGCATCGAACGGCATGATGATGACGGCCAGCGGCCCCGCCGTCGCCGCCGGCCGGGTCGGCTCCGGCGAGGACATCGCGCAGCCGCTCAACGCCAGCAACCCGAGCGCCATCGCCGTACTTCGCATCCAAGGGACCGCCAGGCGTTCTTCCGAACGCAGCCGCACTAGGCCACGGTGCCGAACAGACGGCCGACCAGCGCTGTGCATCCCATCGCGACCGCCCCCCAGAAGACCACTCGGACCACGCCTTTCAGCCGCGGCGCACCGCCCAGGCGCGCGGCGGTGCCGCCGAGCGCCGCCAGGAACACGAGCGTGCTCGCGACGAGCACCGGGGTGAGCATCGACAGCGGCAGCACGGCGGCGAGCAAGACCGGCGGGGCGGCGCCGACGGCGAACGACGCGGCGGAGGCCAGCGCGGCCTGGATGGGGCGCGCCCGGGTCGCGTGGGACAATCCGAGCTCGTCCCGCGCATGCGCGGCCAGCGCGTCGTGGGCCATCAGCTGATCGGCGACGCGGCCGGCAAGATCCGGCGACAGGCCCCGCGTCACATAGATCGCGGCCAGCTCGTCGCGCTCCCGCTCGGGCATCGTGGCGAGCTCCTGTCGCTCGCGGTCGAGGTCGGCATGCTCGGTATCCGCTTGTGAGCTGACGGACACGTACTCTCCCGCGGCCATCGACAATGCGCCGGCCACGAGCCCGGCGAAGGCGGCCACGAGGATGGGATCCCGCGCGGGCTGCGCGGCGGCGACACCCACGACGAGGCTGCTCGTGGAGATCAGGCCGTCGTTGGCGCCGAGCACGGCGGCGCGCAGCCAGCCGATGTTCTCGGTGCGATGGGACTCCAGGTGTCGCCGCACCGAGCGCGGTGACACGTCACGGCCGGGAGCGCGCGCGGTCGGCGCCGAGCACGATGGGCTGCCCGTGGGGGGTCGCCAGCGCCGCCGCTTCCCACGCCTCCTTGCGCGCGCGCAGCTCGTCGGCCAACACGATGCGCTTGTCGGCGACGAGCTTCTCCAGGGTCGCCAGCCAGAAGTGGTAGTAGCGCTTGCCGTCGTCGCTCTCGCCGCGCTCGCGGGCGGCGGCGATCTGCTCCGCGAGTCGGCCGGCCCACTCCTTCCACGTGAAGTGGCCGCGCTCATGGAGCACGACGGCCATGGCGAACGCCTGCGCCTCCCAGGGCGCGCGGAACACCGGCCCCTCGTCGTCGCGCGGGATGGCGGGCAGCGCGTCGAGGTCGGGCGGCCTCATGCCGGCTCCAGGTGATCGTCCCAGAGGTCGATGTGGACGGCGTCGCGCGCCGGCGCGTCGTCGCCCCACAGCTCGCGAGCGGTGAAGCGCACGGTGTAGCAGTGCTGCGGCTTGCGGCCGAGGCCGTTGCCCGCGGTGTCGGGGAACACCCACACGCCGTGGTCCAGCACCACCTCGCCGCGCTTGCCGCGCGCGTAGCGCGGCAGGCGCGTGTGGCCGAGCGGGTGGACGTTCTTCGTGATCACGCGGTCGCCCACCTTGTAGCGCGGCGCCACGTCCTCGTCGGCCTTCGACGTCCGGCTGGTACGCAAGGCCTTCTCGACGTCGCGGGCGGCCAGGACGCGCGCGCCGTGCACCGGCTTCGCGGGCGCCGCGGCGTCGCGCAACCGGGTCTCGAGCTCGTCCTTCGTCACCAGCCCGTGGTCGTGCAGCAGCTTCTCCAGTCCAAACGCCCAGTGCTCGTAGTAGCTCGTGGCCAGGTACTCGGCCGGCGGCATCTGCTCGCGGGCGAAGCGCGACATGTCGATGTTCCACTTGCCCAGGAAGCCGGAGGCGAGCGTGATGGCAAACGCGCGCCGCTCCCACTCGCTGTGGAAGACGGGCTCGTCGCGCTCGATGTCCACCGGCCCGAAGCCGTGCATGCCGCCGAGGTCGTGGGCGCCGTTCACCGCTTCACCTCGGCGACGCCGATCATGGCGTCACGAGTGATCAGCGCGGCCAGCTCCTCCTCGCTCAGCTTCTCGGTGCCCTTGGGCCGCTCGGGCAGCACCATGTAGCGGATCTCCGCCGTACTGTCCCACACCCGCACCTCGCGGCTCTCCGGCACGCTGACACCCAGCTCTTTCAGCACGCCGCGCGGGTCGATGACGGCCCGGGCACGATACGGGGCCGACTTGTACCAGACCGGCGGAAGGCCGAGCACCGCCCACGGGTAGCAGGAGCAAAGCGTACACACGACCACGTTGTGGACCTCGGGCGTGTTCTCGACGACCACGAGCTTCTCGGACTGCCGGCCCATGAAGCCGAACTCGGCCACGGCCGCAGTGCCGTCCTCGAGGAGTCGCCGCTTGTAGGCGGGGTCGACCCACGCCCGCGCGACCACCTTGGCCCCGTTGCGCGGGCCGACCTTGGTCTCGTAGGTGTCGATCAGCGCGTCCAGCGCGGCGGGCTCGACGAGCCCCTTGTCGACCAGCAGCGATTCCAGCGCGCGTACGCGCAGCTCGACGTCGGTCAGCGGGGCGCCGTGCTCGCGGTGCTCCTGGACGTCATCGTCGTCGTGATGATGGTGGTGATGTCCGTGCTCGTGGTCGTGGCTCACGCGATCTCCTCCCGGGCCCCGATTCTATCGCCCACTTACGGCGCGCGGTACTTCTTGACGGCGTCCGGCGTCAGCGCCATGCCGTGGCCCGGCCGGTCCGGCACGCGGAACCAGCCGTTCTCGCACTTCGGCAGCTCGACGAACAGATCGGCCGGCGCCCAGTTCATGTACTCGACGAGGAACGCGTTGGACAGCGCGCCCGCCACCTGCAGCGAGATCTCGTGCACGACGTGCGGCGAGACCTGCAGCCCGTGGGCGGACGCCAGGTGGCCGATCCGCAGCGTCTCGCTGAAGCCGTTGGCGCGGCCGACGTCGGGCATGAGATAGCGCGCCGCGCGGCGCTCGCACAGCTCGCGAAACTCGAAGCGCGTGTAGTGGTTCTCGCCGGTGGCGACGGGGATCTTGATGGAGCGCGCCACCTCGGCGAGGCCCGCGTAGTCGTCGGCGAGCACGGGCTCCTCGTACCAGACGAGGTCGAGGTCCTCGAGCATCTGCGCCTGCTTGATGGTGCTCAGCACGTCGAGCTTCTGGTTGACGTCCACCATCATGCGCACGCCGTCACCAAGCGCCTTCTTCACGGTCTCCACGCGCTGCCGGTTCACGCGCGGATCGGGATCGTGGATCTTCATCTTGTAGTAGCGACAGCCCTGCGAGGTGTAGAAGCGCGCCTCCTCGATGACGTCCTCGACGCGGTACTTCGCCCAGCCGCCGCTGCCGTACGCCTCGACGCGATCGGCAGCGGCGCCCCACAGCCGGAAGCACGGCTGGCCGGCCGCCTTGCCCGCCAGGTCCCACAGCGCGATGTCGAGCGCGGCGACGGCATACGCCGCGAGCCCCACGCGGCGGATGCCGCGGTCGGCGCGGAACATCTTCTCCCAGAGCCGCTCGACCATGCGCGGGTCCTCGCCGAGCAGCAGCGGCTTGAGCCGCGTCTCCAGATAGACCTGCATCGCCTCGGCCCCGCCGCCGCCGAAGGCCAGCGTGTAGCCGAAGCCCTCGAGGCCCTGGTCGGTGGAGATGAAGGCCGCCACCATCCGGTGGTCGGCGAACTCGAGCGACATGGGCTTGGGGCACGGGATCCGGAGCACCACGCTGTCGATGCCGGTGATTTTCATGTTTGCTATGCTACCGCGCATGACGACATCACGCCCGACCATCGAGCAGCAGTACGCCGAGGCCCGTCCGAAGTCCAAGGCCCTCTACGAGCGCGCCCGCGCCTCCATGCCGAGCGGCGCCGCGCACGACGGCCGTTACTTCGCCCCGTTCCCCTTCTACGTGGACCGCGCCGAGGGCGCCCGCAAGTGGGACGTGGACGGCCACGAGTACATCGACTGCTGGAGCGGCCACGGGGCGCTGATGCTCGGCCACAAGCACCCGGCCGTGGTGAAAGCCATCACCGACCAGGCGCAGAAGGGCCTGCACTACAGCGCGGGCTCCGAGCTGGAAGTGCGCTGGGCCGAGCTGGTGCGCCAGATCGTGCCGGGCGCCGAGCGCGTGCGCTTCACGCTGACCGGCACCGAGACCACGTCGCTGGCGGTGCGCGTGGCGCGCGCCTTCACCGGGCGCGACTACATCATCAAGTTCGAGAGCCACTTCCACGGCGTGCACGACGCCTTTGTCGCCGCCGTGAAGGATCCCTTCGAGATTCCGGCCTCGGCCGGCGTCCCGGCCAGCACGCTGTCGACCACGCTGGTGGCGCCGTGCAATGACATCGACCACGTGCGCGAGCTCCTGGAAGATCACCAGGTCGCGGCGATCATCCTGGAGCCGGCCGGCGGGCGCTCCATGACGGTGCCGACGAATCCGAAGTTCCTGAAGGAGCTGCGCGACGAGACGCGCCGGCGCGGCGTCGTGCTGATCTTCGACGAGGTCGTCACCGGCTTCCGCATGGCCGCCGGCGGCGCGCAGGAATACTTCGGCGTGACGGCCGACCTCACCTGCCTGGCCAAGGCGGTGGCGGGCGGCCTGCCGGGCGCCGCGCTCACCGGGCGCGCCGACATCATGGACATGATCGCGTTCACCGGCGACGCCAAGCGCGACCGCACGAAGCGCGTGGCCGACCAGGGCACCTACAGCGGCACGCCGCTGGTGGCCGCCGCCGCCGTCGCGCAGCTCGAGATCCTCAAGACCGGCGAGGTCCAGCGCGAGCTCAACCGCAAGGGCGATCGCCTGCGCGCGGCCATGAACCAGACGCTCAAGACCCGCGGGGTGCGCGGCTGCGTCTACGGCGGCTCCTCGATGTTCCGCGTCTTCCTCGGCGCCGATGCCGCCGAGCTCGGTCTCGAAGACTGGACGATGGACGCCGCGCGGCTCGATCGCGGCATGGGCGGCAAGCTGGCCGGCGCGCTGCACCTGGCGATGCTGGTCAACGGTGTCGACATCAGCCGGGGCAACTCCAACGGCTGGATGAACGGCGCCATGACCGACAAGGACATCGACCAGATCGTGGACGCCTTCGACCGCTCGATCGTCCGCCTGCAGGAGGACAAGCTGCTGGGGTGAGCGAGCCGTCCCCCGACGCGTCGATCGTCCTCGGCAAGGGTGCCTCTCAGCGGGTCGAGCTGCTCGCACGGTACGGCAACCGCCACGGCCTCGTCGCCGGGGCGACCGGCACCGGCAAGACCGTCTCGCTGATGGTGATCGCCGAAGGGTTCTCCCGCCTCGGCGTCCCGGTCTTCATGGCCGACGTCAAGGGCGACGTCGCCGGCCTGGCGATGCCCGGCGTCGCGAACGACAAGATCAAGCAGCGGGTCGCCGACACCGGGCTGGAGGGCTACGCACCCGAGCCCAGCCCCGTCGTCTTCTGGGACCTCTTCGGCAAGTCGGGCCATCCCGTGCGCGCCACCGTCAGCGAGATCGGCCCCAGCCTGCTCGCCCGCATCCTCGAGCTCAACGACGTGCAGTCCGGGGTGCTGGAGATCGCGTTCAAGCTGGCCGACGATCGCGGGCTCCTGCTGCTCGACCTCGACGACCTGCGCGCGCTGCTCAGCTTCGTGGCCGAGAGCCGCAAGGAGATCTCCACCGCGTACGGCCTGGTCAGCGCGCAGTCGGTGGCCGCGATCCAGCGGGGCCTGCTCACGCTCGAGCGCGAGGGTGGCGAGGCCTTTTTCGGCGAGCCGGCCCTGGAGCTGGCCGATCTGCTCCGAACGGATCTGAGCGGGCGCGGGATCATCAACATCCTGGCCGCCGACCAGCTCGTCCTGAAACCGCGCCTTTACTCGAGCTTCCTGCTCTGGCTCCTCTCGGAGCTGTTCGAGACGCTGCCCGAAGTGGGCGACCTGGACCGGCCCAAGCTCGTGTTCGTCTTCGACGAGGCGCATCTGCTGTTCGACGACGCCGCGGCCGCCCTGCGGCAGCGCGTGGAGCAGGTGGTGCGGCTCATCCGCTCCAAGGGCGTGGGCGTGTACTTCTGCTCCCAGTTTCCCGACGACGTACCGAACGACATCCTCGGCCAGATGGGCAACCGCATCCAGCACGCGTTGCGCGCGTACACGCCGCGCGACCAGAAGGCCGTGCGCACCGCGGCCGAGACGTTCGTGGCGAACCCCACCCTCGACGTGGCCCAGGTGATCTCGCAGCTCGCCGTGGGCGAGGCGCTGGTCTCGACCCTGCGCGACAAGGGCGTACCGATGCCGGTCGAGCGCACGCTGATGGCGCCGCCGCGCTGCCGCATGGGCGCGATCACGCCGGAGGAGCGGACGGCTGTGCGTGGACGCAGTCCGGTCGGCACGAAGTACGATGCCGCGGTCAATCGGGAGTCCGCGTACGAGCTGCTGACGAAGCGCGCCGCGCCCGCCGGGACCACGCCCCCCGCCAAGCCGCAGCCGGGGCCGAAGACCGAGCCCGCATCGGGCGGGCTCGGCGATCAGATCGGCGAGATCCTGTGGGGCACCAAGCGGCGGCAGGGGATGGTCGAGTCGATGGCCAAGCAGGCGGCCCGCACGGTGGGCAGCGAGGTCGGCCGCCAGATCCTGCGCGGCGTCCTCGGCGGCATCCTGGGCGGCGCGCGCCGCCGCTGAGCCGACGCCGGCTCAGGCGCGCTGCGCGATACCCCCGCGCAGTGCGCCCGGCGCGGTCGAGCCCCAGAGCACCTCGAAGCCCTCGGGCAGCGCGCGGCTGTTGGGCATCGACAGCCAGAGTCGCATCATGAAGCGGTCGCGGCCCGGCGCGGGGTCGTCCTCGTAGGTCGAGCGCGCGTGGTAGACGACGTGGTTGTTCAGGAGCTGCATGTCGCCGGCCCGGATGTCCATCTGGTAGCAGAGCTCCTCGCAGACCTCCGCCCAGAGATCGAGCGCCGCGTTCTGCGCGTCGGTCAGCGGCGGCACGCCGGGCACGTGCTGGGCGTTCTCGACGAACGTGCGCGAGTACTGGCTGGTGAAGCGGCCGTCACGCATCCCGAACACGGGCATCGCGTAGAACTGCTGCTTGCCGCCGGCCTCGCCCTCCCGCACGTGGTAGTAGGGCGCGCACAGCAGCGCGTGCAGGTCGGGCCGCCGCTCGAGAATCGTGTTGTAGACGGCCGGTCCCGACACCACCTTGCTGAGCCCGCCCTTGGCGGCGGGCCGCACGCAGAGCAGCGTCACCACGTCCACGCGATCGGTGTGGAAGCGCAGCGGCCCGGCCGAGCGCGCCTTGTTGCGTGACGTCCGCGGCTCGCCGGCCTGCATCGGGTTGACCTCGCGCACGCCGCCATAGAGGCGGTTCTCGTCGCGCACGTCACCGATCAGCTCGCCGTTGCCGTTCTGATAGCGCGGGGTGCCGAGGTGCAGGCCGAGGCCCCAGTAGAGGATGCGCAGCTCGTCCTCGCTGTACCGCTCGACGGGAATACGGCGCAGCAGGACCAGGCCGCGGCCGTGCTCGAGCTTCTCGCGGATCTCCGCCAGCGTGCGCGACCAGCCCGGAATCGCGAACTCCTTGCGCGTCAGATCGCGCCAGCCGAGCCCCCGGCGCTGGACGGCGCGCAGCGCGGCATCCAGCTCGTCCTGGTCGGCGGTGCTGACCGGGTGGATCCAGTCACTCGCGCGGGCGAGGTCCTCGCCGTGCCAGACCTCGGGTCCTTCGATCGGCCGTGTGATGGTCGCGCTCATCCCTTCTTACCTTTCAGAAGTGTCTTCGCCACCTCGTCCAGCGAGGGCGGCACGCCCGCGTCCTTGTAGACGGCCAGCCGGCGATAGATCTCGGCGGCCGCCTGGTGGAAGCCCTCCGGCAGGCCGGCGGCGTCGAGGGCGGCGGCATTCTCCTCCATCTCGGCGATCCAGCGCCAGGCCTTGCGCGCGCTGCCGCGCGCGGCGTTCTCCGCGCGCTTGGGCAGGTCCGGCTGCGAGCGCTGCCACTCGGCGATGAGCGCCTCGTCCACGCCGTCGGCCTTCGCCAGGGCGAGGATCGACATCAGGAGCGCCTGCTGGCCCTTGTTCCAGCCGCCGTACGCCATCTTGATCGACGACGCGGCGGTGAGCTCGCCCGGCAGCACGATCGCCTCCAGATTGCCCCTGGCGAACAGCGCGGCCGCACTGGCCGCCGTCGGCCCGGAGAGATAGAGCCGCGTCGTGCCCGGCTTGTCGGGCGGCGGTCCGATGAGACCGCCGTCCACGTAGGTGGCGCCGGCCGCCTCGACGATCTTCGCGATCTCGCGGGAGGTCGCCGGCGCGACGGCGTTGGCGTCGACGTAGAGCTTGCGGAACCCGGCCGACGCGACGGCGCGCGCCACGTCGCGCGCGGCGTGCGGCGGACACACCGCGAGGACCACGTCGCTGGCCGCGACGACGTCACGCAGCGTGCCGGCATCGTCCAGCTCGGCGGTGGCGGCGCGCGCCCAGGTGTCCGTGCCGCGCCCCTCGGACGCCCACAGCACCCGCGCCCCGTTCGCTCGGGCGGCCGCGCCCACGCTGGCGCCCATCTCGCCCGGGTGCAACAGACCGATCGTCGTCATCCTCCACCTCCACGCGGATTCTACGCTGGCCCGGAAGCGAAGAGGGGAAGAGGGGAACCCGTGCTAGGGTTCCCCTCCATAAGAGAGAAAGGAGTCCCGTGATGGCCGACTGGGCGCCGCCGACCAAGGATCGCGTCGAAGGGTACTTCAAGGAGCTGAACAACTGGGGGCGCTGGGGCCACGACGACCAGCGCGGCACCGCCAACCTGATCACGCCGGCCAAGCGCGCCCAGGCCGCCGCCCTCGTGCGCAGCGGCCGCACCGTCTCGCTGGCCCGGGATCTCGGGCCGCAGCCGGCGATCATGTACAACGTGACCTTCCCCTCGCAGCGCGAGCGCGCCGACGTGGTGCTCGACCGCTTCGACCTCGTCTATCACGGCTTCTCGGTCACGCACATCGACGCGCTCTGTCACGTCGGATGGGACGGCGAGATGTTCAACGGCCGCTCGTTCAAGGACCACCTCACCGCGGCCGGCGCCACCTGGTGCGCGATCGACGCCTACTTCGACGGCCTCACCACGCGCGGCGTGCTCCTCGACGTGGCGGCCGGGCGCAAGGAAGGCTTCGTGACCATCGACCACCCCGTCACGCCGAAGGAGCTGGACGCCGCCGCCGCGCGCGCGGGCGTGAAGGTGGAGCCGGGCGACGTGGTGGTGGTGCGCAACGGCGACGAGGGCTTCCGCAAGGCGAATCCCGACTGGGTGCCGCGCGTGTCGCCGCATCCCGGCATGAACATCTCGTGTCTCGAGTGGTTCCGCGAGAAGGACATCGCGGCGATCTCGTGGGACATGATGGACGAGCGCCCGGTGCCCTTCCCCGGTTTCGGCATGAGCACGCACCTGGCCATCCCGTTCCTCGGCCTCGTGCTCGTGGACAACTCCTATCCCGAGCGTCTCGCCAAGGCCTGCGCCGAGGAAGGCCGCTACGAGTTCATGTTCACGGCCACACCGATCCGGCTGGTCGGCGCCACCGGCGCGCCCGCCCACCCGATCGCGGTGTTCTGATCACGCATGCCACGTCGCGCGATGCGCCTGGCGCTCCTGCTCGCGCTGCTTCTCGGCAGCGCGAGCTGCACGACAGGCGCGTCGACCGCGACGCTCCCGGCCGGCCCGCCAAGTCTCGCCGATGCCAAGCGGCAGGTCAGCGAGTACGTCGAGTCCGGCCGCTACGATGCCGAGATCACCGCCGTCGTCGAGCAGGCGCGCGGCTACCTCGAATCGCGCGCCGCGCGCGGCGGCAAGCTGGCCATGGTGCTCGATATCGACGAGACCTCGCTGTCGAACCTGCCGAATCTGCGCGCCAACGACTACGGCTTCATCGTGGGCGGCCCCTGTGACGCGCTGCCGAACGGGCCCTGCGGCTTCGTGGCATGGATCGCCCTGGCCCGCGCCGAACCCATCAAGCCGGTGCTGGCGCTGGCCCGCCTGGCGCGCGAGCGCGGTGTGGCCGTCTTCTTCCTCACCGGCCGGCCCGCGCGTCTGCGCGACGCCACCGAGCGCAATCTGCGCTCGGCCGGCTACGAGTGGACCGGCGTGATCCTCAAGCCCGACGCGCTGCGCACGAGCTCGGCGGTGGAGCAGAAGGCCGCCGAGCGGAAGAAGCTCGTGGAGCAGGGCTACACCATCGTCGTGAACATCGGCGACCAGATGAGCGATCTGGACGGCGGGTTCGCCGAGCGCACCTACAAGCTCCCCAACCCGTTCTACTTCGTCCCCTGACGGCGGGTTGCGCGGTGAACGCGCTGCGCTATCATCCCGGGACGAGCATGGGCCGCGCCCTGAGATACGCCGAGTGACCTGGCTGATCGACGTCGCCGGGGCCACGCGTGACCCGCGCCCGGCCGGCGAGCGCCTCGCCCAGCTGTGGACCGCGCCTGGCATCGTGCGCATGCCGGGCACGCACACGCCGCTCGCCGCGCTGCTGGCGCAGCGCGCCGGCTTCCCCGCCCTCTACCTCTCCGGCGCCGCCGTCACCGCCAGCCTCGCGCTGCCCGATCTCGGCGTGCTGGCGCTCGACGAGCTGGTCTTCTTCACGCGCGCCATCTGCCGCGCGGTGGACCTGCCGCTCGTGGTCGACGGCGACACCGGCTACGGCGAGGCCCTCAACGTGATGCGCCTCGTGCGCGAGCTCGAGGACGCGGGCGCCGCGGCCGTCCAGCTGGAGGATCAGGTCCTGCCCAAGAAGTGCGGCCATCTGTCCGACAAGCGCCTGGCCGCGCCCGAGGAGATGGCGCGCAAGGTCGCCGCCGCCGTCCGCGCCGCCCGCCACCTGCGCGTGATCGCGCGCACCGACGCGCTGGCCTCCGAAGGGCTGGACGCGGCCATCGCCCGCGCGCGCCTCTACGTCGAGGCGGGCGCCCACGCCGTCTTTCCGGAGGCCCTCCGCAGCGTGGACGAGATCCGCGCGTTCGCCGCGGCGGTGCCCGTACCCCTGCTCGCCAACATGACGGAGTTCGGCAAGACGCCCCTCACCACCGCCGACGAGCTGGCCCGCCTCGGCTACAAGATGGTGATCTGGCCCGTGACCGCGCTGCGCGTGGCGGCCCGCGCGATGGAAGAGACGTACGCGCAGCTCGCGCGCCACGGCACGCAGGAGGGCCTGCTCGATCGCATGCAGTCGCGCCGCGAGCTCTACGACGTCATCGGCTACGAGGACTACGAGGCGCTCGATGGCTCCATCGCGCGCAGCGTGGTGCCCGATGCCGCCGACCCCGGCGCCCCGCGCCGCGCGTGACCCGCGACTACGTCCACGGCTACTCGGGGCACGAGCAGACGCGTCTCGTCGATCAGGCCACGACGCTCACGGACCTGCTGCACGTGGACACGCGCTACGCGCCGGGCAGCGTCGTGCTGGAGGCGGGCTGCGGCGTGGGGGCCCAGACCGTCACGCTCGCCACGCGAAGCCCGGGCGCCACGATCATCTCGATCGACATCGCGCCGGCGTCGCTCGAGCTCGCCCGGCAGCGGGTGCGATCGGCCGGGGCCGGCAACGTCGTCTTCGGGCGGACGGATCTCTACGCGCTGCCGTTTCGCCCCGGGGCCTTCGACCACGTGTTCGTCTGCTTCGTGCTCGAGCATCTGCCGCGCGTCCGCGAGGCGCTCATCGCGCTGCTGCGAGTGCTCAAGCCGGGCGGCACGCTCACGGTCATCGAGGGCGATCACGGCTCGACCTACTTCCATCCCGACAGCCCCGACGCGCGCCGCGCGATCCAGTGCCTGGTCGACCTGCAGGCGCGCGCCGGCGGCGACGCGCTCATCGGACGCTCGCTCTACCCGCGGCTCGTCGAGGTCGGCCTCGAGGACGTCGCGGTGTCGCCGCGCGTGGTGTACGTGGACGCGAGCCGCCCGCAGCTGGTCGACGGCTTCACGCGAAGGACGTTCACCGCGATGGTCGAGGGCGTGGGCGATCGGGCCATCGCCGCGGGCCTGATCGACGAAGCCACGTGGCGGCGCGGGATCCGCGCGCTCTACCGGACGGCCGAGGCGGACGGGACCTTCTCGTACACCTTCTTCAAGGGCGTGGGCCGCAAGCCACTCACGAAAGGCATGGAGCCATGAGAATCACCAGAATGCTGCTCTCCGCGCTGTGGACGCTCGCCCTCACCC